>JARXKK010000011.1 GCA_030278895.1 Acidobacteriota bacterium
GAACTCTTCCGGCTCGATCGCGATCCAGTCCCTCTCGGGGAGCTCGTCCCCCGTTTTCACGACGACGACAAACCCGACGTCGAGCCGCCGGAGGTTCTCCCGCCACTCCTCGCGGACAGCGCGATGCCGGGGAAATTCCAACGGCCCTCCCCACGAGAAGAACGAGGCTCCGAGCGGCGGGTCGAGACCTCCCCGTGCCGATGGACCGCGGTAGATGGGGACGTAAAGCAGGCGATTCTGGAGGCGCCGCCCGAAGAACGGGTACGGCTGGTTGCCGCCGCAGAAGGCGATCGTCGTGCCGGGGGGCGCGGCGCCGTCGAGGAACGCGGCCGCCGGGATGGTGTCGAGCTTCCGCGCCAGATACGTCTCGAGGAGCCGCCCGCCGAACATCGAGACGAGCGCGACGAGGACCGTCGCGACGATCAGACTCACCCCCATCGGTCCGACCTTCGAAGATCGCGGAGCCGCGCGCCGCCAGAGGACGTCCGCCATGACGATCGCGGCGCTCAGTGCCCCCGCCGCGAGGACCCAACCCGTGCCCCGATCCGCATGCTGCGAGGCGACCAGCGCAGCCATGACTGCGAGGAGGACCGCCTGCCGGCCCAGGCGCGCCACACGCGACGGGAGGCGCTCCACGAGCCACGCGACGGCGATCCCCGCGAGGGCGAGCGCTCCGTACACGTATCGAATGTCCCGGTGGTCGACCATCAGGCGGACGAAAGTCAGGTACAGGACGACGGGCAGCGTGAGCAGGACGACTTCTCCCGCTTCGACGCCCCGGCCTCTCCCGGGCCGCGCGCGTCGCACAAGCGAGCCGAGCCACGAGAGAAAAGCGAGAAGCGGCGCCAGCACGGCAGCGGGAAGGAGGATCCATCGGAACAACGGCCCGAAGAGGTCGATACGGTCCCAGAGAAATCGGAGCGGCTCCAGATCGGACCCTCCCCCCGCCCCGAGCCCGGCGATCGTGTCCCCCGCCCAACCCTGGAAAATCCGATGACCCCCGACGCTCAGCGTCGCCGGGAAGAGAGGGTTCCCGGTCCCGACCGCGTTGCGCAGATACGTGTAACCGCCGACGCCGACGAGCGTGAGCGCCCCCGCCAGGCATCCGAGCCAGGCCGATCGAAACCCGGGGCGGGAATCGCCCGTCTGCTTCCGCCGAAGCCCGGAAGCCGCACACGCGCCCGCCAGAAGGACGAGCGGAGGAAGAAACATCGCTCCGGTGTACTTGGTGCCGATGAGCAGGCCGAGAGACGCTCCGAGGAATACGGCGCGCCCGGGCGTGGGGCCGCGTCGAAGGAGCAGGGCGGCGCAGGCGCTCGCGAGGACGCAAAAGCCCACGAGGTGGTCGTTGCCCGCCCCGAGCATCCCTGACGGGAAGACACGCGGATTCGCCGCATAGAGGAGCACCGCGACGCCCACCGCTCCCGCGCGGAGCGACAGCAGCCGCGCGAGGGAGGCGAGCGCGACGAGGGAGAACAGCGCAAACGGAACCTCGCTCCACCGCGCCAGGAAGTCGATGCCGCCAAGCGGGACGAGGAGCAACAGTGAGAACAGCTCCCCGGCGATCGGATAGAACGTCGTGCTGCCGTCGCCAATCGGGAACTTCATGCTCCGGAGGTCGTGCCACTGGTGCCACGTCGCGGCGGCCGAGAGATGGTAGGAGGTGTCGTCGAAGCCGTGTGCGCCCGGAGGTGCGTCCCATTGCGAGAAGACCGCGAAGGCCGTCGCGATCCCGAAAAACGCGAGGGCGGCCAGCATCGTCGAGCGTTCCGCCTGGCCCCCAGACTGGACGATTCGGTTCGGCGGCACCGGCGCCCGCATCGCGAGGGGTGCGGCCGCCAGCAGGGCGAGCGCCCCGGCAAAGAGAACGGTCCGCGGCGTCAGGGCGCCGAAGTGACCCAGCAACGTTGCGACGACGGTCCAGCACGCGACCAGGAACACGAGAGCCGCCGTGAGCGTCGTCGCCAGGTCCTCGTCCGGAAGGAGGAATCTCGCGAGGCGGAAGGAAAGCAGGCCGATCCCGAGAAAGAAGACGATCGCGAGGGCCAGGATCATCGGGACCGCGATCAGCCCCCGCTGACCGGCAGAGCGGCCGCATCCCGCCGCGGCCGGTCCAGGCCGCGGAAGACGACGAAGGCCGCCACGGCGGCGAGCACGGCCACGCCGTTCCACACCCACGGCGTCACGCCGCTGGACACGAGGTCGGCTCCCGATCCCGCCGCGGCCAGGAGCGCCGCCGCGAAGAAGTATGCCCGCGGGTCGTCGCGGAGGAACACGGTGATCGCCGCGACCGCCGCGAGCGCCGTCAAGGCGCCCGCGAAGACGGGAACGGCGAGCTCGCCGGCCGTCCGCGCGCCGAACGGCGCGAAGACGCCGACGGCGACCGCGAGAAGCCCCAGACGAAGAGCCGGTTTCTTCAGAACGTCGTGGAGGAGCAGCGCGAGAAAGGCCGCACCTCCCCCGAGGAGAAGGGCGCGAACGACGATGCCGTCGAGGACGATGGCGGCGGGAATGAGCGTCTCGACTCCCTGCGGAAACGAGAAGCCCGACACTCCCGCCTCGAGGGGGAACGTCGCAGAGACGCCGCGGGCGAGCGCGCGCACGCCGAGAACGAGCACGGCGGCGCCCGCGCCGGCCGCGAAGGCGCGCGGGCCGTCGGCGCCGCCTCGCCGGAACGCGGCCGCCGCGTCCGGCTTCACCGCAAAGACGAGTGCCACCGCGAGGACGGCGGCGCCGTAGGCGACGAGGACGCCCACGAGCAGGCCCACGCCCGCGACGATCGCGAAGACCGGCATCGAAAACTGTGAGTCGTAACGCGTGAGGATGAGCGGAAGCGAGAGGACGCGAGAGAAGATCGCCGGCAGGGCGAGGAAGGCCGCGAGCCGGAGGACGCGCCGCCACGGAATCGACCCGGCGCGGGAGAGGCGCACGAACTCCACGACGAGGAGCCCCACGAGCGTTCCCCACGCGAGGATCTTCCACACGATCGCGGCATACGTCGCGGCCGTCGACTTCTCGCGGGAACGAATCCAGTCTTCCGGCAGCTTCAGGGCCGTGGCGAAAAGGGACGGGACGTCGCCCGCGAACCCGGTGACCGCGCGCCGGGTCGCCTCGCCGGAGCGCTCGAGACGCGACTCGGTAACGACGAGCGTGTCCCCCCGCGCCTTTCGCGCCTCGCTCTTCGAGGACACGACCTCCCACGCGAGAGGGTCGAAGCCGAACGACGCGAGGACCTTCGCCGCCTTCGCGCGTGCCGTTGTTTCGTCGGGGCTCGCGCCGGGCTCGGCCTCGGGGAAGGAGCGGTGGAAGCCCGCGACCCGGCCCGTTCGCGCGTCCACCGACACGGTCGCGCCGTGCTCGTCGAGGGCGCGCACGTACCTCACGTTCCAGACCGGCCCCGGAAAAATCGTCGTCGCCCACTTCGCGAGAAGCGACATGCCGCCCTTTTCGAGGAGCCAACGCTCCCCGAGATCCGACTCGCCGTACGGGACGAGACCCGTCCCCGTGTCGGAAGGATCCTCGAGCGCAGGGAAAGCGGTGGCGGTCGTCGCCACGGAGAGGTATCCCGCGGGGTCGTCGCCCGCCGCCTTCAGCCAGGCGCCCGCGGCGGCCTTCGCTCCCTTGCGGTCGACCGTGACCTTCACGTCCTCCCAGAGTCCGGCCCTGGGCAGGACGAAGCGCGCGGCGGCGAATGCGAGGAGCGCGAGGGCGAGAGCCGCGGCGACGCGCGCGGGGCTCAGCGCGCGCGGCGGCGCGCAGCTCGATGGAACACCTTCCTCGGCACGCGCGGGCGCCGGCGCCGTGCCGGTCGCGGCGTTCGTGAGATCCCCGTCCGGCGTGAAACCGCCGCGCCGGAGATAGAGGACGAGCGACACGCCGAGCGGAAGCAGGAGGACGAGAGACGCGGCCGCGCCGGACACGACGAAGTACGGGTTGGACGAGCGCAGGAGAAGAAGCGCCGTGTAGACGGCGTCGACGGTGAAGTGCCACACGAGGAGCGGAAAGATGTCCGCCTTCAGCATCACGAAGCCGATGAGAATTCCGGCGAACCCCACTTCCACGCCCCGGATGTAAAAGGGCTGATTCGGATACGTGCTGTGCGCGAAGCCCCAGATGAGCGCGGGGACGACCACCGCCGCCCAGCGCGGCAGGAAACGCTCGGCGAAGGGAATCGAGAACATCCGCGACGAGAACTCCTCGGTCGTCGCGGGCATGAATCCCATCAGGAGGACGCCGAGCCAGGGGAACGAGGTGCCGAGCAGGTTCGAGTACGGCACGTCGGCGGGAGCCCACGCGCCGAAATGCGCGGCCACGATGTAGAAGACGATCTGGTATGCGAAGAAGAACGCCGTCATCGCGTAACCGAGGAGGAGCCCACGGAAGAAACGCTTCGAGCCGATTCCGCGGAGCGACAGGATGCGGCCGAGGGCCGGCTTGTCCGGATAGCGCTCCCGGTAGAGCGGCTCCCCGGCCGCGACGAGGAGGAGCAGCACGACGCCGAGGGTGACGGCTCCCCCCAGGTCGCCCGCCACCGCTTTCGCGACGAAGCCCGCCCATCCGTCCGAGGTCTCGTAGTCGAACAGCCGGATCGGCATCTCGTTGAGCGACGCGAGGAACTGCAGGAGCGCGCCCGTCCCCGCGAACGCGAGCGCCCACTTCCACTTCACGTCCTTGCGGCGTACGCGCTCGAGGAAGACGACGACGATGGCGAGAGCCGTGAGAAGAAGGCCGAGTGTCGCGACCGTCCCGGCCGCCAGGTTCTTCGAGCGGAGCGTCTCGTAATCGCGCCGCCACTTCTCCGGCACCTCGAGGTGGAACGACGAGCGCCCGACGCGATCCCCCTGCACCTCGACGAGGTAGCGGAGCGCGGCATCCCCGAAACGGATCGTGTTCGACTCCCAGACGAACGTCCGGTCCACGCGCGCGGGGCGCTTCTCGACCGTCGCCTCGATGAACCGCAGGCTGGACGCTTCGATCCCGCGCAGCGTCCGGATCTCCGCCTCCGCCAGCGCGCGCGCTCCCGCCTCGCCCGGGTCGTGGGCGGCCTCTTTCTCGGGCAGGATCCGGCGGATCGCGAGGAGCCGCCCGTCCGGCGAGACCGCCGCCCGGTATTCGAGCTTCTCGAGCGGACGCACCCAGCGGACGGACCAGCGCCAGACGGGCACCGTCGACCCAAAGACCGGGTTCGCCTTCTCGAGGCCGAGCGTCCTCTCGAGATAGACCTTCGCCTCGTCGTCTCCGTCGAAAATCGCGAGGGAGCGCATCCCGTCGAGAGAGAAACCGCGCGCGCGGAGCGCGTCGGCACCCCGGCGAATGGCCTCCTCGCGCGTGACCTTGAAGTCGATCGAGGCTTCGGGGAACGCGCGCGTGAACCCGGCGCGGAAGACGAGGGCGCCGCCGGCGATCGTGAGCAGACAGAGGGCGATGAAGATGCGGTCGCGCCGGTCGAAGCGCACGCGCGGGTCGCCGGACGGCTCGATCACAGGCCGGGGATCTTAGCCCGCGAGAGAAGCCACGCCTCGAGCAGCTCCGGGCCCGTGCCCGCCCCGCTCTTGACGCCGCGGTCGATCGCCTCCAGCCCGATGAGCGCGCGCTTGAGGTCCTCTGCCGTCCAGCCCAGGGCCGCGAGGTAGGCCTTGTGGAGAATGAACGGGTGCGCGTCGAGAGGAAGGGGCGGAAGACCCGGGCGGGTCGCCTTGAGCGCCGGAAGGATGCGGTCCACGAATCCGCGGTAGTCCACGCGTCGCGGCGCGCCCGACGAAGAGGAAGACGCCGCCCTTTCGTCCAGAGCCGCGCGCAGCGCGAGCATCCTCCTGATCTCGGCCGCGAGGAGACCGAGGAGCGGGAAGAACGCGGCCTCGCCGCGCGGCCCCTTCTTCGCCGAAGGCGCGTCCTCCTTGCCTCCCCACGGGCGGAACGCGCTGAAGCTGGCTCCCGAGAGAAGTTTCCCGAGAAGGCGCAGAGCCCCGGCGACATCGCGCCCCGCGACGGCCTCGACGAAGTCCGAGCCGTACTCACGGCTCTCGTCGGCGATCTGCCGCGCGGCCTCTTCGGCGGTCACGCGCGGCCCGGCCGCGGAGTCGATGAGGCGATCGAGATCCGAGAGGAACGGCCGCGCCGCGAGCCGGCCCCGGCCGGAGAGAAGCTCGAAGACCTCGGGCTCGACGAGAACCTGGCGGTCGATGGCGCGTTCGAGACCGAGCGCGGCCAGGCGCTCGCGGCGCGCGGATTCATCGGGCACGGAGAGGTCCGCGGCGCGCGCCGCGCGCCGGAGGCCCTGCGTCGCGCGGTGCTGCGCGTCGGGCGTGACGGCGTGGACGAGGAGGACGTTGTCGGACGCGCCCGCGCGCGCCGCGAAATCGAGAAGCCTGTCCAGCGCGGACTCCGCGCCTTCCTCGAACGCGGGCAGGAGCGCGAGGAGCGCGGCAAGCTCCGGCGCGCGGTCGGCGCGCTTCACGCGCCCGGCGATCCGGCGCGCGGCGTCCTCGGGATCGTCGCCGACGGCGACGCCGGCCGCCCCGGCAAACGTGTGCGCCTTGCGCGCGAGGCGCGTGAGGACGCGCGCGTCGCCCTGGGCCTCCGCCGCCTCATCGAGGAGCGCATCGACCTCTTCCGCCGTGAGGCCCTTGCCGCGGAACAACTCCGTGGCCTCCAGAACCACGAGCCGGTTCGTCGAGAAGAGCGCGACGGTCGCGGCATCCGCCACGGCTTCCTTCACGCCCTCGCCCGCCGCCTCGTACGTCGAAACCTCTCCCTCGCGGAAGGCCTCCTGAAATGCCGCCGTCAGGCGGCGCGCGCCCTCGGCCACGATCCAGTCGTCGTCGCCGGACAGGAAGAGGACCGGATGGAGAGGCGTCGTCCTCGCCGAGGCGAGGAGCGGGGCGAGCGGCGCGAAGGGATCGGGGCGTTTCACGCCCCGAAACTACAACAATCCCTTGTCTTGCAATTCCTGGCAGTCCAGGCAGTGGCGCGCCCAGGGAACCGCCTCGATGCGCTTCTCCTGGACGACCTGCGAGCAGTGGACGCACGTGCCGTACGTCCCCGTGTCGAGCCGCCCGAGCGCTTCCTCGATGAGCAGGAGGAGCTTGCGATCGCTCTCGGAGAGCGAATACGCGAACTCTTTCGTGTAGGCGGACGTCGCACGGTCGGCCATGTCCTGCGCCGACTCGTCGCTCGTCTCGTCGGAGACCTGGCGATTCTTCGCGAGGTCCTGGACGAGCTCGTCGCGCTTGGTGAGAAGGCGTTTCCTCACCTTGTCGCCGACTTCCTTCTTCGTGGACCTGGCGGGCATCGCGGCGGTTTTAGGTGACATGCTGGTCGTCTCCCTCGAGATCACTTGGAATAGGCGACGCCGGAAAGCGCCGCGGTCGCCCGGTAAACCTGTTCCGTCAGGACCAACCGTGCCAGCTGATGGGGCAGGGTCATCCGGGAAAGCGGGAGGATAGCACGCGCCCGCGGGCGCAGAACGGGGTCCAGACCGAACGCACCGCCCACCGCGAAGACGACCGCCGAAGGCGACGAATCGAGCCAGGAGCGGAGGTCGGCCGCAAATTCCGCGCTCGTCTTTTCCTTGCCGTTCTCGTCGAGGAGCACGAGAAGATCGCGCGGGGCGAGGGCCGCGAGGAGACGCTCCGCCTCCTTCGCGCGAATGCGCGCGGCATCCGGTTTCGGGCCTGGCTTCTCCTCCTTGACGATCGTCACGTCGCACGACGCGAAGCGGCCGATGCGTGAGGCGTATCGCTCGACGCCCCGGGCGTACTCGGCTTCGTCGCTCTTGCCGACGAAGAGAAACCGGATTCTCAAGGGCCCGTCCGCCTCGCGTAAAGGGTCTTGCGGGCTACCCCGAGGCGGCGCGCCGCCTCGGCCACGTTTCCACCCGCCTCGTCGAGGATGAGGGCGATGTAGGCGTTCGCGAGCTGCCGGAGGGACCAGCGCGCGTGAGCGGCCGCGTGGAGGAGCGCCTCGGGATCCGACGGGCCCGCGAGCTTCAGGTGCCGGGCGTCGATGGCGGCAGCGCCTTCGGCGAGCGCTTCGTTCGCGGCCCTGCGGACGACGTTCTCGAGCTCGCGGAAGTTGCCGCGCCAGGCATGCCCCAGGATCACGCGCCGCGCGGCCGCCGTGAACAGGGCCGGGCCCCCACCGGCCTTCGCGAGAGCGCGCGCCGCCGGAAGAACGTCTTCGCCCCTCTCGGCGAGAGGGGGCAGGCTGACCGTGACGACCGCGAGCCGGTAGAAGAGATCCTCCCGGAACGTCCCGGCGCGCGCCCGGCGCGGCAGGTCGGGTCCAGCGGAGGCCACGAGCCGCGCGCGGAGCGGCAGGAGACGCGTGCCTCCGACGCGCCGCACGAGGCGCTCCTCGACGACGCGGAGGAGCTTTCCCTGAGCGCGAAGAGAGAGCGCGTCGACCCGGTCGAGGTAGAGCGTTCCTTCGCCCGCGCCCTCGAGGAGGCCGGGCTTTCCCGCGACGGCACCCGTGAAGGCCCCGCGCTCGTGCCCGAAGAGCTCGCTCTCGAAGAGATCGTCCGAAACGGCCGCGAGATCCACGCGCACGAAGGGCGCCGCGGCGCGCGCCGAGCGCTCGTGCAGGAGGCGGGCGAGCCGGTCCTTCCCCGTTCCGGGCGCTCCGAGGAGGAGCACCGTGTTGGCCGAGTCAACCGCGCGCGCGAGCCGCCTGAGCTGCTCCCGGAGGCCGCGGTGGCGCGTCACGAACAGGGCGGAGGACGCGGGGCGTCCCGCCATAAGGTGCCTAGCGGAACGCCGCCGTGGCGTCCGGAGCGTCTCCCCACAGCCTTTCGAGGCCGTAGAAGCGGCGCGCCTCGTCGTGGAAGACGTGGAACACCACGTCGCCGTAGTCGAGGAGGATCCAGGCCGCCGAGGAATAGCCCTCGATCGAGATCGGCCGGCGGCCCACGGCCTTGAGGGCCAGCTCGACGGCGTCGGAGAGAGCCTGCGCCTGCCGATCGCTCCCCGCCGTCGCGAGGACGAAGTAGTCGGAGATCGTCGTCAGACCCTGAAGATTCAGGACGACGAGCTTCTCGGCCTTCTTGTCGAGAAGCGCGGCCACGCCCTTCTTGAGCTGTTCGGTCAAGCGCGCGTCGAGCCCCGGGTCGGCGGAAGCGCGCGGCTTCTCGGATGCGCCGGAGTGGGAGGCCGCCGCAGCAGCGGCTGCCGAAGCCCGCGCTCCGGAGCGCGCTCCGGTCCGCTGAAGGGTCGCCTCGATGAGGTCGTCGATGGGCCCCACCTGGGGAACCGGATGTTTCACGGGACCCGGTACAGGGCGTGCCTTCGGAGATACGCGGCGACGTTCGCCGGGAGACTTCCGCTCAGATCCTCTCCCGCTGGGATGGCGCGCCTTAACCACGTGGACGAAATTGTAACCGGTGCGTTGCCCGCGAAGAAAATCGTTTCGCCGATCCGTCCGGAAATCGCCTGCGGCAGCTCGCGAGCGAGCACGCCGGCCGGAAACCCCTCGCGTTCGACGACCGCGATCGAGAACTCGTCGAGAATCTCCTGCCACGAGCGCCAGGTCGTGATCCCCGCGAGGGAATCGGACCCGAGAACGAGGACGAGCTCGGCGTCGGCCCGCGCGGCGCGCAGGTGCCGCAGGGTCTCGATCGTGAACGTGGTGCCGCCCCGAGCGACCTCGAAATCGGTCAGGCGGAACGCGGGATATGCCTCCAGCGCGAGGGCGAGCATCGCGAAGCGGTGGTGAGAGGGCGCGGACGGACCCGCCGGCTTGTGCGGCGGCTGGAACGCCGGCACGAAGAGGATCTCGTCGAGAGAGAGAAGACGGCGCGCTTCTTCGACGGGCACGAGATGCCCGAAGTGCACCGGATCGAACGAGCCGCCGTAAACGCCGATGCGCATGTCAGTGAGCGAACGGCTGGGACGAGCCGGGCGCGGCGGACGCCGCGAGAGCGTCGAGCCTCGTGCCGAGGTGCGGGACGAGGGCGTCGAGCCCCTGCCTGGCCGCCGCCGAGATCGAGAAGAAGGCGAGGCCCCGGCGCTTCGCGGCGGCGCGAACCGCCGCGATCTGCGCCTTCGACGCCGCGTCGTTCTTCGTGGCCACGAGGACGCGTTCGCGTGCCGCGAGCTCGGGCTGGAAGGAGAGGAGCTCGTGCTCGATCGTCGCGATCGTCTTCTCGGCGTCTGCCGCCGGGTCGTCCGCGTCGAGCGACGCGGCGTCGACGAGGTGGACGAGAAGGCGCGACCTTTCGACGTGCTTCAGGAACCGGATTCCGAGGCCGTGGCCTTCGTGCGCGCCCTCGATGAGCCCCGGCACGTCCGCTGCCACGAAGGTGCGGAAGCGCTCCCACGAGACGACGCCGAGGTTCGGCACGAGCGTCGTGAACGGGTAATCGGCGATCTTGGGGCGGGCGGCCGAGATCGCGGCGATGAGCGTGGACTTCCCGGCGTTCGGCAGCCCGACGAGGGCCACGTCCGCGAGGAGCTTCAGCTCGAGAGCGAGCTCCAGCCGGACGCCTTCGCCGCCCGGGTCGGCGCGCCGCGGCGTGCGATTCGTGGACGTCGCGAAGCGGGCATTCCCCTTCCCGCCCTTTCCGCCCTGGGCCACGAGCAGGGTCTGGCCCTCCTCGACCAGGTCGCCGAGGATCTCGCCCGTCTCGCGGACGCGTACGACCGTGCCGACGGGCACCGAAACCGGGAGATCCGCCCCATTCCGACCGTGGCGGTCGTTGCCCTTCCCGTGACCGCCCCGTCCCGCGGCGAAGCGCCGCTGGAAGCGGAACGGGTAGAGGGTGTTGAGGCCCCGGTCCGCGACGAACGTGACGCTGCCTCCGTCCCCGCCGTCGCCGCCCGAGGGCCCGCCCCGGGGGACGTACTTCTCGCGCCGCATGGCGACACAGCCATTACCTCCGTCGCCCCCGGCGACGTGGATGACCGCTTCGTCTATGAACAAAAGGGCGTCTTATTTCTCGGCGGCAGCGACGGAGGGCGTGATGCTCACGAAACGGCCGAGGCGGCCCTTGTCGTGGAAGTTCACGGTTCCGTCCACCTTCGCGAAAAGCGAATCGTCCTTGGCGCGGCCGACGTTCAGACCCGGCTTCAGGGGGGTGCCGCGCTGCCGCACGAGGATCGAGCCGCCCGACACGAGCTGGCCGGCGAAACGCTTCACGCCGAGGCGCTGGCTGTTGCTGTCGCGTCCGTTGCGGGACGAACCCTGACCTTTTTTGTGTGCCATTTTGTTTTCGTCTCCGCCTTGATTAGGCCGTGATGGACGCGATGCGGATCTCGACGAGATCCTGGCGATGTCCGTGGGTGCGCTGGAAGCCCTTGCGGCGCTTCTTCTTGTAGACGAGGAGCTTCGGTCCGCGCGTCTCGCGGACGACGACGCCCGTCACTTTTGCACCCGAAACGAGCGGGGAGCCGAGATGCAGGCCGTCGTCCTTGCCGATGGCGAGAACCTCGGTCAGCGACACCTCAGCACCCTTCTCGAGGGTCTCTTTCGTGAGGCGCTCGACACGCACGACGTCGCCCTCGGCGACTCGTACCTGCTTGCCCCCGGTCCGGATAACTGCGTACATGCTTTACCTCAACTTCCCGAGCAAAACGGCCGACAAAAATACCAGACCGGCCCACGCCTGTCAAAGCGGCGTCAGTCCTCGCTGACCTCGTCCGGCAGCTCGTTCGTGTCCCTGGGCCCCGTCTTCGGGAAGAAGAGAGCAAGAGCGTCGCCGAGCCTGTCCACCGCCGCGACGATGCCTTCCGAGAACTTCCCTTCAGCGAAGAGAGCCCCGGCCGCGTCCCGCGCCTCGGCCCAGAACGCATCCCCCACTTTTTCGTGGATTCCAGAGCCGCCGATCACGGCAAACGCGCGGGAGTCGGGGACGATGAAAATGAGGCATCCGGAGCCCCGGATCGTCTTGTCCATTCCGAGCCTCCGGAAGGCCTTTTCCGCCTCCGCTCTCACGTCCTTGACGGCGCCGTGATGCAGGTGGACGCGGACCTCGCCGAAGCTCTTCACCTCGGCCCGCCCGATGGCCTCGACGATTGCCGGGCGGTCGAGACCGTCGAAGAACGTCTTCGTCTTTTCGCTTTCCGCCATGAGGGTCACCAGCTCCCGCTCGCGCCGCCGCCGCCGAAGGAGCCGCCGCCCCCCGAGAAGCCGCCGCCACCACCACCACCGCCGCCGAACCCGCCGAACCCGCCGAATCCTCCCGAGCCCCAGCCGCCGCGCCCGATGTAGGAATACCCGCGGCGGGCACCCCGGAGCGCCGGAACGATCACGAAGAAGAGCAGGAAGGCGAGCGCGAAAAGGAGGGGAACGGGAATTCGTTCCCGGCTTTGCCCGCGCGCCTGGCCGGTCCCCTTGTACTCCCCCTTCGTGGCCGCAATCGCGGCCGTGACGCCGGCGGAAATCCCGCCGGAATAGTCGTTCGCCCGGAAGCGCGGGATCACCTGCTCGTCGAGGACGCGGCGCGCGAGGGCGTCGGGCATCGCGCCTTCGAGCCCGTACCCGACCTCGAGACGCGCCTTCCGGGACCCGGGGAAGACGAACAGGATCATCCCGTTCTTCCTCTGTGTCTGACCCGCCCTCCAGGCCTGCGCGCACGCGATCGTATATTCCTCGAGCGTCGTTCCGTCCGGCACGGTGGTCTCCGTGTAGACGAGAAACTGGTTCGACGTGTCTTTCTCGAAATTCGAGAGTTGAGCCTCGAGCCGGGCGGCCACGTCGGGCGCGATCACGCCCGCCTTGTCCGTCACGAAGCGCGTTGGGACGGGAGGCACGGCAGGCCCCGCCGCACTGCCCGCGAAGGTGAAGGCGAGGAGGAGGAAGGCGAGGAGTCGGCGGCGCATCGAGATCGCCATCAATCGCTCGAGCCGCCGCCGCCGCTGTCTCCCCCGCCGCCCGAAGAATCGGATGAGGAGCCGGAGGACGAGGAGTCGGACGATGAGGAGCCGGAAGACGACGAGGACGACGAAGTCCATGAGGAATCCGACGAGGACGATCCGCGGCGTCCCCGCCGACGGGCATTGCGCCACGCGGCGCGGAAGGCGAAAAGGAATGCCACGATGATGACGATGAAGAACCCGATCGGCAGGAATATCAGGAACGGGCTCGCCTTCCGGCGGCGCTCGGCCTCGGTTTTCCCGGTCCCTTTGTATGGCTCGCCGCGCGCCGCCGCGAGAATCGCGTCGGCTCCCGCGTCGAGCGCCCCCGCGACGTCGCCCGCCTTGAGAAGGGGCGCGATGACCTCGACGTTGATGCGGTGCGCGCGGGCGTCCGGGATCGCGCCCTCGAGGCCGTACCCGACCTCCATCCTCATCCGCGGTCCGTCCGTGAAGAGGAAGAAAACGACACCGTTGGACTTGCCCTTCTGCCCGACGCCCCAAGCCCGAAATGCGCGGTTCGCAAACTCCTCGAGTGTCGTCCCCTCGGGCACCTTTCGGTCCACGTACACCATGACCTGGCTCGACGTCTCTCTCTCGAAAGCCGCGAGCTTTTCATTCAGGGCCGAGGCGCGATCTTTCGGAATCGCGCCCGCGAGATCCGTCACGTAGCGGTCGGGCCTCGAGGGAGAAGCCGGAGCTCCGGAGGCGAACGCAGAGGTTTCTTCGAAAAGGAAGAACCCGGCGAGCAGCATTCCGATTAGTCGCCGCCGACTCCCGACGCCTCTTTTCATTCTCAGAAAATCCGAAGAAACCGCTCCGTGCCGCCGCCTGGCCTCAGTTGAACTTGACCGGGGGAGGCTTCTCGGTGCCCTCCGCAGCCTTGAAGTACGGACGGTCCTTGAAGCCGGCGAAGTTCGCGACGATGACCGTCGGGAACGAGCGGCGGAGCGTGTTGTAGGACTGCGTGAGATCGTTGAACCGGCCGCGCTCGACCGAAATGCGGTTCTCGGTCCCCTCGAGCTGTGTCTGCAGGTCCCGGAAGTTCTGGTTCGCCTTCAGCTCGGGGTATTTCTCGACGCTGACGAGCAGGCGGCCGATCGCGCTGCCGAGCCCGTCCTGAGCCTTCTGAAACTTCTCGAAGGCCGCCGGATCCTTGATGGAGTTCGCGTCGAGCT
Source organism: Acidobacteriota bacterium (assembly GCA_030278895.1). Lineage (GTDB taxonomy): Bacteria > Acidobacteriota > Thermoanaerobaculia > UBA5066 > UBA5066 > Fen-183. The sequence continues at coordinate 14,027 of JARXKK010000011.1, forward strand.
TGACCTGCGTGGCAGAGGCGCGCGCCTGGATGACCTGCGTCAGGGTGTCCTTCTCGAAGTTCGCCGCTCCCTTGACGGTCTCGACGAGGTTCGGAATGAGGTCGGCCCGCCGCTGATAGACGTTCTCGACCTGGGCCCAGCCCGCGCTGACCCCCTGATCCGCAGCGTTCAGTTTGTTGTAGGCGCCCGCCGCCATGCCGCCGACGACGAGAACGCCGACCAGGACAAGGACGATGCAGCCGAGAGCAACGCTTTTACCCATAAAGAAATCGATCCTCCAAGGATCGAAGATCCTATCAGGAACGGGTCAAGAATATTCGATTCGCGCCGCAACTCATTGCTACAGAAGCTTTTCCATGAGGCGCGCGGGGAGCAGAAACTTGAGCTCGGCAGGGCCGAGGGACGGGTCGGCAGGCGCCTCGAACGCCGCGAGCGCTGCCTTCTTCATCGGCACCTCGAGATCGGAACGCCCCGAGAGGAGCAGTCCGACGAGGCGGCCGAAGTGGGGCTGGTGCCCCACCAGAAGGACCGACGCCGGACCCAGCCGTGCGAGCTCGTGCAGAACCTCGACGGGGTCGGCGTTCGGAACGAGATTCTTCGTTTCCGTGAACGGACGCTCGAACCCGCAGGCCGCGGCGACGGGCTCGGCGGTCTGCCGGGCACGCACGAGCGGCGAGACGAGCACCGCCTCGTAGCCGGGGTCCAGCTTCGCGATCGCCTTCGCGACCGACCGCATGCGCTTCTTCCCCTCGTCGGTCAGGCGGCGATCCGCGTCCCTCCCGGTGGGCGAGACGTCCTCGGCTTCGGCGTGGCGGAGAAGATGGATGAGCACGAACGGATTCTATTCGGACTCAGGAAGGACTTCAGTCGCCGAGGTCGCCAGCGATCTCGGCGCGCATCGCGGGCGACAGAACGGCGCTGGCCCGGTAGCCCGGGTGGTCGACGCGCAGGGTCACGGGGGCCGGCCCCGAGGCGAGCGCCTGGCGGTCGAGGGGGTCTTCTCCGATCGGGAATCTCAGGTACTGCACGGCCGAAATCCGGTCCTCGCGTCCCTGCCCCTCGAGGAAGCGCGCGAAGATCTTCCGACCGTTCAGCTCGAGCCAGACGTGGCGACCCGATGAGAGGCCGACGAGCGCGTCGAGCCGGGGTTGGATGTGGGCTTCCTCCGTGATCTCGACGAGGAGCGTGGCCGAGAGCTCGCCCCGAGCGGGCACGAGGTCGTTGTACACGTCGATCTCCTGCTGAACGGCCTCGGGCTTCGCGAGGCGCTCGGCGCGGCACATCTCCTGGACCTGGTTCAGCACCGTGAGGCGGTTCTCGAAGAGGAGCGACATGATGTCGCCGAGAAGGACCCGCCTCTTCGCCTTGAGGGCGATGACGTCCTTCCGCCAGTCGTCGCGGATGAGCTCGTACTCGTAGAGGTTCTTGACGTCCCGGAGCGTGACCTTCTTCATGCGAGGCCGTAAGCGTCCCGGAGCACCTCGATCGGGTGCTTCACGGGAACGTTCATCCCCTGGTGGATCTGGACGCCCGCGAGCGCGCAGTCCGATGCGATCACGTCCGCGTGTGCCGCGGCGAGGCCGTCGAAGAGTTTCTGACCGACCTTCATGGACTCGTCGAAGTACTCGGCCTTCATCGCCCACGTGCCGTCGTGCCCGGAGCACTTCTCGACCATCGTGACAGTCGCCCCGGTGGCCGCGAGAATGTCGCGCGACTTGAAGCCCATGTTCTGGACCTTGAGATGGCACGGGAGATGGTATGCGATGGACTTCGGCGCCTTCGGAAAGTCCAGCGCGAGGAGGCCGTTCGCGTTCAGCTCCGCGAGAAACTCGAAGAGGTCGCGCGTCGCCTTCGCGACGAGCGCCGTGTCCGCGTCGAGCGCCCCGATCCGGGCGGCGAGCCACGGGTATTCCTTCTTGATCATGAGCGAGCAGGACGGGCCGGGAGTCACGATCGTGTATCCCTTTTCGACCCAGCCCTTCATCGCCGCGACGAACGTACGCCGGGCCTCGTCGGCGCCCGCGATGTCGCCGACGTCGAAGAGCGGCATCCCGCAGCACAGCGGGTACGCGACGGCCACTTCGACACCGTTCTTCTCGAGCACGGCGACGGCGGCCTGGCCGATCTCGGGCCGGTTCCATTCGACCGAGCACGTCGGGAAGAAAACGACCTTCGCGACCGGCGGTGCGGTGCGTTTCGGCGCTTCGCGCGTCTCGAACCAGCGCGTGAACGTCTGCCAGACGAACCGCGGCAGGTCTTTCTTCGCTGAGATGCCGACCGTCTTCTCCATCGCCCACCGGGCGATGGGCAGCGTGTTCACGAAGTTCGCGACCGGCGCGACGATCGAAGACATCCGGCCGAGCGCGTCCGGGTTCGTGAGGAGCCGCTCGCGGAGCGGCAGCCCCGTTTCCTGCATCCGCACATGGCGCGACTCGAGGACGAGGTGAGGCACGTCCACCGCCCAGCGATGCGGCGGAATGTACGGGCAGTGCGGCAGGCAGAGCTTGCACTCGTAGCAGAGGTCGACGAAGTCGTCGAGGACCTTCTTCGGAAGCCTGTCCGCCTCGCCGTCCACTTCGGGCGTATCGAGACCCTTGAAAAGGATCTCGAAAGACGGGCAGAGCGTGAAGCACCGCCGACAACCGTGACAGATGTCGGCGATGCGGGTTAGCTCGGCAGACAGGGAGGCCGAGTCCTTGACAGCGATCGGGGTACCGACGGCGCCCATTTATTTTTGCTTTCGGATTCGGATTCGGAGGATTCGGATTTCTTAGAAGGGTGAGTGGGGCCGGTCTCCTCTTCAGCCGATCGTCGTCAGCAGCTTGGTGAAGCGGTTCGCGTGCGACTTCTCCGCGCGCGAGAGCGTCTCGAACCAGTCGGCGACCTCCGCGAAGCCTTCCTCGCGGGCGGTCTTCGCGAACCCGGGGTACATCTGGGTGTACTCGTAGGTCTCGCCCTCTATCGCGCTCTTGAGGTTCAGCGACGTCGGTCCGAACGGAAGGCCCGTGGCCGGATCGCCCGCTGCCTTCAGATAATCCATGTGTCCGTGCGCGTGGCCCGTTTCGCCCTCGGCCGTGTCGCGGAAGTTACCCGCGATCTCCGGGTAGCCCTCGATGTCGGCCTTGTCGGCGAAATAGAGATAGCGGCGGTTCGCCTGGCTCTCGCCCGCGAAGGCGTGCTTGAGGTTTTCGTGAGTCTTGGTTCCCTTGAGTTCGGACATAGGATCCTCCTTCGGTCAATCTCACTCAACTTAGACTCAATATAAATAAGAATCAAGGCCCGATGGACATTTAAATAGACTTAGTCTAAATTACTGACTGCGGGGGGACACAATCCCCTACCTGAAAGATAAGGGTTCAACAAGGAGAATTTCCAATGCCCCAGATCGTCGGCCGCATGGCCCCCGAATTCGCCCTCGAGGGCGTCCTCAACGGAAAGTTCCACACCTACCGCCTCTCCGACTACAAGGGGAAGTGGGTCGTCCTGTTCTTCTATCCCCTCGACTTCACGTTCGTCTGCCCGACCGAGATCCTCGCGTTCTCGGATCGGCTCGGTGAATTCAAGCGGATCGGCGCCGAGGTGCTCGGAGCGTCCGTCGACTCGAAGTTCAGCCATCTCGCCTGGACCGAGAAGCCGCGGGAAGAGGGCGGCATCAAGAGCCTCTCGTACCCCCTCCTCGAGGATCTGAAGAAGGAGCTCGCCGAGGAGTACGGCGTCCTCGACGAGGCCGGTGCCGTCGCACTCCGCGGACTCTTTCTCATCGACCCCGATGGCATCGTCCAGCATGCCACCGTCAACAATCTTAGCGTCGGCCGGTCAGTGGACGAGACGCTCCGCGTCCTTCAGGCCTTCCAGTACGTCCGCGAAAACGGCGAGGTCTGCCCCGCCGACTGGAAGCCGGGCACGAAGGCCATGACGGCGGACTGGGACAAGTCCAAGGAATATTTCGCGCACGCGAAGTAATCTCCCGTACATGTCCGCAAAGACTCACTACAAAGTCGCGATCGTCGGGTCGGGCCCCGCGGGCCTCACCGCGGCGATCTACGCCTCGCGCGCGAATCTCGAGCCGCTCGTCATCGAGGGAATTCAACCCGGCGGGCAGCTCACGACGACGACCGAGGTCGAGAACTTCCCCGGCTTCGAGCATGGCATCCAGGGGCCCGCGCTCATGGACGTCACGCGCAAGCAGGCCCAGCGGTTCGGCACGGAGGTCGTCGTCGACACGGTTACGGCAGTCGACGTGGCCTCCCGGCCCTTCACCCTGAGCCTCGAATCGGCCGGCACGATCACCGCGGACGCGGTGATCGTCGCGTCGGGGGCCTCGGCGAAGTACCTCGGCCTCGAGAGCGAGCAGAAGCTCCTGGGATACGGCGTCTCGGCCTGCGCCACGTGCGACGGTTTCTTCTTCCGCGGGAAGGAAGTCGTGGTGGTGGGCGGCGGCGACACGGCCATGGAAGAAGCGGGCTTCCTCACGAAGTTCTGCACGAAGGTGACCCTCATCCACCGCCGGAGCGAGTTCCGCGCCTCGAAGATCATGGCGCAGCGCGTGCTCCAGAACCCGAAGATCGAGATCCTCCTCGACACGGTCGTCGAGGAAATCCTCGGCGAGCCGGGCACGGGCGTGAAAGGCGTGCGCGTGAAGAGCACGAAGACGGGCGCGGTGAAGACCCTCGCCGTCTCGGGGTACTTCGCCGCGATCGGCCACCAGCCGAACACCGATCTCTTCAAGGGAAAGCTCGAGATGAACGACGTCGGCTACCTGAAGATCCAGCACCCGTCGACGAAAACGTCGGTCGAAGGCATCTTCGCGGCGGGCGATGTCGCCGACTTCATCTACCGGCAGGCGGTTTCGGCGGCGGGAGAAGGCTGCAAGGCGGCCATCGACGCCGAGCGCTGGCTCGCCGAACGCGGCATTCACTGAGGCCCGGGGGCGGCTAGAACGCCTGGCCCGACGAGAACGAGAGCAGCCATCCGGTCCGCCCGAGCGGATCGGGGCGGATCGCGCGGGCGACGTCGATCCGGACGAGGCTGTTCTTGCTCGCGCGCGTGATTCCGATTCTGAGACCGACCCCGGCGTCGGCGAGATGCCAATACCGGTCGGGCTCCCCCCAGGACCAGCCGCTGTCGCCGAAGGCCGCCAACCCGAGCGACACGAGTTGAAAGATCTCGCTCACCAGATGGACCCGCGCTTCGACGTTCCCCACGAGGCGCCGGTCACCCTCGACCGCATGGAGGCGGTATGCCCGGACGCCGGTCTCCCCGTCGAGCGCGATCTGGTTCTCCGGGTCGAGGTTCCATCCGACGAGCGTGGAGACGTTCCCGACGAAGGTCCACGCCCCTCTCAGCACGTAGGCCCGCGCGCCGGCCTGGAGACGAGCATTCTGGACTCCGCCGTCCATGCGCGTGGACACCGTGGCCGTGGCGAGCGCGAACCCCGAGGGAAGGGGCGTGCCCATGCTTCCCGAGAGGAGAGCCCGGCCCGCGTACTCCGCCTGTCCGACGGGCAGCGACAGGCCGACCTCCGCTCGGCTGCTCGGGGCGAGGTTGAAGTCCTCGTCCCGGTCGATCTGGTCGACCTGGCGCCGCGTGATCCAGCCCGAGCCTATCCGGGCGATGCCCGCGGAGAGGAACAGAAACGTCCTGTTCGAATGCTCAGGAGGAGGAGGTGAACCGACGCCGCCCGCGCGGAGTTCCACGTCGTTCCACTGGACGGATCCGACGAGGCGCACCACGGCGTCGAGATCGCGCGACAGGAGCCGCCCACCCTGCAGGAGGAGATCGCGCTCCTGCTTCTTCCAGACCGTCGACTCCTCGCCCCCCGCATAGAGCCGCGTGTCGAAGTCCGAGAGGAGGACGGCGCCATCGAGCGCCCACGGTACGTCGAGCGCGTAGAACGGGCGCCCCAACGCCGCCCGCAGCTGCCGGCCGTCGGAGAGATCCGCGGCATCGAGGCGGAAAGCCATGTGCGGACCGAAGAAGTTCGGGTCGGCGTAGAACACCGAACGCGACGAGCGCTCGACTTCCCTCTCGTACCCGAAGCCGAACTGCCGTCCGGTCCCGAGCAGGTTGTATTCCTCGGCGCCGATCGAATAGGTCGTCACGCCTCCCTTGTTGGAGAGCGACCCGCGCAGGAGGAGCGTCCACGCATCGGCCGTCTCGGCGACCACGCGCTCACCTTCCGCGCGCACGGAGACCTTCCGGAAGAGCCCGAATGCGCGCAGGTTGCGCTCCGTCTCGGCCAGGAGGTCCGGGCGCAGGACGTCGCCCGGCGCGAAGAGCAGCTGCTTCTGGATGAACGACGTGCGCGTCGTGATGTGGAGGGCGTTCGCGAGCCCGTAGGGAAAGAACGATTTTGCCGCCTCGTCGGGCGAGAAGACGTTCGTCGGCCGGATCTCGATCGTGTCGATGCGCGGCGCATCGTCCGCCGCGGCGACCGAACAGTGGACGGCGAGCAGAGCCGCGCCCGCCGCGCGGACCGCCCGTCCGGGGCGCGTCAGCTCCTGGCGGGATCCCAGAGGGGTTCAGCTTCCTTTCTCGATTTCGCGGCCCACCGGCCGAGCACGAAAAGGAGGTCCGAGAGTCGGTTGAGGTACACGAGAGCGTGCTTCCCGACGGCCTCCTGGCGCGCGAGCGTCGTCACGAGGCGCTCGGCGCGGCGGCACACCGTCCGCGCCTGGTGAAGGAACGCCGAGACCCATCCTCCCCCGGGCAGGACGAACGACCGGAGCTCCGGCAGCGCGGCGTTCAGGTCGTCGATCGCGTTTTCGAGGGCCTTCACGTGGCGCGCCTCGATGACGGGCTGTTTCGGGTGGCGATCCTGCGGCAGCGTCGCGAGGTCGGACCCCAGATTGAAGAGCTCGTTCTGAATCTGCTCGAGGAGGGCGTCGAGCCGGTCGCGATCCGCCTTGCGGGAGGAACCCGGCGCATCGCGATTCGAAGTGCGCGCGAGCCCGAGGATGGCGTTGAGCTCGTCCACGGTGCCATAGCTTTCGATCCTTATGGAGTCCTTCGCGATCCGTTGCCCACCGACGAGACTCGTCTCGCCGGAATCGCCCCCCCGGGTATAAACGCGGTTGATCCGGATCGCCATGCCTCCTCCTTCCGCCTCCGAAGATTACACTCGACGGATGCAGGCCACGTACCGGACGGACTACCACGTCCACACGGCGCGCTGTGGCCACGCCGGCGGCGCCGGGCGGGACTACGTTCTCGCGGCGCTCTCCCGCGGCCTGTCGGAGATCGCCTTTACCGACCATATCCCCCTGTATTTCCTGCCGGGCGAGGACCCCGATCCCAGCATCGCGATGACGCGCGCCGAGCTGCCCGGGTACGTGGAGGAAGTTCGCGCGCTCCAGGAGGAGTTCGCGGGCCGCATCGACGTGCTCCTCGGGCTCGAGGCCGACTACGCCGAGGGCCACGAGGCCGCTCTCGAAGAGATCCTCCGCGCCCACGACTGGGACGTCGTCCTCGGGAGCGTTCACTGGGTCAAGGGCGGCTGGATCGACGCCCCGGGCTCCGCGCAGAGGCACGACGTCGAAGGCTCGGGGACCCTCTGGCGGGAGTACTACCGACTGCTCGCGAAGGCGGCGTCAAGCGGACTCTTCGACGTGATCACGCACTTCGACCTCCCGAAGAAGTTCGGCCACCGGATGCCGCTGGAGGCCGCGGACGCCGAAGCGGCGGCAATCGCCGCGGCGCGCGCGGCGGGCGTCGCGATCGAGGTCTCGAGCGCGGGGCTCCGGAAGACGGTCGGCGAGGAATACCCCTCTCCCCCGCTCCTCGAGCGTCTCGTCGGCGCCGGCGTCCCGATCGTCTTCTCGTCCGACGCGCACGCGCCGGCGGAAGTTGGCTGGGGCCGCGCGGAAATCCTGACGGCGGCGCGCGTCGCAGGCGCAAGAGAACAGCTCAGCTTTCGGAAAAGAAAGAGAACGCCCCACCCTCTCTGACATTGCAGGCGTCCTCTCAGCGGGAGGCGGTCTGCAAATTTCTTAGATGGGTGAATGAGGGTCCGAAACCAGCTCGACCGAAAACGTCGGCGTCACCGTGAGCTTCAGCGCCGCGAGGCGGCAGGGCCAACGCTCCTTCTCGATGCGCACCGCGACGCGGTCCCAGATCCACTGCGCGAGATTCTCCGCCGTGGGAACGCGCGTTTTGAACTCGGGGATCTCGTGATTCAGGTTGCGGTGGTCGAGCGGCCGGTCGACCTCCTCCTTGAGGATGCGATCGAGGTCCGTGAGGTTCACGATCATCGACGACTCGGCGTCGGCGACGCCCGCAACCGACACGTCGAGCGTGTAGTTGTGCCCGTAGCCCGCCGGGTTCGACGCGTCACCGTACGTCGCGCGATTCCACTCTTCGCTCTTTTGCGGGTTGAAGAGGCGATGGGCGGCGTTGAAGTGGATCGTGCGCGAGAGGAGAAGCATCGCGAGCGGACTATAAGCCTCCCGCGTTTACCGCACCGCCCCCGCGGCGACCGCGACGACCCGCGCCAGCTCTTCCGCGAGACGGCCCGGCAGGATCTCCCGGAGCTCGTAGCGTACCCGCACGGCTTGCTTCGAAAGCCGGACAACGCGTGTCAGGTCGATCGGCGTCCCGACGACGACGACGTCGCACGGCGTCCGGGCGATCGTCTCGGCGAGCTCGGCGACCTGCTTGTCGCCGTAGCCCATCGCGGGCAGGATCCCCGCGGCGTTCGGGTACTTCCGGTACGTCGCCTCGATCGAACCGACGGCGTAGGGCTGCGGGTCGACGATCTCGGCCGCGCCGGCTTTCTTCGCCGCGACGAGGCCGGCGCCGAAGGTCATGCCGCCGTGCGTGAGAGTCGGGCCGTCCTCGACGACGAGGGCCCGCTTCCCGCGCACGAGCTCGGGGTGCTCGCACGTGACCGGCGAGTCTGCGCGCAGGACGCGCGCCTTCGGGTTCAGCTTCGCGGCGGACATCTCGACCGCATGGATGTTGCCCTCGTCGGCCGTGTCGCACTTGTTCACGAGGATGACGTCGGCGCGGCGGAAGTTCGCCTCGCCAGGGTGGTACGCGGTCTCGTGGCCGGGCCGGTGCGGGTCCGCGATGCAGATGTGGAGGTCGGGAACGTAGAACGGCAAGTCGTTGTTTCCGCCGTCCCAGAGGATCACGTCGGCCTCGGCCTCGGCGCGGCGCAGGATTTTCTCGTAGTCGACGCCCGCGTAGACGATGAAGCCGTTGTCGAGGTGCGGCTCGTACTCCTCGCGCTCCTCGATCGTGCACTTCTCCGTGTCGAGGTCGGCGTACGTCGCGAAGCGCTGGCAGGCTTGTGCCGCGAGGTCGCCGTAAGGCATCGGGTGCCGGACGGCGACGGCCTTGAGCCCCTGCTCCTTGAGGAGGCGCGAGAGATAGCGCGTCGTCTGGCTCTTGCCCGCGCCCGTGCGGACGGCCGTTACGGCGATGACGGGGACCTTCGATTTCAGCATCGTCCGGTCCGCGCCCAGAAGGAGAAAGTCCGCGCCCGCGGCGATCACGCGCGACGCGATGTGCATCACCTGCGTGTGCGCGACGTCCGAGTACGAAAAGACGCAGAGGTCGATCCGCTCTTTCCTGATGAGCTCCTCGAGAGAGTCCTCGGGAACGATCGGGATGCCCTCCGGGTAGAGCGCGCCCGCGAGCGCCGCGGGATACCTGCGCCCGTCGATCCCCGGAATCTGCGTCGCCGTGAAAGCGACGACCCGGTGGTCCGGCTTGTCGCGGAAGACCGTGTTGAAATCGTGAAAGTCGCGTCCGGCGGCACCGAGGATGACGACACGCCTCACGGGGCTCTGCATGAAAACCCTCCGCGGGGAGCGCCCCGCAAAGGGAATGTAAGGCGCTGCCCGTCTCGTGAGCCTGATTCCGGTGCTCTATTTCAATCCCAGAAGCTCGACCTCGAACAGCAGGGTCGCATTCGGCGGGATGGCGCCGCCGGCGCCCCGGGCGCCGTATCCGATGGAAGCAGGGATCACGAGAGTGCGCTTGCCGCCGACCTTCATCGTGGCGACGCCTTCGTCCCAGCCCTTGATGACCTGGCCGAGGCCGATCTGGAACTCGAACGGCTGCCCGCGATCGAGCGAGCTGTCGAACGGCTTGCCTTTTTTTGCGCCGTTCTCGAAGAGCCAGCCCGTGTAGTGCATGACGCACTTCTGGGCGGGCTTCGGTGAGGCGCCGGTGCCGACGACGGTGTCTTCGTACTCGAGGCCGGAGGGCGTCTTCGTCATTTTCGACTCCTTCTTGTTCGATGTTGCCGCAGCGGCGGCGGTGGCGGGCGGGGGCGCGGCCGATTTGGTTTTCTCGTCGGCGCCGGCAGGCAGCACGAACGAAAGGCTCACGAGACACACCAGGACTATTCTCGAAACGCGCATCAAAATCTCTCTTTCTTCCTCTATTACCTTCTAAGAAATCTTCTCTTTCTCCGAGCCAAATTTTACCTCGACCCCGCCGAGGCGACGTACGCGTCCACGCGCGCGACGTCGCCCTTCGAGCCCAGGTAAATCGGTGTTCGCTCGTGGTTCCGCGTGGGGCGGATGTCGAGGATGCGCCGCCTGCCGTCCGTGGCCGAGCCGCCCGCAGCCTCCGCGACGAGCGCGAGTGGGGCCGCCTCGTACATGAGGCGGATCTTGCCCTGTGGGCTCTTCGACGTGGCCGGGTAGAGGTAGATCCCGCCCTTGAGGATGATCCGGTGGAAGTCCGAGACGAGAGCGCCCGAGTAGCGTGTCGAATACGGCCGCCCGGTTTCGGGATCCTTCTCGCGCACCCACTCGACGAAACGGCGCGGGCCCTCTTCCCAGTCGCGAATCGTTCCCTCGTTCGCGCCGTAGTACGGCCCGTGGTCGGGGATGCGAATCTCCGGATGCGAGAGAAGGAACTCGCCGATGCTCGGGTCGAGCGTGAAGCCGTGGACCGTGCGCCCCTCGGTGTAGACGAGCGTCGTGGACGGGCCGTACAGGAAGTAGCCCGCGATGACCTGCTCCTGCGAGATGCGCGCCATGAGCTCGGCCTCGGACGTCACCTCGCCGCGCCCCGAGAGGCGCCTCACGGAAAAAATCGAGCCGACGCCGCCGTTCACGTCGAGATTCGACGAGCCGTCGAGCGGATCGAGGAAGACGATGTACTTGCCGAATTCGACGTTCTCCGGGAGGTGTGCCGGGAGGTCCATCTCCTCTGTCACGATCGTCGGGACGAGCTGGCCGTATGCGAAGGCCTCGAGGAAGATCTCGTTCGCGAGCGCGTCGAGCTTCTGCTGCTGCTCGCCCTGGATGTTGATCGTTCCCGAGGCGCCAAGCACCTCCGTGAGGCCCGCCGACGCGAGGGTACGGCTGATGCGCTTGCCCGCGAACGCGAGCTGCGAGAGGAGGTCCGAGAGCTCGCCCGTCGCCTGAGGAATCTGGCGCTCGGTCTCGAAAAGGAATCGGGGGAGCCGCGTCCCGATCTTAGCCATGGACCACGCTCCTCATGAGGCCGCCTTCGAAACCGAAACCGCGGCCGCGTCCGCGAGAATCGTCAGGGTCCCCGAAGTGGGGCGCACGCGCGCCGCGGGCAGGGCCGCATCCTCGAGAAGAACGCGCGACAGGGCGGCCGCCTTTTCCTTCCCCGTGACGAGAAGCGCCACGTGCCGCGCCGCGTTCACGAGCGGCAGGGTAAAGGTGACCCGGGAGGGCGGAGGTTTCGGCGCGTCGTCGACACGGAGGACGAGCCGCTGCGCCTCGTCGAGAGACGCGCGCCCGGGGAACAGGGAGGCCGTGTGGCCGTCCGCTCCCATGCCGAGGAACACGAGATCGAAACGGGGCACTCCCTTGTCCGAGGAAGGAGAGAAGATCGAAAACGCGCCCCGCACCTCGGACTCGTAGCGCTCGGCGCCGTCCCGTTCGGTCGCGGGGACGCGGTGGATGTTCTTTCCCGGAATGGAAATGCGGTTCAGGAGCGCGGCGGCCGCCGCGTCGTCGTTCCGGTCGGGATGCCCCTCCGGCACGCACCTCTCGTCCCCGAAGAAGACCTGCGTCTTCTCCCAGTCGACCCGCGAGGAAATCAGCGGCGCCGAAATGAGCCGATAGCACGAGAGAGGCGTCTTGCCGCCCGCGAGGGCGACGTAGAACGCCCCGCGTTCGCGAACCGCCTGCGCCGCGAGGTTCACGAAGAGAAAGGCCGCGGCGTCCGCGACGTCGTCGTCGTTGGCAAAGGCGAGGACCTCTCTCACGGCCTTCGCCAGCGCCTCCCGTCCCTCGCGAGAAGCGCGACGGACGCGTCGGGCCCCCACGTGCCCGCTTCGTAGTTCGGGTGGTCGAGGGGCGGGTTGTCGCGCCAGACGTCGAGGAGCGGCGTCACGTGCTCCCAGGCCGCCTCGACCTCGTCGCGCCGGGCGAAGAGCGTGGAGTCTCCGTGAATGGCGTCCATGAGAAGCCTCTCGTAAGCTTCGGGCTGCGACGCTCCGAAAAATTCGCTGTAGCGGAAGTCCATCGTCACGGGATCGACCTTCGTGACGGGTCCGGGCGCCTTCGCGCCGAACTTGAGCGCGATGCCCTCGTCGGGCTGGATCCTGAGGACGAGGACGTTCGGCTCCTGCCGGAGGACGCCGACCCTCCGGAAGAGCGCGATGGGCGGCGTCTTGAACTGGATCGCGATCTCCGTGACGCGTTTCTGGAGCCGCTTGCCCGCCCGGAGATAGAACGGCACGCCCGCCCAGCGCCAGTTCTCGATCTGCACCTTCCACGCCGCATACGTCTCGCGGAGCGACATCGGATTGACGTCTTTCTCCTGTCGGTATCCGACGACGGTCTGTCCGTCCACCGCGCCCGGGCCGTACTGCCCGCGCACGCTGTCGCGAAGGATCTCCTCAGGCGACTGCGGCTGGATCGAGCGAAGCACTTTCACCTTTTCATCGCGGACGGCGTTCGGATCGAACGCCACGGGCGGCTCCATCGCGACGAGGCAGAGGAGCTGCAGGACATGATTCTGGATGATGTCCCGAAGGACACCCGCTTCCTCGTAAAACTTTCCGCGGTTCTCGATGCCGATCGATTCCGCGACGGTGATTTGGACGTGGTCGACGTAGCGCCTGTTCCAGAGCGGCTCGAAGATGCCGTTTCCGAGGCGCAGCACGAGGATGTTCTGCGTCGTCTCCTTGCCGAGGTAGTGGTCGATGCGGAAGATCTGCCTTTCGCGGAAGACCTGAGCGAGCTCTTCGTTCAGGGCACGGGCGGTTTCGAGATCGCGCCCGAAAGGCTTCTCCACGATGAGCCGCGACCAGGGACCGCCGTCCACCCGGTAGGCCAGGCCGGCCTGACCGAGATTGTTGACGACGGCGGCGATCGCCGACGGCGGAATCGCGAGATAGAAGAGGCGATTGCCGGCGAGGCCGCGTTCCTTCTCGACCGTCTCGAGCCTGGACTTTAGGTCCGCGAAGTTCTGCGAGATCGTGAGGTCGCCGCGGAAGAAATAGAGGCGGGACTCGAACGCGCTCCAGTCGGCGTCGTCCACCGGCTTCTTGCGGGCGAACTCGGCGACCGCGGCCTTCATCTCGGCGCGGTACTTCTCGTCCGACTCGCCCGTGCGCGCGTAGCCGATGATCGCCGTCTCCGGCGGAAGCTGCTTCTCGCAGTGGAGCTGGAAAAGCGCGGGAACGAGCTTCCGCTTGCTGAGGTCGCCGGAGCCTCCGAAGATGACGATCGTCGCGGGATCGGTCTGGATGGTGCTGCTCATGCGGACCTCTCCGTTCCGCTCTTCGAAGCGAGCGCCCGTCTCACGGCCGCCGCGATGGCGGGCCCGTCGAGCCCCATCAGCGCGTAAAGCTCCTTCGCGGGACCCGAGGACGAGTAAAAGGTGACGCCCAGCTTCTTCACGCGCGCCGGAAGCCCGAGGTCGTTGAGCCGCGCCTGGATCCAGGTGCCGAGGCCGGTCTTCGGGTTGTGGTCCTCGACCGTGACGACGCGGCCGTGCCGCGCGATGTGCGCGAGATCCGCGTCCGAGAGGTCGCTCCACGCCGCCACGGAGACGAGGTCCACGCGCGTGCCTTCCTTCGCGAGCGCGTTCCAGGCGTCCATCGCGTACGGCAGCATGTTTCCCGCGCACACGAGCGACACGCCCGATCCGTCGCGCAGGTGGTCGGCTTTCGCGGGGTCGAACGCGTAATCGCCCGCGAAGAACGGCGTGCCGTCTTCCTTCAGGGCGACCGGAAACTTCGAGCGCCCCATGACGAGCGCGTGGTTGCCCCGGTGCGTCGCCATCCAGCGCGTGATCCGGTCGGTCTGGTTCGGATCGCCCGGTGTGAAGACCTTCCAGCCGAACGTCGAGTTCAGCGTACCGAAGTAGTCGATCGAGTGGTGCGTCTTGCCGTCTTCGCCCACGTCGATGCCCGTGTGCGTCACGGCGAGCTTCACGTTCGACGCGTTGACGTCGTTGAGACGCTGCTGGTTGTAGGCCTCGGCCACGCCGAACATCCCGAACTCGCCCCACCAGGCCGCGATTCCCGCCACCGACAGCGCGCCCGCGAGAACCGCGGTGTGGTGCTCGGCGATGCCGCCCTGGAAGAAGCTCTTCGGAAACTTCGCGGCGAAGAGGTCGGTTTTCGTGGACTTCAGGAGGTCGCAGTCGAGGACGGCCATCGGGACGCCGCCGGAAACGGCCCCGAGATCCTCGAGCGCGGCCCCGAAGGCCCCGCGGTTGTCGGACGTCTTCTCGGTCGTGTACGTCCGCGGCGTACCCGAAGAGGGCAGGACGACGGTCTCCACGGGGCGGCGCGGAAGCGCCGCGTGCCAGTCGGGCGCGGACTTCTTCCGTTCGAGAGTCCAGCGGTCGAGGTCGTCCGGGGCGCCGAGGATCGCGAGCGCTTCCTTGCACTTCTCGGGCGAAAGCGCGGCCCCGTGCCACTTGTAACCGTCCTTCTCCATGAAGGGGACGCCCTTCGACATGACCGTGTGGCAGGCCACGAGCGTGGGCACCGCCGCGCGGAGCGCCGCGCGCACGGCGCGATACACGGCACGGACGTCGTGGCCGTCGATCTCGATCACCGCCCATCCGTCGGCCTTCCAGTCGGCCACGATGTCCTGCTTGAGGATCTCGTCGTTCGTCCCCGAGAGCTGGACGTGGTTCCAGTCGAGGAGCGCGACGAGATTCGTGAGGCCGAACTTCACCGCGTAACGCCGCGCCTCGGCGAGCTGGCCCTTCTGCTGCTCGCCGTCGCCCATCGCGCAGAAGACCTTCGCGCCGTCGCCCTTGATCCGCGCCGCCAGCGCGAAGCCGACGGCCGCCGACAGGCCCTGCCCGAGGTTTCCCGTGCCCCAGTCGATCCCGGGAACGTCCCTCTCCACGTGCCCCTCGAACGGCGAACCGCCGCGCCGGAACCCGAGGAGCGGGAGCGACGGGTCGAACCAGCCGAGGTGTGCCAGCGCCGCGTATGCGGCCGGCGACGTGTGCCCGTGGCTGATGACGACGCGGTCGCGCCCCTCGGCGAACGGATTCTTCGGGTCGCAGTTCGCGAAGCCCCAGAGGACGAGTTCGAAGTCGATCGACGACATCGAGCCTCCGGGATGGCCCGACGACGCGAGCGTCGTCATCTTCAGGATGTCGGCGCGCGTCGCGACGCCGAGGGCGGCCAGCCGGGCACCCTGCGCTTCCGAAAGCTCCTCCGCCTCGAAGTCGCCGAGGATCACTCCATCACCCCCTGAGTCGTCTTCAAGGCATCGACGCGGCGCGTCTCGATCGCCTGAAGGAGCTCGACGTAGGACTTCTCGAACAGGACGACGCCGTCCCGCTGGAGCTCCTCGCCGACCGCTTCGACGTCGATGCCGAGGGCGCGGAGGTCGTCGAGCGTCCGGCGCGCGGCGGGAACGCCCTCATTCACCGTGTCGTCCGGCGTCCTGCCGTGATCGAGGAGCGCCTCGAGGGTCTTCTCGGGCATCGTGTTCACGGTATCGGGCCCGACGAGGTTCTCGACGTAAAGAAGGTCGGAGTAGGCCGGGTTCTTCGTTCCCGTGGAAGCCCAGAGGGGGCGCTGGACCCGCGCGCCCCGCCCGCGCAGCGCGAGAAAACGCTCGCCGGCGAAGACCGCGAGAAAGTCCTCGTAGACGACCTTCGAGTTCGCGATGCCCGCCTTGCCGCGCAGGCCCTCGAGGCGGGCCTTCTCGGGCCCCGACGCATTCAGGGCCAGCGCGTCGAGGCGCTTGTCGACGAGCGTGTCGACGCGGGAGACGAAGAACGACGCGACCGAGTGGACACGCGAGAGGTCTCCCCCCCGGGCCGCGAAGTCCGAAAGGCCGTCGATGTATGCGTTCGCCACGTCCTTGTAATGCTTGCGGTTGAACATGAGCGTCACGTTGATCGAGATCCCCTCGCCTATGAGGCGGCGGATCGCCGGGATGCATGCGGGCGTCGCGGGCACCTTGATGAAGACGTTCGGGCGCGCAAGAGTGCCCGCGAGCCGCTTCGCTTCGGCCACGGTCTTCTCCGTGTCGTGAGCGAGGGAGGGCAGGACCTCGAGAGAGATCCACCCGTCGACGGGGTTCCGGTCGTTCAACGCCCGGAACGCGTCCGCGCCCTCGCCGATGTCTTTCTGCGTGAGCGCGTCGTAAATCGCGAAGGCGTCCTTCCCGCCGCGCGCCAGGCGTTCGATGCCGGCGTTATAGTCGCCCTCGTTCTTCACGATGGCCTGACCGAAGATAGTCGGGTTCGACGTCACGCCGTAGATGGAGCCCGCGTCGATCAGGGACGACAGCCATCCCGAGTGGATCATCTTCGAGGAAATGCTGTCCAGCCAGACGGCCTGGCCGCGCTGGCGGTAATCGACGGGTGCGCTCATGGCGTTTCCTCCAAGACCCTGTGGATCGTATTACGAAGTCTAGGGCCGCAGGATCGCGTCCAGATCGGCCTGCGAGAGACGGTAGACGCGCAGCGACGTTCCGATCCAGGCATCCGGCGCGCGCCCCCGGAGAGCGCGCAGGAGCCGGCCCCTCTCGGCCGCCTCGAACGCATCCCACACCGCCGCGTCCCGGCCGAGGAGACCCTGCGGGCGCGCAAAGCCGGACGCGCGCGCCATTTCCCAGCGGCTCGCGTACCAGTCCCGCGTCCCGGGCTTCTCCCAGAATTCGTCGCGCGCGATCGGAATGAAGAGCCCGATGAGCTGGTTCACGCTCGCGACGTAGACGCCGGGCGTCAGAGTCGCGGGTGCGCCGAACGGGTATGCGCTCGTGAGGTTCGTCGCGCGCGGAACGTATCCGCGCGGGTCCACGGCGCCGAAGTACGCGAGCTTGACCTCCGGGTCGCCGTTATCCTTCGTCCAGCGGGCGAGGCGAAGGAGGTCCTGGCCCCAGTCGATGTTGCTGTCGGCGAGCCATCGGGAACCGCTCCGGAAGCCCCCGGCGGTCTCGTTGAAGTACCCAAGCTCGTTCGGATGGACGAGCGCGATCTCCGCGCCCATCCAGAGAACGAGCGCGAGGAGAAGCGCCCTACCCCACCGGGCTCCGGCCCATGCCGCGCCCGCACCGGCGGCGACGGCGAGAACCGGGTGAAGGGGCAGGAGGTGGCGCTCTCCGATGTTCATCGTCGCGAGAACCGCGAAGACGCCGTACGACACGGCAAACACGGCGAGGCCGGTCGCGAGGAGAAAGTCCTTCGGACAGGCTCTCCGCGCCGCGATCGCCGCGAGCCCTAGCGCGCCGAGGAGGAGCTCCGGAAGCGAGGACTTGACGAGAAACGCGACCGGGAAGTACGCCGCCCACCCTGGCCCGATCGCTCCATGGAAATAGGCCGTGCGCGGGTAAGACATCTTCTTGAGCAGCATGACGCCGTAAATCCAAGCTTCGGGCAGCACGCGGTGTCGCCGGGCCCACCGCGCTAAGGCCGCCGTCGGCCCCGTGTAGGCGACGCCGCGGGAATCGCTCAGGACCGTCTCCCAGGCGTTCTCGTGGCTCGTCACGGCGGGGATCCCGGCCTGAAGGGGGACGTGCATGCGCGCCTCGGCGGCGCCGCGCCCGCGAAAGGGCGAGAACCCGAGGCCGTAGCACGCCCAGACAGATCCCCATGCGACGAGCCCGCAGACGACGGCGACGCCGGCGAGAGAGACGACGCGGGCGCCGCGCGTCGCGGCCGCGACGACACCCATTGCAAGAAGCGCCGGGAGGACGATCGGCCACGAATACTTCGTGAGGACGAGCGCGGCGAGGAGCAGCGCCGCTGCCGCGAGGCGGCCCGGTGAGAGCCGCTC
Organism: Acidobacteriota bacterium; assembly: GCA_030278895.1. Taxonomy (GTDB): domain Bacteria; phylum Acidobacteriota; class Thermoanaerobaculia; order UBA5066; family UBA5066; genus Fen-183. The sequence goes on from JARXKK010000011.1 coordinate 32,226, forward strand.
GCCGAGGCGGGCGAAGGCGACGAGGACGGCGAGAAAGAGGAGGGCCGCCGGCAGGTCCGTGGTCACGAGATGGCCGTGTGCGAGAAGCGACGGCGACAGGGATGCGACCGCGAGCGCGAGAAGCCCCGCATCCCTTCCGAAGAGACGGCGGGAGGCTGCCCGCACGAGAACGAGAAGAAGGAGAAACAGGACGACGATCATGAGGCGCCCCATCGTCAGGAGCGGAAGGCCTGAATTCCTCTCGAGGACCTCCCGGCCCACTGCGACGAACTCGCCGGTCCGGAACGCCTCGCTCTTCGGGTCCGGAAGCGCGACCGCCACGAAGGCCGAGGGAAGCGCCGCCCAGAGCCGGGCGAGGGGAGGATGGTCCGGCGCGAAGCGCAGGTCTCCCGTCTTCAGATGGACGATGCCGGCCGGGAGGTGGACGACCTCGTCGAAGGCCGGACTATCCCCGAGGAGGGCCGTCACGGCGAGAAGTGCGGCGAGAAGAAGAAAGCCCGCCGCCGCCGCCCGCTCGGCGCGCGCGCCGAGGAGCGCCGGAGCCTCAGCCGGTGGCATTCCCGGGCCCGTAGAACGGCATCCGCGAGCCGAGAGCCTTCAGCCGCGCGACGATCGCCTCCCGCAGCTCGGGAAGGCCCTCTCCCGTGGCGGCGGAGATCCGGACGGCTTCGGCGTCGAGCGCGCCCGCGTGCGGGCGGTCGGTCTTGTTGTACGCGAGGAGGATGCGCCGCTTCTCCACGCCGAAACCGGCGATGACTTCCTCGGCGACGGCCCGTTGCTCCGAAGCCTGCGGGGAAGACGCGTCCACGACGTGGACGAGAAGGTCGGCGTCCTTCACCTCGGCGAGAGTGGACTTGAACGACGCCACGAGCGTGTGCGGGAGCTTGCGGAGGAAGCCGACCGTGTCGGCGAGGACGATCGCGCGCCCGCCCACCCCGTGGAGCCGCGCGTGCCGCGGGTCGAGCGTGGCGAAGAGGCGGTCTTCGGCGAATTCCTTGGAGGCCGTGAGGCGATTGAAGAGCGTCGTCTTCCCCGCGTTCGTGTAGCCGACGAGCGAGACCGTCGCGACCCGCTTGAGCCCCTTCCGCCGAACGTCGCGCTGCGTCTCGATTGCTTTCAGCTCTTCTTTCAGCCGCGCGATGCGCGTGCGCACGCGGCGGCGGTCCAGCTCGATCTTCCGCTCGCCCGCGCCGCCCCGGAACGCGCCGCCGCCGCGCTGCTGGGCCAGGCCCTGGGAGGGTCCCGCGAGGCGCGGAAGCTCGTACTGCAATCGCGCGAGCTCGACCTGCGTCATGGCTTCCCTCGAGCGCGCGCGCGCCGCGAAGATGCGCAGGATGACGCCCGCGCGGTCGAGCACCTGCGTCGGCAGCTTCTTGTCGAGATTCCGCGCTTGCGTGGGCGTGAGCTCGTCGTCGAACACCGTCCAGCCGACGTTCTGCGCGCGCGCCGCCTCGGCGATCTCCTCGACCTTGCCCGAGCCGACGTACGTGGCGGGGTCGGGTCCGCGGCGCTCCTGGAGAGCGCGCGCGACGACCCGGCCGCCCGCCGTCTCGACGAGGCGCTCCAGCTCGTCGAGCTGGTCCTCGGCCATCTCCTTCGGAATCTCGCGCCCGTAGACGCCGACGAGGATGGTGCGATTCGAGTCGGGCTTCTTCTCGGGCGGAGGAGGGGCCTCCTTGTCGGGGCGTCGCGGGCTCACTCCGGGGATGCTAGCGTAGGGACATGAGACGGCGCACGGGCGGCCCCCGGGACCTCGCACTCCTCGGCGAGCACCTCGAGACCCTGCGACAGGAGTGGCGCTCCCGCCGGCTCGATTCCGACCCGCTCGTTTTCGTGCACCGGTACGCGGATCCCGCTGACCGGGAGGTGGTCGCCTTCCTGTCGGCCTCCCTCGCGTTCGGCCGCGTCGCGTCGATCCAGGCGTCGGTAGGTCGGGTGCTCGAGGTGATGGGCGCGAGTCCCGCGGAGTTCCTTGCTGCATGGGACGAGAGGCCCATCCCTCCGCTTTCGCGCTTCGTTCACCGGTGGGTCACGGGCAGCGACGTTCAAGATTTTCTTAGAATGGTGAAGAGGGCACGGCGCGCGCACGGCTCCCTCGGCGCGCTGTTCGCGGCGGGGGACGAGGACGGCCCCGCGGACTATGTCGCCGCTCTTTCTTCCTTTCATAGAAATCTCTTTCTTCTGCTCTCTTCTCCCGGTGCCGCCCGAACCGCCCTTTCGCGAGGACTGCGCTTCCTCTTGCCCTCCCCTGCCGCGGGCTCCGCGTGCAAGCGTTCGCACCTGTTTCTCCGCTGGATGATTCGGACGGAGGGCTTCGATCTCGGCCTCTGGACGGGCGGGCGCTTCACGCCCGCGCGCCTCCTGCTCCCGATGGACGTCCACGTGCACCGCATCTCGAACCGGATCGGCCTCACGCGCCGCAAGACCGCGGACCTCGCCGCGTCGCGCGAGGCGACGGGCTGGCTGCGCCTCCTGAACCCCGAGGACCCCGTCGCCTACGACTGGCCGCTCTCGCGCCTCGGTATCCTGTCCGAACCCATGACTCTTCCCACCCGTCCCACCCGGACTCCGGCGCGCGCATGAACGAATCGAAGCGTCCCGCCTTCGTCCTCGCAGCCGCGGCCCTCGCGGCCGCCGCGGCCGCCTTCTTCGCGAAGGACGCGTTGATCCAGCCGGCCGCGCCGGCGCCCGGCGCGGCGCGGCCCGCCGCCGCGAAACGCACCGTGCCCGCGGGGCCCCTCATCGTCCTCGGAAGGGACGGTGCCCGGCGCGATCTCGCCTCGAAGACCGGCAAGGGGCTGATCCTGCACTTCTGGGCGACGTGGTGCGCGCCCTGCCGCGAGGAGATGCCCGATCTCGTGAAATTCGTCCGGGACACGAAGGACGACCCGCGCGTCGAGTTCCTGGCCGTCTCGGTGGACGAGGACTGGAGGGTCGTCGACGCGTGGCTGAAAGAGCGTGGAATCTCGGGCCTGCTCGTCGCCCTCGACCCCCGGGGCGCGACCGCCGCACGCATGGGCGCGACCGGGTATCCCGAGACGTTCTTCGTCTCGCCTTCCGGGGAGATCGTCAAGCATGTCGTGGGTCCGGCCGACTGGAGCCGGCCCGAGGCCCGGACCTTTGCCGCGGAATTCAGCCGTCTAGGAGGCTGAGGAGAACGTCCGCCCGGGCGGCGCCGGACGGCGGGACCGTCACGGGCTGCGACTTCTCGCCGAAGAGCTCGTGCCAGGCTTTGAGGCGATAGGTGCCCGGCGGAACGCCGGGGAACGCGTAGCGGCCTTCCGCGTCGGTGACCGCCGCGTACGTCGTGTCGCTGACGAAGATCCACGCCGTCATCCACGTGTGGATGTCGCACTTCACGCGCACGATGCCCGTCTCGGAAAACGTCTCGGTGAACGTTTGCCCCTTGATGGGGATCGCCTTGTTGAAGATCAGAGCGGAGGCCGCCGTGGCGGCATGCACGTTGTGGAGAACCGCGTCGGAGTTCAGGAAGACGACCGGCGCGCCCTTCGAGACGACCTGCACGTAGGGCGAGAAGAGGCAGCTCTTCTGGTCGAGGCGGAACGGGCCTTTCGGCGGCGCGAGACCTTTCGCGCCTTCCAGCCAGACAACCGCGTTCGCAAGACCCTTGTCCTTCGAGAGGACGAGGGACGGCGAAGGACGGTCCGTTCTGCCGCAGATCGCGGCATCGGCGTTCACGGGGCGCGCCGCGAGCTTTGGGATGGGACCGGAGAGAGTCACCCGGCCCGCGAGCTGCGCGGATGCGGGCGCCGCCACGAGCACGACCAGCGCGAGGGCCGAAGCGCGCAACACTCTATTTCGCCGCGACGACCGCGGGCGCCCTGGACTTCTTCGTAGGCGACTGCGGAACCGTCAGGAACTCGTTGCCGAGCGACCAGACGTGGTCGCGCAGCGCCTTCGTGACGCGATCCGGGTCGCCGATGAAGGCCTTCGCTTCCTCCTCGGAGCCCCAGATCGCCACGAGGTCCTTCTTTAATCCCGCGAACGCCGGAGAATCGAGCGCGGGAGCGAGCGGCGAGATGCGCATCCCCGGCTTGCCCGGGGCGTCGTCCATCTTGGGGAAGTTCGTGGGCATGCGCGTGCCCGGCATCCACTCCTCGGGCCGCTTGATCCAGTCGGCGATCCACTCGTAGCGCAGCCGCTGGTGCGCGGCCGCGAGAATGGGCGCGAGATCCGCGGGTGTCTTCCCCGCGCGAATCGCGAGCGCAAACGCGTCCTGCGACGTCGGGTGGCACTGGGCGCACTTGAGGGCTTCGAACGTCTTGCCGCCCGCCGCGCGCGAGCGCGGGTCGAGCGCCTAGATGCGGTCCTCGAACGGATAGCGCGCCTTGTCGAGCGACGCGAAATACGAAGTGAGGGAGTTGAGCTGGTCCGGGTTGAATGGGAAGGTCGGCATCCTCACCTTCAGCCACGGCCGGATCTGGCCCGAGCGTGGGGCATGCAGGAAGGAGAAGAGCCAGTCGCTCTGCACCTTGGCGCCCTCGCCACGGATGACGGGCGGCGCAAGCGCGAGGTCGATCTTGTTCGCCGTCATCGCCTCGCGGATCTGCCCGCCCTTGTCCTCGAGGACGTGGCACCCCTGGCAGTTGTAGTCCTTCACGATCCGGCGCCCCGTCTCGACCGCCGCGCGCGGGCCCGCGGCCCTCACCTTGAGCGCGTCCGCCATGTCGTCCTTCTGCATCCCGAGGATCGCGGACTGGACGGCCTCGATCTCCGCCGCCGCGAGCGAGAACTGCGGCATGCGCGACTTCTCCTGGAACGATTTCACCTTCTCCCGGTCGAAGGAGCGCGGCTGGCCCGCTTTCTGCTGGAACCAGTCTGCGCGCGTGTGGGGCAGGTGCAGGAATCCGAAGTCGAGCAGGTGGACCGGCTTGTTGCCCCACTCGGACAGCTCGACGCCGATCGGCTTGGCCTTCTCGAACCCTGGAATCGCGTGGCACGCGTAGCACCCGTAATGGCCGATGATCTTCTCGCCGACGAAGAGGTTCTTCTCCCGGGGGGTCATCTTCGCGACGTCGGCTCTCGCGTCGACGACGGACCTCGTCTGCGTGAGGTAGTCGAAGACGAGGGCGTCGCGCTCTTTCTCGTCGGCCTTCGGAGCCCGGCTGCGTTGGAACTCGGGCTGCGCCGGCCGCGCCATGAGGTAGGCCACGAGATCGGCGATCTCGTCGTTCTCGAGGCGCAGGTTCGGCATCCGCGTCTCGGCGTTGTAGGCCTTCGGATCCTTCAGCCAGGCCGCGAGCCACTCCGGCGTGACCTTCTGGGAGAGCCCGATCAGGTTCGGGCCGTGCTGGCGCCAGCCGTCCATCACGTGCCGTTCGGCGCCGACTTCGGACACGTGGCAGCCCTGACAGCCCACGTTTTCGAACAGCTGCTGGCCCCGCGCCGCATCCCCTTTTGCGACCGGAGGCCAGGCCGCCGTCTTCTCCGACTTCTCGAAGAGATAGGCCGTGACGCCCGCGATCATCGTGTCCGTGAGGCGGTGCCCGGCCTCGCCCTCGAAGTTCTCGAGGTAGAAGAAGCGGGGCATCTTCGTGTTGTTCCGGAAGGCCCGCGGGTTGACGAGCCAGCGCTCCGTCCACTCGGGCGTCGTCTTCGAGGCCACGCGGAAGAGGTTCGGCCCGATGCGCGGCAGGTCCTCGAGGCCCTTCATCTTGTGACAGCTCCAGCAGCCGAGCTGCTCGATGAGCTTGCGGCCCTGGTCGAGTTTCGCGGCCTTCGGGTGCCCCGCGTCGGTCTTGTGGCAGCGGAAGCAACCGGCCTCCACCGCCTTCATGGGGTACATGGGCAGGTCGTTGAACTTGTCGACCTCCCAGTCGTACTCCTTCATCCAGCGCCCCGCCTGCGTCTCGTCCATGGCTTCCTTCAAGACGTCTTCGTCCGTCGGAAGCCCCTTTTCGTCGCGCCCCTCGTGGAGCTGGGCGGCGAGCTGCTCGTAGCGCCCGTAGTCGTCCGGCATGTGGCCAGCGCGCGTGAAGTCGGTGGCGCGGTCGCGCCCCCCGTGGCACGACGTGCAGCCGAACGTCGCGTACGGGTGCGGCGAGTTGGAGTCGACGAAGAGGTCGAGGCGCGGGTGCGTCCGGAGGACGGACTCCGGGTATTTTTCCTTGTCCTCGAAACCCCGGGTCTCCGCGGCGATGTGGCAGGTGACGCACCGGTCGACGCGCTGGCTCCGGAGGAAGTTGACGTCGTTGTAGAGCCCGTCGAGCTGCACCTGCTGGATCTTGAGGGACGGGGCGAGCATGTCCGCGATGGGCGCGTTGCGCACGAAGTAGAACGCGTCGTTCTGGCGGAGCGTCCCGATCTTCACCTTGAAACGGTCGTAGTCGGCGTCCAGCTTCGCGAGCGATTCCTCGGCGTCTCTCTTCGTCTTCTCGAGCACAGCCATCTCGGCCTTCGCGGCGTCCATCTGCGCGCGCGCGGCCTGCTCGACGACCGTGCTGCTCTCGTAAGCCGCCTTGAGCCGCTCGTATTCCTTCCGGGCGGAGGCGGTGGAACCCGACTTCGGGCTCTCCTTCTGGCGCGTCTCGAAGTCGTACCGCGCCGTGTCCATCTCGGCCTTCTGGAAACGGAAGCTCTGATCGGCCTCGTACCAGGCGCCCTCGGCCTTCCGGACCCTGCCCTCGGCCTCGGAAACCGCCGTGCGGTTGCGGCGCAGCTCGCGCGCGCCCTCGCGCCTCTGCTCGAGGAACTTCTCCTCGGCCTCGGGGTCGATCTTCTCGGCGGCCGTCCGGAGCGCCGCGCGCGCTTTCTTGCGGTCGTTCTCGACGAACTTCTTCTGCCAGCTCTTCCAGTCGCGCCCGTAGTCCTGCCACGTCATCCACGCGAACGCCGGCAGCACGAGGATCGACGTGATCGCGAAGACCTTCGTCAACCGCCGGATGTCGTAGTGGTGATCGATCGGTTCGGGCGGGGGTGGTTTGGCCATCTCAAATATTGAAGCTGAATTCCTGGATGTTGACGATGTACTTGAGGTTGAAGATCCACCGGAGATACATCTTGATCGGCACCGCGAGCATGATGAGGAACAGGTTCACGCCCACGACGTAACGCACCGTGCCCATCTTTTCGTAAAAGCGTTTGAAGAGCGTCTTCGAGAGAAGACCCGGCAGCGCACCCATGTAGAACAGAACGAGAAGGATGCCCGGCAGCTCGCGCTTCAGCCAGAACGCCGGGAGCGCCGTCTTCAGCCACTTGACCCAGAAGATCTCCGAGACGCTCACGTTGTTCAGCGGCACGAGCTTGTTCGGGTCCCAGTACTCGTAGGGCCCGAAGAAGTTCCAGTTCGGGCCCCTGAGGAACGTCCCGAGGATGATGAGGACGACCCACAGGATGATGAACCCGAAGCAGAACATGACGATCTCCCACTTCCTTTCGCGGAACGAGAAGTAGCCGTTGCCGCGCGGGTTCGTGTCGATGTAGGGGATCGCCATGAGGCCGACGATGATGAGCGTGGGAAGGACGACGCCCGCCATCCACGGGTCGAAGTAGACGAGCAGCTCCTGAAGCCCGAGGAAATACCACGGCGCCTTCGCCGGGTTCGGCGCGGCGCCGGGGTTCGCGGGCTCTTCGAGAGGAGCCTTCAGGACGATCGACCAGAGGATCATGACGATCGAGCACACGATCAGGGAGATGAGCTCGACGTAGACGAGGTCGGGCCAGGTGAAGACTTTCTTGTCGCTGTCTTCCTTCTCGAGCGGCGGGAGGCCCTTCGCGAGGCGCGCGTCGTTGAGGTGCGCCTGGTACATCGCGTACCAGAAGAAGAAGCCCACGAGGAAAAGCATCCCGAGAATCGGGACGTTGTCGGGCATGCTCGCGACGATGCGGAAATTCGGATCCGTGAAGCTGAATGCGAACCCGCCGATCAGCGTCGCGAAGAGCAGGATGCCGCCCTTCTTCGTCCAGAGCGGTTTGCAGAACATCGCGCCCACGAGCCCGACCATGGAAAGCGTCACCGCGATCGCGGGCGACGCGAGCCAGTTGATGATGTCCTTGATCGCCGTCATCGGTGCACGTCTCTAGAGCGGGCCCGAGATCCCGCCATCCTTCCTCACCCGCCAGAAGTGGACGGCCATGAGGAACGCGGCGATGAGCGGGATGAAGACGCAGTGGAGGACGTAGAACCTGAGGAGCGCGTTCGCGCCCACGATGCGCCCGCCGAGGAGGCCGAAGCGCGCGTCGCTGCCCGCCGTGACGAGGTTCACGCCGTTGAAGGCGATCTGCGCGGCGAACGGGCCCTCGTAGCCCGCGAGGGGCGTCGCGCGCGCCATGTTCGAACCGACGGTGATCGCCCAGATTGCGAGCTGGTCCCACGGCAGGAGGTAGCCCGTGAACGAGAGGAGGAGCGTGAGAACGAGAAGCACGACGCCCACGTTCCAGTTGAACTCGCGCGGCGGCTTGTAGGAGCCCGTCATGAACACGCGGAACATGTGGATCCAGACCGTGATGACCATCGCGTGGGCGCCCCAGCGGTGCATCTCGCGCATGATTCCGAAGGGAACCTGCTCCCTGAGGTCGAGCATGTCGCCGTAGGCGTACTCGATCGTGGGCCGGTAATAGAACATGAGGAGCAGGCCCGTGAACGTGAGCACGAGGAAGAGGAAAAACGTCATCCCGCCCGCGCACCACGTGTAGCGCATCTTCACGCCCGACTTGCGGGTCTTGACGGGGTGGAGGTGCAGGACGACGTTGCCCAGCACCGCGAGCACGCGCTTGCGGTTCGTGTTCGGAATCCCGACGCGGAAGATGGATTTCCAGACCTGGGTCTCGACAACCTGCTGCTGCAGGCGGCGCCAGGACTTCTCAAGGTTCACGCCGCGCCCCTCTTTCCTTCTAAGACAATCTCTCTTGTCTTCATCTTCGTCCTACGTCGTCTTGATGGAGGCCGCGGGGTCGGTCCACTGGCCCTTCTCGTAGAGGAACTTCCGCGCCTTCTCGATGAAGATCTGTCCGTCCTCGGGCGAAATGGAGATGGCCGCGCGCTCGAGCGGGCGCGGCGTCGGACCTTCGAAGTTGATACCCGACCGGTAGTAGCCCGAACCGTGACACGGGCATTTGAACTTGTTCTGGGAGGCGAGCCAGTTCGGAATGCACCCGAGGTGCGTGCAGACCGTGATCAGCGCGTAGGTCATCTCCGTGTTGCGCACGACCCAGATCTGGTACTTCTCTTTCCAGCGCTCGTCCACTTCGCCGACCTGGTAGTCGGACGGGTAGCCCGCCTTGAACGACGAGGGCGGCTCGAAAAGGACGTTCGGGAAGAGAAAGCGCGCCATCGTCGTGACGAAGGCGCCGATGCCCGCGGCGAACGCGAGCCAGCCGACGGCGAGCCAGCTGATGAAACCGCGGCGCGTGGGGGCAACGGCTGCACTCCCCGCGGCCGAGACTCCCCGTGACTCCGATTCCGTCATCCGCCCCCTCGAGAAAAAACGTGAGACAAAGTCTCAAAATTTCAACGGTCCGTCAAGGCCCGAGGAGGATCTTCTTCGCGTCGCGCCGCACGCGGAGCGACGGGTCCGCCTCGGCCATCTTCCCGCCAAGCGCCGTCGCCGCGGGGTCGTGCAGGAGGACGAGGCCGCGCAAACCGTTGAGAAGAGCGTCTTCCTGCTGCTCGGCGGAGAGCCCGGGCGTCGTGCGCAGGCGTTCGCGGTCGCACATCCCGAGGAGAACGTCGCGGCCCGCCGGGTCGTCGAGAGTCGCGAGGGCCAGCGCCGCGTTCCACCGGACGTCCGTGACGGGATCGGCGAGCAGCTTTCGGAGCATGGGGACGGCCTCCCCGTCTTCCATCCGGCCCGCGGCGTATGCGGCCGTCTTCCGGATTCCGGGGTCTTCGGATTCGAGGAGAGGCCGCACCTTCGCTGCCGACGAGGGATTCCCGACGAGGGCCAGCGCCCAGAGCGCATAGAGCCGGGTTTCCGGATCTTTGTCGTCGAGCGCCTTCTCGAGAAGCGGAACCGCGCGCGGATCCCCGAGGCGTCCGAGGACGAGCGTCAGGTAGCGCTTCACGCGCGGGTCGTCGTTCGCGGCGCCTTCGTACGCACGGAGCGCGGCGGCGGAAAACGCCGCACGTTCCTTCGGGTCCGTCATGACCGGCAGCTTCTTCGTGAGCTCGAAGGCCGACTGCCAGCGCTGGTTCCGGCTTCCCGTCCTGACGTCGTTCAGGAGCTCGGCGGCGT
>JARXKK010000012.1 GCA_030278895.1 Acidobacteriota bacterium
ACGTGCCGCGTTCGTCTAGCGGTTAGGACGCCGCCCTCTCAAGGCGGAGATCACGAGTTCAAATCTCGTACGCGGTACCACATCCTGTTTCGTCGGGCGAGCGCGACTCGGTCTCAAGTCGTGATACATCGGCATCATTTAGAGGATGCGCCTCTGATTTGATGATGGTCTCCCACGAAAAGGGAGGCCTTCATGTCCCGCCGTCTGCTCACTCTCGATGGTAACGAAGCCGTTGCCTCCGTCGCGCATCGCACGAACGACGTCATCGCGATCTACCCCATCACGCCCTCGTCCAACATGGGCGAGTGGGCCGACGAATGGTCCTCGAAGGGCTACAAGAACGTCTGGGGCAACGTTCCCGAAGTCGTCGAGATGCAGTCGGAAGGCGGCGCCGCGGGCGCCGTGCACGGCGCGATCCAGGCGGGCGCCCTCTCGACGACGTTCACGGCGTCGCAGGGCCTGCTCCTCATGATCCCGAACATGTACAAGATCGCCGGCGAGCTGACGCCGTTCGTCATGCACGTGGCCGCGCGAACGCTCGCGACGCACGCGCTCTCGATCTTCGGCGACCACTCGGACGTCATGGCCTGCCGGCAGACGGGGTTCGCGCTGCTTTCCTCGAACTCGGTTCAGGAGGCGCACGACTTCGCGATCATTTCGCAGGCCGCGAGTCTCAAGTCCCGGATCCCCTTCCTCCACTTCTTCGACGGCTTCCGCACGTCGCACGAGGTCGCGAAGATCGAAGAGCTCGCGAACGACGACCTCCTCGCGATGCTCGACGAGGACGCGATCGCGGCCTACCGGATGAGGGGCCTCACGCCCGACCACCCGGTGCTCCGCGGCAGCGCACAGAACCCCGACGCCTTCTTCCAGGCGCGCGAGGCCGGGAACGTCTACCACCTCGCGTGCGCGGGCTTCGTGCAGGGCGAGATGGACCGCTTCGCAAAGCTCACGGGGCGCGCATACCACCTCTTCGACTACGTGGGCCACCCCGAGGCGACCCGCGTCATCGTCCAGATGGGCTCGGGGGCCGAGACGGTCCACGAGACCGTCGACTGGCTCGCCCAGAAGGGCGAGAAGGTGGGCATCCTGAAGGTTCGCCTCTACAGGCCCTTCGACGTTCCGGCGTTCCTCGCGGCGCTGCCGAAGACGGTCGAGACACTCGCCGTTCTCGACCGCACGAAAGAGCCCGGCGCGATCGGCGACCCCCTCTATCTCGACGTCGTGACCGCGCTCGTGGAGGCGCGGCGCGAGGGCGTGCTTCCCTTCGCGGCCGAGCCGCTCGTCGTGGGCGGACGCTACGGGCTCTCGTCCAAGGAGTTCACGCCCGGCATGGTGAAGGCGGTCTTCGACGAGATCGCGAAGCCGAAGCCGAAGAACCATTTCACGATCGGCATCGTGGACGACGTGACGCACACGTCGCTCCCCTGGGATGCGGCGTTCGACATCGAGCCGGCCAGCACCGTGCGCGCCCTCTTCTACGGCCTCGGCGCCGACGGCACCGTGGGCGCGAACAAGAACTCGATCAAGATCATCGGCGAAGAGACCGACAACTTCGCGCAGGGCTACTTCGTGTACGACTCGAAGAAGTCGGGTGCCGTCACGATCTCCCACCTGCGCTTCGGGCCGAAGCCCATCCGCTCGTCGTACCTCGTGACGCGCGCGAACTTCATCGCGTGCCACCAGGAGCAGTTCCTGGATCGCTACGACATGCTCGACGCGGCCGTGCCGGGCGCGGTCTTCCTCATGAACACGCAGTACGGGCCGGCCGAGGCCTGGGACAGCCTTCCTCTCGAGATGCAGGAGCAGATCCTCGAGAAGAACCTCGAGGTCTGGGTCATCGACGCGTATGCCGCCGGAAAGGCCCTCGGCATGGGCGGCCGGATCAACACGATCATGCAGACCTGCTTCTTCGCGATCTCGGGTGTCCTGCCCCGCGAGGAGGCGATCACCCAGATCAAGAAGGCGATCGAGAAGACCTACGGCAAGAAGGGCGAGGAGACCGTGCGCCGCAACTTCGCGGCCGTGGACGGGACGCTCGCGAACCTCGCGAAGATGGTGGTCCCCACGAAGATCACCTCGACGCGCCGCCGCCCGCCCATCGTCTCGGACGATGCGCCCGACTTCGTGAAGCGCGTGTCGGGTGTCATGCTCGAGGGAAAGGGCGACCTCCTGCCGGTGAGCGCGTTCCCGCCCGACGGCACGTGGCCTCTCGCCACGGCCCAGTGGGAGAAGCGGAACATCGCCCTCGAGATCCCCGTGTGGGACGAGAAGATCTGCATCCAGTGCAACAAGTGCGCGATGGTGTGCCCGCACGCCGCCATCCGCGCCAAGGTGTTCGACCCGGCGAAGCTCGTGGACAGCCCGGCCACGTACAAGTCGATGCCGTTCAAGGGTCCCGAGTACGCCGGCAAGGCCTACACGATTCAGATCGCCCCGGAGGACTGCACGGGCTGCACGCTCTGCGTCGCCGTGTGCCCCGCGAAGGACAAGGCGAACCCGAAGCACAAGTCTCTCGAGATGGCTCCGCAGAGGCCGCTTCGGGACGCCGAACGGGACAACTTCGCGTTCTTCCTCGACCTGCCGGAAGCGGACCGCACGACCGTCCGCATGGACGTGAAGGGCACGCAGTTCTTGAAGCCGCTCTTCGAGTTCTCGGGCGCTTGCGCCGGCTGCGGCGAGACGCCGTACGTCAAGCTCCTCACGCAGCTCTTCGGCGACCGCGCGCTCATCGCGAACGCGACGGGCTGCTCGTCGATCTACGGCGGCAACCTCCCGACGACGCCGTACACCACGAACAGTGACGGTCGGGGCCCCGCCTGGTCCAACTCGCTCTTCGAGGACAACGCCGAGTTCGGCCTCGGATTCCGCCTCGCGGTCGACTCACTGAACGACCAGGCGCGCACGCTCGTGAAGACGCTCTCCGCTCGCATCGGCGGGACCCTCGCCGAGGCGCTCCTGACCTCTCCCCAGGACACCGAAGCGGACATCGCGGCACAGCGCGAGAGGGTCCTCGCGCTTCGCAAGGCTCTCGAGGGTGTGAACACGTCGGAGTCGCGGCGCCTCCTTCTCGTGGCCGACGCGCTCGTGAAGAAGAGCGTGTGGATCGTGGGCGGAGACGGCTGGGCCTACGACATCGGCTACGGCGGCCTCGATCACGTCCTCGCGTCCGGGCGCAAGGTCAACATCCTCGTCCTCGACACGGAGGTTTACTCGAACACGGGCGGCCAGGCGTCCAAGGCGACGCCCATGGGCGCGGCCGCGAAGTTCGCGTCCCAGGGCAAGGCGACGCCGAAGAAGGATCTCGGCATGCTCGCGATGACGTACGGCAACGTCTACGTCGCGCACGTCGCCTTCGGCGCGAAGGACGCGCAGACCGTGAAGGCGCTTCTCGAGGCCGAGAGCTACCCGGGCACCTCGATCGTCATCGCTTACAGCCCGTGCATCGCGCACGGCTACGACCTGTCGTTCGGCCTCGACCAGCAGAAGCTCGCCGCCGAATCGGGCTACTGGCCGATGTACCGGTTCGACCCCCGCCGCATCGCGACGGGCGAGACGCCGCTCATGATGGACACGGCGACGATCAAGGGCTCGATCGCGACGTTCATGCGCAACGAGGCACGGTTCCGCATGGTCGAGCAGCAGGATCCGGAGCGCTTCCGCCACCTGCTCGTGAAGGCCGAGCGCGAAGTGAAGAACCGGTTCCAGGTTTACGAGAACCTCGCCAAACTGACGCTGGGCCGCGCGGGGGTTCCCCCGGCCCCTGCCACACCGCCAATCCCGCCGGTGCCGACGGCAGCGGGAAAGGTCTGAGGAGACGACGATGGACCTCACCACCCGCTATCTCGGCCTGACCCTCCCCCACCCCTTCATGCCCGGCGCTTCGCCGATGGTCGACGACCTGGATCTCGTGCGCCGCCTCGAGGACGCTGGCGCTTCGGCGATCGTCATGTACTCGCTCTTCGAGGAGCAGATCACCCGCGAAGAGGTCGGCACGATCCGCCAGATGGAGATCGTCTCCGGCTCCTACCCGGAGGCTCTCACGTACTTCCCGGAGCCCGAGACCTTCAAGCTCGGCCCCGAGCGTTACCTCGAGCGCGTGGCCCTGCTCAAGAAGACCGTCAAGATCCCCGTCATCGCGTCGCTGAACGGCGCGACGCCGGGCGGGTGGGTCTCCTTCGCGGCGCGCATCGCCGAGGCCGGCGCGGACGCGCTCGAGCTGAACCTCTACGACGTCGGCGCGCACGAAGGCGAGCCGGGCTTCTCGCTCGAGCGCCGCCTCCTCGAGATCGTCCGGTCCGTGAAGGGCGCCGTGAAGATCCCCGTCGCCGTCAAGCTCTCGCCGTTCTTCTCGTCACTCGGCTCCTTCGCTTCCGAGCTCGACGCGATGCACGTGGACGGGCTCGTTCTCTTCAACCGCTTCTACCAGCCCGACATCGACCCCGACAACCTCGAGGTGACGCCCGCGCTGCGCCTGTCCACGCGCGACGAGCTCCTCCTCCGCATCCGATGGGTCGCGATGCTCTCCGGGCGCGTCCGGGCGTCCCTCGCCGTCACGGGCGGCGTGCACGACGCCCGCGATGCGATCAAGGCGATCATGGCCGGCGCCGACGCCGTCCAGATGGTCTCGGCCCTCCTTCTGCGCGGTCCCCGTGCGCTCAAGGAAGTCCGGGACGAGGTCGAAAGGTGGATGGAAGAGCACGAGTACGAATCGCTGGCCCAGATGAAGGGCAGCATGAGCCTGCTTTCGTGCCCCGATCCGGCGGCCTACGAGCGCGCGAACTACGCGCGCGTCCTCCAGAGCTACAAGCTGACCGAGCCTGTCACGACCTAGGAGCTTCCTCGGCCCTAGAATCCGCCTCGTGTCCTACTGCGACGTCGCGCCCGGCGATGCCCTGCACGGGCCGTATCACGACCGTGAGTACGGCTTTCCGCTGCGGGGGGACGCGGAGCTTCTCGAGCGCCTCGCGCTCGAGATCAACCAGGCCGGCCTCTCGTGGGCCACGATTCTCCGGAAACGCGCGAACTTCCATGCGGCTTTCGACGGGTTCGATCCGGAAATCGTCGCCCGCTACGGCGCAAGAGAAAAGCGGCGCCTCCTCGCGGACGCCGGGATCGTCCGGAACCGCCTCAAGGTCGAGGCCGTCGTCCACAACGCCGGGGTCGTCCTCGCGTTGCGCGGGACGCACGGCTCGTTTCGCGGCTGGCTCGACGCGCAGCATCCCCTTCCGAAAGACGAATGGGTGAAACTCTTTCGGGCAGCCTTCCGTTTTACCGGTGGTGAGATCGTGAACGAATTCCTCATGTCGACGGGCTGGCTCGCCGGGGCGCACGCGCCCTCTTGCCCGATCTCGAAGAAGATCGCGAAGGCGCGGCCGCCCTGGATGCGGAGCGCGCGCCGCCGGCTGCGGTAGGCTGACCGGAAAGCCATGCCGTCCGCCACTCGCCGGCTCTTCGCCGCCTCCGTCATCGGTGCCGCTCTCCTCGCTGCCGGGCCGGTGCTCGGGCAGATGCCGGGGCTCGCGCCCGCTCCGACCCCGTCCACAGCCGAGGTGCCAGGCGACCTCTATCGCCGCGAGACGCCCTCGGGCGCGTTCTTCGGCTACATGCGGGCGGCGTCACGCCAGAATTGGATTCTCGCGGCGGAGTACCTCCAGTGGCCCAAGGGTGCGCGGGTTCCTCCGGGGGAGGTCGCGAAGGAGCTGAAGGCCGTCCTCGACGAGCGCTTCGCCGGCGACCTCCAGAGGTTGAGCCGCTCGCCGCTCGGCGACGTGAACGACGGTCTCTCGCCCGACCTCGAGCGGGCCGGCGCCATCGAGCGCGGGGCCGATTCGTTCGACGTTCTCCTGGTCCGGACGCAGCCCGCCGAGGGTCCCGCGGTCTGGCTCGTCTCCTCCCAGACGCTCCGCGAGGTCCCGGCCGCCTTCAAGGACCTCACGACGCCCGCGTTGGACCGCATCATGCCGGCGGCCCTCCAACGTTCGGTCGGGGGCGCCTTCCGCCTCTGGCAGGTCCTCGCGTTCTGGGCTCTGATCCCCATCGCGTGGCTCCTTGCGCGCCTCCTCGTCGCCGCCCTGCTGGCCGCCGCGCACGGTGTGCTCGCCCGCCGTTCACGCGACGAAGGCCTCGCGGGCAGCTTCGTGCCCTTCCGCGGCCCGCTCACCCTCCTCGCCGCCGTCCCTCTCCACATCTTCGCCGTGGCAAGGATCGGCCTTCCGCTCCTCGGCCGTTACAACTACGGCCGCATCTCGCGCCTCCTCGTCATCGCCGCCATCGCGTGGCTGCTGATCCGCGCCATCCGCTTCCTGACGTCGCGCGCCACGCTGCGCCTCATGGCCTCCGGCGCGACCGCGGCGTCGTCGCTCACGATCGGGCGGCGCGTGGTGCAAGGCGCCATCGTCCTCGCAGCCGTCCTCACCGCGCTCGCGAGCCTGGGTGTGAACCTCACGGCGACGCTCGCGGGGCTCGGAATCGGCGGCATCGCCGTGGCGTTCGCGGCACAGAAGAGCCTCGAGAACCTCTTCGGCGGAGTCGTCGTCCTGACGGACAAGATCCTCAATGTCGGCGACGTCGTGCGCATCGGGACCGTTCAGGGCACGGTCGAGGACGTGACGCTCTACGCCACGCGCATCCGCACGCTCGACCGGACGGTCGTCTCGATCCCGAACGGGGCGATGATGACGTCCGAGATCGAGAACCTCAGCCGGCGCGACAAGTTCTGGTTCCGCCACGTCCTCGGCCTCCGCTTCGAGACGACGAGGGCCCAGATGCAGGCCGTTCTCGCCGGCTGCCGCGAGCGGCTCGCCGCGGACCCGCGCGTGGAGCCCGCCACCCTCCGCGTGCGATTCCTGAAGCTGAACGCGTACACGCTCGACGTCGAGGTCTTCGCGTATCTCGTCGTGCCCGACTGGACGGCGTTTCTCGCCGCGCAGGAAGAGCTTCTCCTCGCCCTCATGCACGTCGTCGAGAGCGCGGGCAGCGGCTTCGCGTTCCCGTCGCAGACGACGTATCTCGCGTCCGAGGCGGCGGCGCTCGAGCCCGGCGCCCCGCCTCCGGCCGCGCCTCGCCCGCCGCGATGAGGCTCACGCGGACGTTCAAGGCCAGCGGACTCCTGACGGCCGCCGGCGTCCTGCTCGTGACGCTTGCGCCCGGCAAGGGCGGCTGGACGGCTCTCGGCATCCTCCTCCTCGTCTTCGCGGGCTCCGTTTTCATGGTGAGTGCGATCCGTGCGCTCCTGCGCGGCATCCTCTGGCGCGTCGGGAGCCGTCTCGTCGTCTCGTACGTGCTCCTGATGTCGGCGGTCGTGTTCGCCGCGTTCTTCGTTTACGCGGGCCTCCTCGTCATCGCGGGGCAGCTCGGAACGCGCCGCGTCGAGGCCGCGTTCGCGAGCCGGCGGGCCGAGCTTCTCGGCCAGGCGCGCGACCTCGCGGCCCGCGGCGCGACCTCCCCGCCCTCGTCCCTCGTGACCCGCCCGTGGATGGCGGAGCGCGGCACCTGGCTCGTGAAGCAGGGCCCCGAGCTCTTCGCGGTGGCCATCGAGCCGCGGCCGGGAGGCCCCATCGTCCTGGCCCGGCGCCTCGACGCGGCCTTCCGGCGCTCTCTCGAGACGGAGACGGGCAACGTGATCCGCTTCCTCGGGGCGGTGAGGGTGCGCGACGACGACGACCCCGCGCGGAAGGGCAAGGTCCGGATCTCCCTCGACGCCGGAGGGAAGACGCAAAAGAGCGTGAACATCTCGGAGGAGTCCGACTCCGGCGGCGAGCCGGACGCAGGCGGCGAGACGGCCGCTCCGCCCGCGGGCTCGGGACCGTGGAGCGGTCGCTGGACCGCGTTCCCGTACTTCGTCCGGCAGTCCGTTCTCGACGCGGAGACGGGTAAGGCCCTCGAGAAGCGGCCCGTCCTCTTCCTCGTCCGCACGTCTCTCGCCCGCGAGGCGCAGGAGCTTTTCCGCGACATGACGGTCGCGGGGTCGGAGCGCGTTCCGCTGAGTCGCATCGTCCTCGCGGTCATGGCTTCTCTCGGGATTGCGACGCTCGTCGTCTTCTTCCTGTCCTCGCTTCTCGCGGGGCTCCTCGTCTCCCGGATCGCGCGCGCGACGCGCCGCCTCTCGCTCGGATTCGCGGAGATCGAGAAGGGCAACTTCGCGCATCGCGTGGTCCTCAAGGGGCACGACCAGCTCGCGGCCCTGACGGGGAGCTTCAACCACATGGCCGGTCGCCTCTCGGCCAGCGTGGCGGAAAAGGCCGAGAAGGAAGCGCTCGAACACGAGCTGTCCGTCGCGCGCGACCTCCAGCGGCGTCTCCTCCCCCCCGCGGATTTCGCGTGCCCGGGCGTCGAGATCGCGGTCGACTTCGCGCCCGCCGCGGCCATCGGTGGAGACTTCTACGATCTGTCGTACGCCGAGCGCGCCCTGACGGTCTCGATCGCCGACGTGTCGGGTCACGGACTCCCGACGGGCCTCGTCATGGCTGCCGCGCGCGCGTCCCTCGGGATGCTGGCGCGCACGGGCTCGGGAGGCGTCCGGCTGATGGAGCTTCTGCACGAGGAGATCGTCCGGACGACCGAGCGGCGGACGTTCGTCACGCTCTGTCATCTCGTCTTCGATCTCCCGAAGGGCACGGCGTCGTACACGAACGCCGGGCATCCCTATCCCTACCGCGTCCTGAAGGACGGCACCGTCCGGGCCCTCGCGAATCCCGCGCGGCCCCTGGGGCTTTCACTTTCGGGCGGGTGGCAAACGGTCGAAGAGCCGCTTGCTCCGGGCGATTTCTGGGTCGTCTTCTCGGACGGGCTCGTCGAAGCCACGCGCCAAAGCACGGACGAATCCTGGGGATTCGAGCGGCTCGAGGACGTGCTGCGCGCGGGCCCGTTCGAAAGCGCCGCCGCGCTGAAGGACCGCATCCTCGCCGCGCAACGCGCCTTCACGGGAAGAACGGACACCGAAGACGACCGCACGCTCCTCGTCCTCCGCATCGACGAACGCCGGAACGGAGCCGAAAGGAAGGGGTCATGAAGCTCTCGAAACGCCCGATGGTCCTCTTCTCCCTCTTCCTCGCGGGTGGCGATTTCTGAGCCACAAAGGCTTCGAAAGAGAACACGGCCGAGACGCGGCGCATTTCGCAGTTCGAGAACGAAGAAGTCAAAATGTGAAGGACGGGGGTTGCGGGCGAATCAGAGAGGGACCTACATTGCAGGATGATGCGTCTCTTCGTCTCTCGTGTATTCCTTCTGCCCCTCCTCGCCGTCACCCTTCCTCTCGTCGCGACGACGTACGCAGTCCATCCGAGCGGTTCGGCACCGTCGGGGGTCGCCATCCAAACTCTTCTTGGCGAGACGGACGTCGGTGAGAAGTACTGCAACGACGCTCGCTGCATCGTGCTCGCCGATTCGACCGTTCAGCTCGCTAACCTGAACGATATCGTGGCGCAGGGTTTCCTATACGCTGAACCCCTTCCCCTGGCAAGGAAGGTGCTCTTCTCGCGCGCCACGTGGGATGCGGACGCCCGGACGTGGGACCACGATTTCCCGGGAATGAACGAGGTCCCGGCCGGCCCTGATGCGACGTTTGTGGTCGTCTTCAAGAGTTTCCTGGAATACGAATGGGTCGCCCGGCTCCAGTACGAGGGATTCACAGTCTGCGAGCCGCTACCGCTGATGGCCTACCTCGTCTATGGCCGGCGCGACCGGCTTCTCGCCTTCGCTTCATCGGCTCCTCACATTCGAGGCGTTCTCGAGCTTCCGGCAGGCATCAAGCGCTTCGGCATCGACACGCTGCCGCCGGGCGACAACGGAAGCTCCCGTTCCACACTTGTCGCGATCGTCAACATCTCAGGAAGCGAAGTCAAACGCCGAATGAGGGAACGGCATTCCGGCTCACTGCCTCCCCTCGGCTACCAGTTAGGCAACATCAACGCCTACGAGGAGCGGCTGACACGGGACGAGGCGCTCGAATGGAGCCGGCTTCCCGAGATCGTCACGATCACACGGAACAACGAGGGTGGCGGCCCGAGCGACGGAGCCCCGGGCTCCGTGCAGGGCGTGCCCGCCCTCCCCGTTTCGGCTCTCGCAATTCTGGCTTGCGGGCTGGGCCTGATCGGGGCCCTCGCGCTGAGAAGATGACGCCGTCGCGCCGACTCCGCTGCGTCAGCGCGTCAGTCTGAACGTTCGCGCGAAACCGTCCGTCGCGTCCGTGACGGTCACGGTGACGGCGCCTTCGCTCCCGAGCGCGTACGTCTCGGCGATTTCGGGGCCGCCTTCCCGCCGCTGAATGCGCGCAGACGAGAGGTCCGCGGCGCGGAGGCCGGGCTCGAACGGGAAGAAGGCCTCGTCCCACGGTGTGACGTCGCCGTCGGGCCGCGTGTCCTTGAGGCGCGAGCACTCGAGAAACCGGAAGTGGCCGACGTCGTGCGCGGCGCGGTACCGGCGGGTCACGACGACGGGCGGCGCGCCCGGCGCGGGCACAGGCGTCCCCTTCTCGAAGATCGTGTCGAACACGACGTCCTGCCCCGCGCCGCCCTCGCGGAAGACGCCGAAATGCCGCGAGAGGCGTTCCTCCAGCCCGTAGCCGCCTTCCCGGTCGAGCCAGACGGCCAGCCCCATCGCGGTCGCCGCGAAAGGGTGCGGCGAGCGGCGGACGCGCTTGTCGCCGAAGCGCTCTTTCAGGAGGCGCGGCACGAGCGGGAAGAGACCTCCCCCGCCGACGACGTACAGCGACGCGACGTCGGCCCAGGTCACACCCTCCGCCTCGTCGACAAGCTCCTCGACGGCCTCGAGCGTGCGCGCGATGAGCCGGGCGCAGGCCTCGTGAACGTCCTCGACGGGGAGGACGAGCGGCTCGCGGTCGAGAGCCGCGAGGTCGACCATGAACCGGCGCGAGTTCGGCGAGAGGGCCTCCTTGACCCGAACACATTCCTCGAGGACGAGAGCGCGCGCGGCCGCATCGGAATCCCGCGCGCCCGCCTTCTCGAGGACGAGCGCGAGGATCGCCTCGTCGAAGTCGTCTCCCCCCAGCCGCCGCACGCCGTTCGTCGCGAGCACCTCGTTCGTCTTTCCCGTCATGCGCAGCAGCGAGGCGTCGAACGTGCCGCCGCCGAGGTCGTAAACGACGAGATGCTCGCGCCGCCCGTCGCGCCGATTTCGGTGCGCGTACTCGAAGCCCGCCGCCGAGGGCTCGTTGAGGAGGGCCTCCACCGTGAAGCCGCCGGCCTTGAACGCCTCGAGCGTGAGAAACCGCTGCGCCGTCGAGGCATTCGCGGGGACGGAGACGGCCGCCGTGATCGAGTCGTTCGCGGCGATGCCGGCGTTCGAGCGCTCGACGAGCTCGCGGTGGAGCGCGGAGAAGAAGCCCTCCAGAAGAGCGCCGATCGCGAAACGCCGGGAGCCGACGGTGACCTCCGTGCCGGGGCCGGCGTCGTTCAGGAGGCGCTTGAGGGACGGGAGGAGAGTCCAGCCCGGTTCGTACCGGACCGCCGCGGCGTCCCAGCCCCAGCGAAGCGTCCCCGAAGAATCGTGCGCCGCGACAAGGGACGGCACGAAGTCACCGCCTTCGAAGGAGACGACGGGGTAGTTCCCGCGGTCCACGAGAGCGACGACCGTGTGCGTCGTGCCGAAGTCGATGCCGATCCTCATGGGCGGATGTTACGGGGAGCCGAAGGGTTATTTCTTCTCTTGAGCGGCGGCCGTGGCCGGCTTCTTTTCCGCGCCCGCGTAGTACGCCGCGAGAGAGGCGATCTCGTCGTCGGTCAGCTTCTTCGAAATGTCGCGCATCACGCGGTAGACGTCGTTGCCCCGCTCGCCCGAACGGAACGTCGTCAGCTGGTACGAGAGATCGACCTCCTTCTGATTCCGGAGGCCGGGCATCCCGTAGAAGCCGGGGTTCCCTTCGCCCCGGCGCCCGTGGCAAGCGTCGCAGGCGGGAATGAGGCGGGTGCCGTCCCCGAGGGCGACGAGCGCCGAGATCGCGGCATCCGGGCGCCGCCCGGACCCGGCGCCACGCGACGGTTTCTGCGCCGCATAGAACGCGGCGAGGTCGGCCATGTCGCGATCCGAAAGCGGGGCAGCGGATTCGCTCATCATCGAGCTCGCGCGCGACTTGCTCTTGTAGTCCTGAAGCTGCTTGAAGATGTAGAACCGCTCCTGGCCCGCGAGGTTCGGAACGTCCGGCGTGTCCGTGTCGCCCGTCTCCCCGTGACATCCGGAACAGTCGCCGTGGAGGGTCTGACCCTTCTTGGAGTCGCCGCCTCTCACGAGCTTCACGGTGTCGAGCGTCCACGCCACATGCGACGAGGGGCCGCCCGCGAGCGGCGCGGAGAGGGCCGCCAGCACGACGGCGATGACGGCCGTCCGGCGGTTCACTTCACACCCCAGACGAGCGTCTTGTGGACGTCCATGAAGAAGAACTGTCCGATCGGATACGCCCACGCCATCGCCATGAGGACCACGAGGAGCCAGTTCCAGGTGGTGAACCCGTTCAGCAGGGCCGGCACGCTCACGACCGGCTCCATGGTCTCGGCATAGACCATCTCGCGATCAGCCGCGGCGTTCCGGTTGCGATGCGTGAGGAGGAGATTCGCCACGAACATCAGGCCCGACAGGACGAGCATCGTGCCGCCGACGAGCATCGCGAGACTGTATGGGCGCCACCGCGCGACGATCTGGGGATCGAACGGAGCCCAGGCGATGCGCCGCGGCATCCAGAGAATTCCGAGGTAGTGCCACGGAAGGGTGAGCGCGAGCATGCCCGAGAACCAGAGCCAGAGCTGCGCCGCTGCCATGCGGCGCGAGTACAGCGCGCGGCCGGTCAGCCGGGGCCACAGGTAATAGGCGATCGCGAAGTAGACCGTCACGGCCGTCCCGCCGAAAATCAGGTGGAAGTGAGCCGTGATCCACTGCGTGTTGTGGACCATGGCGTCCATCGCGTACGAGGCGTTGACGAGGCCGCCGAATCCTCCGGGCAGGAGCGTCACGACCGCGAGGATGCCGCCGAGAGCGACGGGCTCGCCCCACGGGAGCGTGCGGATCCACCCGAAGAGGTTCCTGCCCCCGCGCAACCGGCCCGCCGTTTCGAGCGAGGCGGTTACCGTGAAACCCGTCAGGAGCGTCGGAAGCGCGACGAGGAACGTGCCAAGGGCGTGCGCGAGCTTCCAGCCCGCCGCCTGCTCCGGATCGACGAACACGTGGTGCAGCCCGATCGGGAGGCTGAAGACGAGGAGCATCACGAACACGATCCGCCCCATCTCGTCGGAGAAGAGGTATCCGCCGGCGGCCTTCGGGACGATCGTGTAGAGCCCGACGTAGGCGGGAATCAGCCAGAAGTAGACGATCGGGTGGAGGGTCCACGCGAAGAGCGCCCGCGCGAGGCCGACGTCGATCGTCTGCGTCAGCCCGATCGAGGCCGGGAGGAGCTGGAACACGACCTCGACGACGACGCCGACCATCGTCCATGCCCACAGGATCGCGCAGCTCGCCATGCCGAATTGCGAGAGCGGAATGGGGCGGCCCGGGTTCTCTTTCTTCCACCGGACCTGCATCGCGAGCGTGATCACGATCCACGGGATCGAGCCGACGAGGAGAAGCGCCGCTCCCGCATAGAAGGTCCAGTGCGCGATTTGCGGAGGGTAGAACGTGTAGAGCACGCTGGCGTTGCCCGAGACGATCGAGAGCGCGGCGACGACGGTTCCGAGCAGCATGGTCCCGAAACCGATCCACGCGAGACGAGGCCACCTCACCGCGCGCCCGAGGCTCGTGGCGGTCACGAAATAGCCGAAGCCGACGATGAAGAAGGTCGTCAGGACGAACGCCTCGACCACGCCGTGCAGCGTCATGGAACCGTAGTAGGTCCGGGCGGAGGCCGGAACCATGCCCGCGCGCTCGAGGAGCTGATAGAGGCCCAGGAGGGTGCCCACCGCGAAGAGCGAGAAGGCGACCCACATGTGCGCGAGAGCGAGAGTGTCGGGCCGCCGGAAATCCCCCGGAGACGTCGCCGCGCTCATTTCGGGGTCACGATCACGCGGCCCCACATGGACTGGTGGCCGAGGCCGCAAAACTCGTTGCAGAAGAGGGGAACGGTCACGCTGCCGTCCGCGTTTCGAACGCCGATCCTCGCGACGGACGCAAAGTCGATCGTCGTTCGGACCTGGGAGACGTAGCCGGGAACGACCTGGGTCCCGATGTTCGTGCCGGCGACGTGAAGGCCGTGGACGACGTCCGGGGTGGCGACCCTGAGGACGATCGGGACGCCGGCCGGCACCGTGATCTCGTGCGGCACGACCATGAACCGGGCCATGACGACGCGCGCGACGACCGTTCCGTCCTTCTCGCGCTTCACGCCGAGGTTCTCCTCCGAAAACTCCGGCGTCAGGTGCAGGCGCGTCGAATCGATCGCCTCCACATTGCTCGGCGGATGGATGCTCATCGCCACGGCGGTGTAGACGATCAGGCCCCCGAGCGTCCCCACGAGGAGGAGCGAGATTGCGGCCCAGCGCTTCTCGAGCGGATGAATGTGCACGCCCGCCCTTCCCTAACGCACCGGCCCGTGGCCGAGGAAGTGGCCGAAGTAGAAGACCGCCCATCCCACGGCGAGGAGAGCGGCGACGACGAGCATCAGGACGTACGTTCCCCGGGGAGCATCCGCAAGGAGCGCCTTCTCTTCCGGAGTGGGTGGCGGCATTGGCGGGCTTCTACCACAGGAACCGGCATCGTCGCCAGCCTCCCTTGACTCCTGCCGGCGAACCGCCCGCCCGGGATTGACGCGTCCCGAGATCGGGAAAGAGAATCCGTGCGAAGGTGTCCGCTCTCCTCGCTACCGCGTTCCTGATCGGTCTCGCGGGCGGAGTGCACTGCGTGGCGATGTGCGGCGGGATCGTCTCGGCCCTGAATCTTCGGACTGGACCGCTGCCCTCTCACGCCGACGGGTCCTTCGCCGCTTTCACCCGGCAGCTCGGGTACAGCCTCGGCCGCGTCACGAGCTATGCGCTGGCCGGCGCCCTCGCGGGTGGGGCAGGTGGAATGGGTTTGCTGTTTCAAAACGTCCTCCCCGCCCAGGTCGTCCTCCTCGTCGTGGCGAACGGCCTGATCGTCCTTCTCGGGCTTTATCTCGCGGGCATCGGCACCGCCGTCCTGTCGCTCGAGCGAGCCGGAAGCTTCGTCTTCGCGACCCTGAAGCGCCTCGGCGCGCGCCTCACGCCGGCCAGCACCGGCGCGCGCGCCGTTGGGGTCGGTCTCGCCTGGGGGTTTCTCCCATGCGGCCTCGTCTACAGCGTGCTCGCGATGGCGCTCGTCTCGGGCAGCGCGCCGAGGGGCGCTGCCGTGATGGCGGCTTTCGGCCTCGGAACGCTGCCCAACCTCCTCGTGGCCGGCGCTCTCGTTCACCGGCTCCAGAGCTTCATGCGCGTCCCCAGGACCCGCCTCCTGGCCGGGCTCGCCGTGGTCGTGCTGGGCCTCGTGGGACTGGCGCGAATCCCGGGCCTACCGGACCAGATCCGGAACGGGCTGCATTGTCTTCACTGAAACCTCGGGAGCGCCGAAGGCTTCGTGTCGTTCCTCGAGCCGCTCGCCTCGGGCGGGACGCATGAGGCGCATCGCGTTCCCCACGACGATCAGCGAGCTCACCGACATGCCGAGGGCGGCGGCCCACGGCCGGACGAGGCCCGCGGCCGCGAGGGGCACGGCGAGAACGTTGTAGGCCAGGGCCCAGCCGATGTTCTGAACGAGCAGCCGCTGGCAGCGGACGGCGATGCGCCGCGCCGCGGCGATCGGCGCGAGGCGCGTGCCGAGAATCAGGAAATCGGCGGCCAGCCGGGAGAGCTGCGGCGCCTCGGCGAAGGAGGCCGACACGCCGACGGCGGCGAGCGTCGGTGCGTCGTTCAACCCGTCGCCGACGAAGAGGACGCCGGCGCCGGAGTTCTTCTGTCCGCGAATCCATGCGAGCTTCGCCGACGCCGAAAGATCGCCCAGGGCCTCGTCGAAACCGAGCGCCCGAGCGAGCCGCTCGACGGGCTCACGGGCGTCACCGGAGAGGAGCACGGCGCGCCTCAGGCCGGCGCCGTGGAGGTCCCCGACGATCTCCTTCGCTCCCGGCCGGAGCTCCTCTTCGAAGGCGAGGAGAGCGCCTCTTCCCTGTCGGTCGGAAAGCACGGCCACAAGCCGTCCACGAACGCGCTCCGATCGGAGCGCCCCGAGAAGCTCCGAAGCGAGCTCTCCGTCGCCCGAGGCGAATCCGGGCGTTCCGATCCACCAACGCCGGCCGTGGACGCTGCCCGTCATCCCCTCGCCGGCGTCATGCGTCACGTCGTCTGCCGGCTGGGCGGGACCGGCCTCCTTCCGGAGCGCCCGTGCGATCGGATGCGGCGAGACGTCTTCCAGCGCCGCGGCGATTGCAACGGCTTCTTCCACCGTCAGGCCGCCGAAAAGATGAACATTCGCGAGACGGGGCGTCGCGAGAGTCAGGGTGCCGGTCTTGTCGAACGCGACGGTGTCGGCGCGGGCCAGCCTTCCGATCGCGGCCATCCGCGCCGGCAGGATGCCGATCTTAGCGAGACGGCCGGCGGCGACCGCGAGCACGACGGGTGTCGCGAGGGCGAGAGCGCAGGGGCAGGTGACGATCAGCACGGCAACCGTCGCCGGGAGCGCCATCGAGGGATCCCGGACGAGCCAGAACGCGGCCGTCGCCGCCGAGAGGACGAGGACGAGGGCGACGAGCCAGCCCGCGAGAGAGTCGGCCAGCTCCGCGAACCGCGGACGGCTCTCCAGCCCCTTCTCGAGCAGGCGCCGTATCTCGCCGATCGTCGAGCTCTCTCCTGTACGCGTGACGCGAATCAGAACCGCAGGGCCGCAGTTGCGGCTCCCCGCCACGACGTCCTCGCCGGCCTCTCGCGGGCGCGGCCACGGTTCGCCGGTCAGCACGGCTTCGTCGAAGCTCGACGAGCCTTCGAGAAGGATCCCGTCGGCCGGAACGGTCTCATCCGGACGCGCCCGGATGACGTCGCCCGGGCGAAGGTCGAGAGCGGCGACCTCGCTTTCCAAGCCGTCCGGGCCGATGCGGCGTGCGGCCCCAGGCTGAACGACCGCGAACCGGTCGAAGATCGCGGCCGCCGACAGGCGCGCGCGCGTCTCGAACGCGCGGGCGAGGAGGACGAAGAAGACGAGCATGGCGATCGCGTCGAAAAAGACCGGGCCCGAGCCCCGGAACGTCGCCCATGCGCCGCCGGCCCACGCCACCAGCATCCCGAGTGCGATCGGCACGTCCATTCCGGCGCGCTTCTGCCGCAAATCCCGAAAGCCGCCCGCGAAGAAGTCCTGCCCCGGATAGGCGAGCAGCGCCGCGGAGGCTGCTAGCTGGACCCATCGCCCGAACGTCTCCCACAGCGGCAGCGCTCCGTCCGCGCCGGGACCTCCCAGGACGTACGACGCGAGCGCGAGGTTCATCACCATCATGCCGACGGCGCCGGCGAAGACGAGGCGCGGCGCGTCACGCCGGGCAGCGTTCCGCTCTGCGGACGCGCGGTGCGACGGATCGAACGGCAGCGCCCGATAGCCGATCCCCCGGACCGCCGCCAGGATCGCGCTCAGCGCGATGCGCGAGGGATCCCAGCGAACCCGCACGCCGTGGCTCGGGTATGAGGCGCTCGTCTCGACGACTCCCGCGAGCGACCTCAGCCGCTGTTCGTTCAGCCAGAGGCACGCCGGACAGCGGACGCCCTCGAGCAGAAGCGATGCTTCGCGAAGGCCTCCGACCTCCCGGACGAACGAGGACTGCACGTCTTCCCGGTCGAAGAGCCGCTCATCAGGCCGGGCTCCGGTGTCGTCCGGCGACGCGCGCGGGGCGTTTTCGGTGCGCATACGGTAATACGCATCGAGGCCGCCTTCGGAGATCGCTTCGGCGACGGCCCGGCATCCGGCGCAGCAGAAGTCGCGCTCCTCGCCGAGCACCTCCGCGCGCCACCGTTCGCCCTCGGCGACGACCAGCCCGCAGTGGAAGCAGAAAATCACGCCCGGCAGTTTAGTTAACATGCTTCCATGACGTTCCCACGCGCCAGGCTCGTTCTCGCCGCCACATTTCTGGCAGGCTCCGTTTCGCTTCTCGCCCAGATCCCGCACTCCCCCGCGGCGAGCACTTCGATGGTCGTCTCGGCGACGAAGACTCCCGAAGACGCGGTAGACATCGCGGCGCCGGTCTCGGTGGTCTCCGGGGACGAGCTGCGCCGCCGCGGGGCCAAGACGGTGGCGGACGCGCTGCAGGACGTCGCCGGCCTCGACACGGGAAGCGGCTCGGACAACGGCAACCGCCTCGCGAACATCGGGATCTGGGGCCTCAAGGAATTCGACGCGCTGCTCGTCACGGTGGACGGCGTTCCGGCGGGCGGCCCCTTCAACCCGTCGCTCGCCCAGATCTCCGTGGAGGACATCGACCGCATCGAGATCGTGAAGGGCCCGCAGGGCACTCTCTACGGCGTCGCGGCGTTCGCCGGAATGATCCAGGTCTTCACTCGGCATCCGAGGGGAAGCGGCGGGGCCCTCACGCTGGGCGGAGGCTCCTTTTCGGACAAGCACGGCAACCTGTCGTACGTGGCCGCGAACGGCGAGCAGACGATCCACCTCTTCGGCACGATGGGGCGCGGCAAGGGCTGGCAGGACGGGACGGACGCCTCCTCGGACCGGCTCTCTCTGGGCTTCAGCCAGCGCACGAAAGAGGGCTCGGTGGACGTGACGATCGGCGTCGTCCGCGACACGAACTACTTCGGGTCGCCGCTTCCGGTCGAGGGTGGACAGCCCGTCGCCGGATTCGAGATCGACCGGAACTACGCGATCCGCGGCGGACGGCTCGATCATCGCGTGTACTCGCTGGCTTCCACCGTCTCGCAGCCGCTGTCGGCCACGGTCCGGGTTGAGAACACCCTCGGCCTCACCCGCGACGAGCAGATTTCCGTGCGCTCTTTCATCGCGTCCGCGGAAGCCGCGGGCGCTACGGCCACCGGGACCGCGCTCACTCCTCTCGAGACGACTGTCTTCAACGACGCGCGCGTGGTGGCGGACCTTTCCGCGGGGGGCCGCCACCGGTTCGTGACGGGCATCGCGTACACCGCGGGCAAGACGAAACTCGAGGGCACCAGCTTCGGTTTTTCCCTTCTCACCGGGTCCCGTCCCCTCGTCCCGACGCTCGAACAGGTGCCCGTCGGCGACCATCGCTCCGCCGCGGACAGCCGGACGTTCTGGGGCTTTTACGTGAACGACGAGTGGACGCCGTTCCACGCCCTCACCCTCACGCTGGGCACCCGGTACGACCGGACCTCCGAGTCGCTGGACGCGACCATCGCGGCAGTCGGCGCTCCCACGCCCGGCGTCGCGTCGGACAGCCGCACGGACGGGAAGTGGTCCGGGGGCGCCTCCGCGTTGGTCCGGATCGTCGACCGGCCGAAAGCGGCCGTCCTCGACGCGTTGAATCTCTACGTTTCTCTCAAGAGCAACTTCAAACCCGCGGCCCCGAACATCCTCGAGGCCGAGAGCGCGCGGATCCTCGAGCCGGAGCGGGCGCGTTCCGGCGAGCTCGGGCTCAAGACGCGTTGGGCGCACGGCACTCTGTCTTTCGACGTCACGTTCTTCCACATGAATTTCGAGAACCTCGTCGTTTCGACGGTGGGTCCAAACGGACGTCCCCTCCTCACGAACGCGGGCGAGGAGCGATTCCAGGGCGCTGAGGCCCAGCTCGTCTGGGCGCTCCCGAACCTCGAGGGCTGGTCGCTCGCGGCGGGGTACGCGCACCACGACGCCACGTACGTGAACTTCTCGTTCCTGACCCCCGACGGCGAGCTGCGCGTCGTGGACGGCAAGCGGCTGGAGCTCGTGCCGCGCGACCTCTGGAACGCGCGGCTCTCGTACGCGCCGAAGACGGGACTTGGGATCTGGGGGGCCGTGCGCCACCAGGGCATCCGTCCGCTCACGCGGCGGAACACGTTCTACACCGATTCTTTTTACGAGTGGGACGCCGGCGCGTCGTGGGAGTTCTCGTGGGGGCGCGTCTCGCTCGTCGGCCGCAACCTCCGCGACGACCGCCACTACACCTCCAACAGCGAGATCGGCGACAGCCAGTTCTACGTCGCGCCGCCGCGGCGGTTCCTCGGGGAACTTACTTTGAAGTTCTAGCCATCTCGACGCCCGACGGCGAACAGGGACTGCGACAGCGGACGCGGCTCTTTCATGGGAATGAATACGAGCCGAGCCGCGTTAGGATGGGTGTTCGAGAGGAGATCCAGACATGCCCACCGAGCTGCCTCCGCGATCCTTCGATTCCCCGCAGCCGATCAGCCCGTCGGCCGCGGTCGCGATTCCCGCGTTTCTCGCCCGCGTCTACGCGTGGATGGCCGCCGGCCTCCTCGTCACCGCGGCCTGCGCGTTCGCGACGCTGTCCAACGAGAGCGTTCTACGAATGGTGGTCGGGAACCGCATCGTCTTCTTCGGCCTGATCATCGGCGAGCTCGCCCTCGTCGCCTGGCTCTCCGGAATGGTCGGCCGCCTCTCCGCGACCGCGGCGGGCGGGGTCTTCCTCTTCTATGCGGCGCTGAACGGCCTCACGCTCTCGGTCGTCTTTCTCGCCTACACGTCCGCGTCCGTCGTCTCGACGTTCGTCGTCACGGCTGGGATGTTCGGGGCCATGAGCGTCTACGGCCTCGTCACGAAGCGTTCGCTCGACGGCGTCGGCTCGTTCGCGTTCATGGGCCTCATCGGCGTGATCATCGCCTCGCTGGTCAACCTCTTCCTGAAGTCCGACATGCTCGGGTTCGTCCTGAGTTGCGTCGGCGTCATCGTCTTCACGGCGCTCACCGCTTACGACACGCGCAAGCTCAAGATGATGGCGGCCACGGTCGATGCCGGATCCGAGGAAGGGCGTCGCGGTGCGATCTCGGGCGCGCTCGCTCTCTACCTCGACTTCATCAACCTGTTCCTCATGCTGCTCCGGCTGTTCGGGAACAGAAGGTAAGCCCATCTCGAACCCGGGAACGTTCGACTCGTTCCTCGCGTGGGCCGTGTCCGTCGTGGGAATCGCCACGGGTGCGGCCTACGTCCCGCAGGCCGCGCGCATCTGGCAGCGGAAGAGCTCCGAGGACGTCTCCGTGCTCACGTACGCGATGTTCCTCGGCGGGCAGATCATCTACCTCGCCTACGGAATCCGCTTCCACCAGCCTCCGATCGTGATCGGCATGGCGGCGAACATCGTGGGCAGCCTCGCCGTCATCCTCTCGGCGCTGCGCTTCCGCAGGACGCCGTGACGTCGTCAGAAGCGCGCACGGCGACGATCCTCCCCTCTCCGCCCGGGGCCGACGCGTTTCTTGCCGTCGACAAGCGGCCCGGCATCGCCGTGCACGGCCCGGGCGGCCTCCTGGGCGCCCTGCGTGAGGAGTTCGGCGAAGGCCTCGCGCTCGTCCACCGGCTCGACAAGGAGACGTCGGGCGTTCTCCTCCTTGCAAGGGGCCCGGACGCTCTCCGCGCCGCGCACGCGGCCTGGCCGACGCAGGTCGAGAAGACCTACGTCGCGGTCACGAGAGGCGTCCCCGAACCTTCCGAAGGCCGCGTCGACGCGCCGCTTCTCGAGCACCGCACGTCGCGGCCCGACCTCCTGAAGCGCGCCGTCAAGGCGGCCTACGGCCCTTCGCGCGCGGGACACCTTCTCTCGGGCCGCCGCGTCCTCGCGATCCAGCCCTTGCCTCCGCCCGGCCGCACCGCCGTCCATCCGGCGGGCCGCCCGGCCGCGACGCGCTATCGCGTGCTCGAGAACCGGGGCGCCACGGCGCTCGTCGAGCTCGTGCCGGAGACGGGCCGGATGCACCAGCTCCGCATTCACCTGCTTCACCTTGGCACGCCGCTCCTCGGCGACTCTGCATACGATGCCGAGCACAAACCTGGCGATCCTCCTGCCCGTTTGCATGCGGCGCGTCTCGTCTGGACGGATCCTCCGGGAATGCCGCCCGGCACCGTCTGGATCTGGGAAGCGCCGCGCCCCGCCCCGGCCGTTCCTGGGCCATGATGCGGGCGTGTCGGCGCCGATGATCCCCCCCGAGACCTATGCCGCGCTCTCCGCGCTCACGGGGGAGCGGCCGCTCGTCGTCTTCGACCTCGAGACGACGGGAGCCGACCGGCTCACGGACCGGATCGTCGAGATCGCAGCCCTCCGATTCGGTCCCGGCGGCGCCGTGGCCATCTGGGAATCCCGCGTGAACCCCGGCGTGAAGATCCCCCGCGAATCCACGCGCGTCCACGGGATCTCCGACGCCGACGTGGCCGGAGCGCCGTCGTTCCCCGAGATCGCGGGGCAGATCCTGGAATTCTTCGGCGACGCGGACCTCGCGGGCTACAACGTCCGCTCCTTCGACGTCCCCGTGCTTCTCCGGGAGTTCGCGCTCGCGAACCTCGTCTTCCCGGTGGAGAACCGCCGCATCGTCGACATGCAGGCGATCTACTTCAAGAAGGAGCCGCGCGACCTCGCCGCGGCCGTGCGCGTCTTCGCGGGCCGCGAGCACGCGGGCGCGCACGCGGCGCTCGCCGACGCCCTCGCTTCTGCCGAGGTGCTTGCCGGCCAGCTCCGGCGTTACCCGGACCTCCCGCGCGACGTCGAGGGCCTGCACGAGATCTCGCGGCCGCCCGAGGGGCGCTTCGCGGATCCCGACAAGCGCTTTCTCTGGCGGGACGGAGAGATCGTGTTCGCCTTCAGCGAGCACCGCGGAAAGACGCTCGCCGAGGTGGCCGAGAAGCACCCGGGCTTCCTCGACTGGATGATCTCGAAAAGCTTCTCGGAAGAGTCCAAGCAGATCGCCCGCGACGCGCGCAAGGGCGTGTTCCCTCGGAAAGCATGAGCGATCCTCGCGAGCCACGCGGCCTTGCGAAGCCGCGCAGGCGGACGACGCGGATCGCCCTCCTCACGCTCGGGTGGGTTCTCCTCGTGCTCGGCTTGATCGGCGGCCTTCTTCCCATCATCCAGGGCTGGCCCTTCGGCGTCGCCGGCGCGGCGATTCTCTACATCGAGAGCCGATGGGTGCAGCGCAAGGTGCGCCGCTTCCGGCAGCGCAACCCCCGGTTCGAGCGCACCTGGCTGAAGGCGCGCGCCTGGCTCAAGGAGCGCCAGCGCGCGCGCCGGGCGAAGGCCCGTCAGTCCATCTGACGTCTCAGGAACGTCGGGATGTCGAAGATGTCCTCGCGCGGGTCGCGCATGTTGATGAGGTTGACGCCGTACCCGTGATCTTCCGGATTCGGCACCTCGGGCGACGTGCGCGCGCGCTCCCGTTCCTTGTCGTTCCCGCCCCGATCCCCGCGGTCGCCCCGTTCCAGCGCGGCCCGGACTCCGCTCGGCGTCACCGGGAGGGAGACCTCGCGGCGTGACGCGAGCGCGGCGGGAGCGTCGAAGCCCGTCGCGATGACGCTGATCTTGACCTCGTCCTTCATGTCCTTGTCCAGGACGAGGCCGAAGATGACGTTCGCCTCCTCGTCGGCGGCCGCCTGGATGATCGCGCAGGCCTCGTTCACCTCGGCCAGCGTCAGGTCTTCGCCCCCGGTCACGTTGATGAGGATCGCGCGGGCGCCCTGGATGGACTGCTCTTCGAGGAGCGGGTTCGAGATCGCGCGCTGCGCGGCCTCGACCGCGCGGTGCTCGCCGGACGCGGTGCCCGTGCCCATGAGCGCCATCCCCATGTTTTCCATGACCGTCTTCACGTCCGCGAAGTCGAGGTTC
This sequence comes from Acidobacteriota bacterium, assembly GCA_030278895.1. GTDB lineage: Bacteria > Acidobacteriota > Thermoanaerobaculia > UBA5066 > UBA5066 > Fen-183. Next base: position 23,717 of record JARXKK010000012.1, read on the forward strand.
ACGACGCCGGGCACGGTGATGAGGTCGCTGATCCCCTGCACCGCCTGCCGGAGGACGTCGTCCGCGATGCGGAACGCCTCCCACGTCGTCACGTTGCGGTCGACGAACGAATAGAGGCGCTCGTTCGGTATCGTGATGAGCGTGTCGACGTATTCGCGAAGCTCGGCGATGCCGTCCTCGGCATAGCGCAGCTTGCGCCGGCCCTCGAAGGAGAAGGGCTTCGACACGATGGCGACGACGAGCGCCCCCGCTTCGGACGCGAGTCGCGCCACAACCGGGGCCGCGCCGGTGCCCGTTCCGCCACCCATCCCGGCCGTCACGAAGACCATGTCCGAGCCCGCGAGGACCTGCGTGATCCTCTCGGCGTCCTCGAGCGCGGCATTGCGCCCGATTTCGGGGTTCGACCCCGCGCCCATGCCGCGCGACGTCGTCAGGCCGAGCTGGAGCTTCGTCGCGGCCCGATTCACGCGCAGCACCTGGAGGTCGGTGTTCGCGGCCACGAAGTCGATCCCCCGGATGCCGGCCTGGATCATCCGGTTGACGGCATTGCCACCGCCGCCGCCGACGCCCACGACTTTGATCTTCGCGGGAGGAGAAGCTTCGTCGGTCAGCGAGATGGGAAGCGACGCGCGGGGCTCGTCGTCGAAAAGGATCATCTTCTTTCCTCCATCGATATCACAGAGCGGTGGACGCGGGGAACAAGTTCTTGAGGGAGCCTTTGAGTTTGTCGAAAAAACCCGCGCCGGTGCCGCGCGAGCGCCTTTTCGAGGCGGCGGCGCTGCCGCGCCCGTAAAGGAGGAGGCCCGCGGCGCAGGCCCACTCCGGCGAAGAGACGACGTCCGTCAGTCCGCCGAGGCCCCGGGGCACGCCCCGGCGGACGGCCACGCCGAGGACCTGCTCGGCCACGTCGAGGAGACCGTCGAGCTCGGCACCGCCGCCCGTCAGCACGAGACCGGCCCGGAGCTCGCTCGCGGGCACTTCCCGGACCGACTCCTCCCAGAGCAGCGTGAGGAGCTCTTCCGCGCGCGGCTGGAGGATCTCGGCGATCTCCCGCCTCTTGACGGGGTGCACGCCGCGGCCGCCCGTCAGGGGCACGTCGATCGACTCGCTCTCGTTCACGAGGGAGGCCATGGCCGCGCCGTACTTGCGCTTCAGGCGTTCGGCGTCGGGCACCGGCGTCTTGAGGACGACCGCGAGATCGTTCGTGAAATGATCCCCGCCCACGGGAAGGACCGACGTGTGCGCCAGGGCGCCGTGCCGCCAGACGGCGATTTCCGTGGTGCCGCCCCCGATGTCCGCGAGGACGACGCCCAGCTCCTTCTCGTCGGGCGTCAGGACGGCCTCCCCGGCCGCGAGCGGCTCGAGGACCATCTCGAGCACCTCGATGCCCGCCCGGTTGACGCAGTTCAGGAGATTCTGCGTCGTCGCGACCGGCAGCGTGATCACGTGGACGTCGGCCTCGAGCCGGCTCCCCACCATCCCGAGCGGGTCGGCGACGCCGTCCTGCCCGTCCACGACGAATTCGCGCGGGAGCACGTGGAGAATCTCGAATTCCGAGGGAATCGGGACGGAGCGCGCCGCGTCGAGCGAACGCTGGATGTCCTCGCGCGTGATCTCGCGGTTTTTCGCCGCGACCGCGACGACCTGACGGCTGTTGAACGACTTCACCGCGGGGCCGGCAACGCCCACGACGGCGCGTTCGATCTGGGCGCCCGCCATGATCTCGGCTTCCTCCGTCGCGCGCTTGATCGCGTCGACGGTGGCGGGCACGTCGATGATCGCCCCCTTGCGCGCGCCCTTGTGCGAGGCCGTTCCCTTTCCGATGATGTCGACGCGCCCCGACGGGTCCTGCTCCGCGATGAGCGCGCAGACCTTTGTCGATCCGATGTCCAGACTCACGAGGTACGAAGCTGCCTTGGTCATCCGGCGTCCTCTCAGGTCTTCCCGCGCCCGGAGTCACCGGGCGCTTTGAGCACGATGCGGCCCGCGAAGCGCAGGTCCGCCTCCGCCAGAGCCAGGGCGTGGCGGTCGAGTTCGGGGCGAAGGGCGAGGAACGCGCGCCACAGCGGCACGGCCTTTCCCGATTCGGCGGCGTCGGGACCGAAGAGGAGGCGCGCCCGCGCGATGCGGTCCGTCACGGCGAAGCCCTCGGGCACGAGGGCCAGGTCCGAGACGCGCGCGAGGAGCGCGGGGTCTTCCGCGCGGATCGCCTCGAGGAACGCCGCTCCCCGCGCGAGCGCCGCGGCGTCGGACGCGCCCGAGAGGACGACGAAGTCGTCGTTCTTCGACAGGGCGCGCCCGGAGTAGGGGCCGGTGAAGCTGCCGCCGCGGTCGATGGTCCACAGCTCTCCGTCCTTGTCCGCGCGCGCGACGAGGGCGACGGGAGGCCGCGCGACGACGCGCACGGCGATCGTGTCCGGCACGATGCGACGCGCCGACGCGGCCGCCACCCACGACTTCTTCGAAATCTCGGCCACCGGCTTCTGGAGGTCGAGAAAGAGAAGCGGACGCCCGATCCAGGCGTCCGTCAGCTCCTCGGTCTCGGCCCGTCGCGCCTCGGGCACACCGTCCAGGACGACCCGGTTCACGGCGAAGCGCGGATGCGTGCGAAGGACGACGAGGCCCGAGAGCGTGAAGGCGGCGAGTAGCAGCAGGGAGAGAGCCGGGACGAGCAGACGGCTCCCCGCCCGGCGCCGGGTGGGGCGCACGGTGCGGGACGAGGGGGGGCGATAGAAGGAACTCATTCGGATTTTGCTTCCAGAAAATCCTCTCCGAAATGCAGAACATCGCCGGCGCCCATCGTGATCAGCACGTCGCCCTCTTTCATCTCTTCTTCGAGCGCCTGCGCGATGTCCTTCCTGTCCGCGATGAAGCGCGCGGCGCGATGGCCTCTGGCCGTCGCGGCGTCGGCCACGAGGGCGCCCGTCACGCCCTCCCGCGGAGCTTCCCGCGAGCCGTAGACCGGCGTCACGAGAAGGACGTCCGCGTTCAGGAACGCCGCTCCGAACGCGGCCGCAAAGTCCTTCGTGCGGGAGTAGAGGTGCGGCTGGAAGAGCGCGACGATGCGCCGGTCCGGGTACGACTGGCGGGCGGCCGCGAGAGTCGCGGCGACCTCGGTCGGGTGGTGCGCGTAGTCGTCGATGACGACGACGCCGCCCTTCTCGCCCTTCTTCTCGAAGCGCCGGATGACACCCTTGAACTCCTCGAGAGCGCGCGCCGCGATCCCGAACGGAATCGAGAGCTCGCGGGCGATCGCGAGCGCCCCGAGCGCGTTTTTCACGTTGTGGAGACCCGGCACCTTGAGCGCGACGGGTCCCATGAACTCGCGGCCCGCCGTCGCGATGAAGCGCGAGCCGCTCCGCTCGAGGGCGAGGTCGCGCACCGTGACGTCGGCCTGGGGCGTGAGCCCGAACGTCACGACGCGGCGCGACACGAGCGGGCGTATCTCCTGCACGTTCGGGTCGTCCAGGCCGAGGATCGCGGCTCCGAAGAACGGCACGCTGCGCGCGAAGCGCGCGAACGTCTCCTGGATGTCCGCGAGGTCGCGGTACGTGTCCAGGTGCTCGAGGTCGATGTTGTTGACGAGCGCGAGCATGGGAGAGAGCGCGAGGAAAGAGCGGTCGAACTCGTCGGCCTCGGCCACGAGATATTCCCCGTGCCCGAGCCGCGCCGTCCCGACCTCGCGCATCCGGCCTCCCACGATGATCGTGGGATCGAGGCCGGCCGCCATGAGGATCGCGCCCGTCATGGAGGTCGTCGTGGTCTTGCCGTGCGTGCCGGCGATCGCGATGCCGCGCTTGACGCGCATGACCTCGGCGAGCATCTCCGCGCGCTTGATCACGGGAATCCCCGCGGAGCGCGCGGCCGCCACCTCCGGGTTGCTCTCGTGGACGGCGCTCGAGTAGACGACGACGTCCGCGCCCGCGACGTTTTCGGCGCGATGTCCCTGGTGGACCTTGATGCCGAGGCCGACGAGGCGCTCGGAGGTCTCGCCGAGCGTGAGGTCCGAGCCGGTCACTTCCAGGCCCACGCTCTTCAGGAGCTCGGCGAGGCCGCACATGCCGATGCCGCCGATCCCGACGAAGTGGAGGCGCTTCACGCGGAGGAAATTCAAGCCGCCTCCACTTCGAAGAGCAGATCGCACAGGCGGGAGGCCGCATCCGGCGCGGCCGAACGGCGCGCGGCTTCGCCCATCGTGAGAAGCCGCAGCGGGTCGCCCAGGAGACCCGCGAGAGCGGCCGCCAGGGACTCTTCCGTGGCGTCCGCCTCCGTGACGACGACGGCGGCTCCCTGGGCCTCGAGCGCCCGCCCGTTTGCTTCCTGATGTCCGTGCGCCGCGGCCGCGAACGGCACGAGGAGGGCCGGGCGCCCCGCCGCCGCGATCTCCGCGACGGTCATCGCGCCCGCGCGCGCGACGACGAGATCGGCGGCGTCGTAGGCCGCGGCCATGTCGTCGAGAAACTCGTGGACGAACGCGCGGTCGGGAGAGAGCCCCCGCTTCGCGTACGCCGTCACGACCTCGCCGGCACGGCCCTTCCCCGCCTGGTGGACGACGTCGAACGCGATTCCCTGGGCGGCGACCCGCGCGAGCGCGTCCGGCATGAGCCGATTCAGGATCGCGGCGCCCTGGCTGCCGCCGACGACGAGAATCCGCAGCCGCCGCTCTCTGGGCCTCGAGACGAGCGAGGGAATGTCGAAGAACGCGGGCCGGACCGGGTTGCCCGTGACGATGGCCCCCGGCAGCGCCGACGCGCCGCCGGCGGTTCCGACGGCGACGCGGCGCGCCAGACGCGCCAGGATCCGGTTCGTGAGGCCCGGAATTGCGTTCTGCTCGTGGATGAGCGTCGGAATCCTTCGGGCCCACGCCGTAGCGACGAGCGGACCGGACGCGTAACCGCCGACGCCGACGACCGCGCGAGGAGCGTGCCGGGCGAGGAGGCGCACCGAGTCGAGGAATGCGAGAGGGAGCGCGCGGAGGCCGTCGAGGCGCGCGCGCCAGCCCTTGCCGACCAGACCCTTCGCGCGCACGAATTCGAGAGGGAAGCCCGCCTTCGGCACGAGCGTCGTCTCGAGACCGCGTGCCGTTCCCACGAACACGATCGACGCGCCGGGCCGGCGGCGCCGGATCTCGCCCGCGAGAGCGAGCGCCGGGAAGACGTGCCCGCCCGTTCCCCCGCCCGCGATGAGAAAGCCGCGTTTGTCCGTCATGACGCGTGCTGCGAGAGGTTGAGGAGAATTCCGACCGCGAGGAGATCGGCCCAGAGCGCCGATCCGCCGTACGAAAGGAACGGCAGGGGAATTCCCTTGGTGGGAAGGAGCGTCAGGACGACGGAGATGTTGACGAGGGCCTGCACGACGATCATCACCGAGAAGCCGATCCCGAGCAGCCGGCCGAAGGAGTCCGGCGCGTTCGCGGCGGCGCGGACGCCGCGCGCGAAGAGAAACCCGAACAGCGCGAGCACGGTGACGCAGCCGAGGAGTCCCAGCTCCTCGCCCACGATCGCGTAGATGAAGTCCGTGTACGGGTAGGGAAGAAAGAAGAGCTTCTGCTTCCCGTGCCCGAGGCCGAGGCCCGTGACGCCCCCCGTTCCCACGGCGATGAGCGACTGAATCGCGTGAAAGCCCCTGCCGCTCGGGTCCGCCTCCGGGTGGAGGAAGGCGAGGAGACGGTCGCGCCGGTACTGAGCCGACCACACGTAGGCCGAAAGCGTGGGCACGAGGAGGAGCGCCGACCCGAGGAAGTACTTGAGGGGCAGGCCGGCGAAATAGAGCATGGCCGCGGCGATGACGAAATACGTCAGCGCGGTCCCGAAATCGGGCTCGAAGAGGACGAGACCCGCGAACAAGGCCACGAGCCCGACGATCGGCAGCAGGGTCCGCGTCGGGTGGGTGACCTCCCCTTCCCGCCGCGAGAGAAGCGCCGCGAGCGCGATGACGAGCCCGATCTTCGCGAACTCGGAGGGCTGCACCGACTTGATGACGCCGAGGGAGAGCCAGCGCCGCGCGCCGTTCACGGGAGCCCTGAGGAGGACGGCGACGAGCGACCCGGTCAGGAGGACGAGACCGGCCGTGATCAAGCGCGGATCGTTCAGGCGGCGATAGTCGATCGACATCACGAGGAACGCGAGGACGCCGCCGACGACGACCGCGACCGTCTGCTTGATCACGAAGAAGTACGCGCCCGCCGGGGCTCCGGCGGTCGGCAGGAGAACCTGCATCGCGGACGCGCTGTAGATCATGAGGAGACCGATCAGCACGAGCAGCACGACGGATCCGAACAGGAGGCGGTCGAACGCCAGCTTCCGCGCCATCAGCGTCTCCCCGCCATCTGGGGTTCGGGCAGCGCCCTCACGAGCGCCTCGAAAACGTCACCCCGATGCTCGAAGTCGCGGAACTGGTCGAACGACGCGCACGCCGGCGACAGGAGAACCGCGTCTCCCGGCACGGCGCTCTTCGCAACGTCCTCGATCGCCTTTTCGAGAGTGCCCGCGACCTCCAGCGCGACGCCCGGGACGGACCCGAGCGCCTTCGCGATGGCCGGCGCCGCCTTTCCGATCGCGAGAACCGTCCGCGCCTTCTTCGCGACGAGCGGAGCGAGGCGCGCGAAGTCGTCGCCCTTGTCCTTCCCGCCGAGGATGAGGTGCACCTTGCCGTCGGGGAACCCGTCGAGGCTCTTCAGCGTGGCGTCCACGTTCGTGCCCTTCGAGTCGTTCCAGTACCCGACGCCGTTCACCGTGCGTACGAGAACCGTCCGGTGCGGGAGAGAGCGGAACGTGCGGAGCGTCTCGACGGCCGCCTCCGGCGTGACGCCGAGCGGCAGCGTCGCCGCGAGCGCCGCAAGCGCGTTCTCGACGTTGTGCGTCCCGGGCAGCGCGAGGTCGGAGCGCTTCGCGATCACGCGTGGACCCTTGCCGTTCACGTCCCCGACGAAGAGGTCGTCCTTGAGCCACGTCCCGAGCGCGGGCTGGAGGGCGCGCGCGAACTCGAAGCGCCGGGCCCGCGGGCGGATGCGCGCGACGAGCGCGTCGTCGGCGTTCAGGACCGCGACCTGCGCCTCGCGCTGATTCTCGAAAATCCGGGCCTTCGCGGCGCCGTAGTCGTCCATCGAGCGGTACCGGTCGAGGTGGTCGGGCGTCAGGTTCAGGTGGACGGCGACGTCGGGCGCGAAGCGCCGGATACCCTCGAGCTGGAAGGACGAAAGCTCGACGACCCACGTCTTCGGGACCGTGCCGTTGCCGTTCGCTCCCGCCTTCGTCGCGAACGAGATCCACGGGGTCCCGGTGTTCCCGCACGCGATCGCGAGGTGCCCGGCGGCCTTCAGAAGCGCCGCCGCGAGCGCCGTCGTCGTGGATTTCCCGTTCGTCCCCGTGATCCCGACGACGACGCCCGGGAGAAGGCGCGAGGCGAGCTCGATCTCGGAGACGACCGGAATCGCCCGCGCGCGCGCCGCGTCGAGGACCGGGAGCGTGAGCGGAATCCCGGGCGAGACGACGACGAGGTCCGCGCCGTCGAGAAGCGACTCGGGATGCGCGCCGAGGACGTATCGGACGCCCGGGCGCTCGACGAGGTCCGCGAGGCCCGGCTTCGCGTCCGTGCCGACGACTTCCACGCCGCGCTCGACGAGCGCCGTCACGGCCGCGCGGCCCGAGCGCGCGAGACCGAAGACCGCCGCGGCGCGGATCTCGGGAAGGTCGGGTCCGAGCGACAACGTCATCGGAGCTTCAACGTCGAAAGCGCGAAGAGCGCGAAGAGGATCGCGACGATCCAGAAACGAATGATGACCTTCGATTCCGGCCACCCGGCCAGCTCGAAGTGGTGATGGAGGGGCGCCATCTTGAAGATGCGCTTGCCACGCAGCTTGAAGGAGCCCACCTGCAGGATCACGGAGACGGCTTCGACGACGAAGAGGCCGCCCACGAGAACGAGGAGGATCTCCTGCTTGATGAGGACCGCGACGGTCCCGAGCGCTGCGCCGAGGGCGAGCGAGCCCGTGTCGCCCATGAAGACCTCGGCCGGATGGCTGTTGAACCACAGAAACCCGAGCGACGCGCCCACGATGGCCCCGCAGAACACGGCGAGCTCGCCGGTGCCCGGCACGAACGGCACGAGGAGGTAGTTGGCGGTCTTCGCGTTGCCCGCGATGTACGCGAGGATCGCGAAGGTGGCCGAGGCCACGAGGGTGGCGCCGATCGCGAGGCCGTCGAGGCCGTCCGTGAGGTTGACGGCGTTCGACGAGCCGACGACCACGATCGCGGCGAGGAGGATGTAGAAGAACCCGAGGTCCGGGTGGACGTTCTTCAGGAACGGCAGCGCGATGTGCGTCGCGTCCGCGCGTCCCTCGAACAGCTTCACGGACGCCCAGGCGACGCCGAGCCCGATGGCGGTCTGCAGGACGAGCTTCTGGCGGCCCGAGAGGCCGCGGTTGTTCCCGCGCGATACCTTGCGCCAGTCGTCGCCGATGCCGATGAACATCGCGAGGACGGTCGCGGCGAGGGCGACCCACACGTAGCGGTTCGAGAGGTCCGCGAACACGAGAGTCGGGACGACGATCGCGAGGTTGATGAGGACTCCGCCCATCGTGGGCGTGCCCGCCTTGGTCTGGTGGCCCTTCGGCCCCTCCTCGCGGATCGACTGGCCGATCTGCCGGGAGCGCAGCCAGCGGATGAGCGCCGGACCCAGGAAGATGGAAAGGAGAAGCGCCATCAGCGCCGCGTTCGCGGCGCGGAAGGTGATGTAGCGGAACACGTTGAGGAGCGGGAACTGGACGTGCAGCGGGTAAAGCAGCCAGAGGATCATCGCGCCGCTCCCGCGTACTCTTCGAGGAGCGCGCGCGCCACGAGGCGGTCGTCGAAAGGCAGGGCGAGACCGCCCACGATCTGCTCCGTCTCGTGCCCCTTCCCGGCCACGAGGACGACGTCCCCGGCCCGCGCGAGCCGGAACGCCGCGGCAAGCGCCTCGCGGCGGTCCACGACGTAATGCGCGGTCTTCCCGGCCGCCTCCACGCCGGCGCGCACCTCCCGGAGAATCCTCTCGGGATCCTCGGAGCGGGGGTTGTCCGAGGTGACCACGACCTCGTCGGCGAGGAGAGCCGCGATGCGGCCCATCTCGGGGCGCTTGCCCTTGTCGCGGTCGCCGCCGCAACCGAACACGGCGATCACGCGGCCGCCGCGCGCCGCCGCGATCGTCCGCACCGTCTTCAGGACGCCCTCGAGTGCGGCGGGCTTGTGCGCGTAGTCGACGAGGACCGTAAGGCCGAGCGCGTTCGGCACGGGCTCGAGGCGTCCGGGGACGCTCGCGACGGCGCCCAGCCCTTCCGAGATTTCCGCGGGCGAAAGACCGAGAGCGAGACCCGCGGCCGCCGCGGCGAGCAGGTTCTCGGCGTTCGGGCGGCCGAGGAGAGGGGAATGGATGGTGAATGAGGCGCCCCCCGCCTCGACGTCGAGCGTGGTCCCCGTCGTCTTCAGCGTCGCTCGCCCGACGACCGTCGCGAAGAGACTTCCTGCGGCGCGCTCTTTCCCCTCTTCACCTTCCAAGAAGAAACCAACAGTGCGATCAGCGATCAGTCTGCTCGCGAGGCGCATGCCGTACGGATCGCCCAGATTGACGACCGCCTTGCCGTTCGGCTTGAGCAGACCGAAGAGCCGCGCCTTCGCCTCGAAGTAGTCGTCCATGTCGCGATGGAAATCGAGGTGCTCGCGCGAGATGTTCAGGAACACGGCGACATCGAACGCGCAGCCCGCGAGGCGCTCGAGGACGAGCGCGTGCGAGGAGCATTCCATGATCGCGGCCGTTCCGCCGCCCGCGGCGAGCGCCTGGAGCATGGGCTGGAGCTCGGTCGCCTCGGGCGTCGTGTGAGGCGAGGCGATGGCCGCCGCGTCGCCGCCCGCGCCGCGATAGACGATCGTGCCGAAAATGCCGCGCTTCGGGTGACGCCCCGCGAGAAGGCCCTCGAGAAGGTACGTCGTCGTCGTCTTGCCGCTCGTTCCGGTCACCCCTGCCATGACGAGCTTCTCCGACGGCCTCCCGGCGAGGAGGGCCGCCATGAGGCCCGCCGAGCGACGCGCGTTCTCGACCTCGAGATACGGCACGGAGGTGCCCGCCGGCGCGGGCGCGAGACCGAGCGCCGCCACCGCGCCTCGTTGCACGGCATCGGCGATGAAGTGCCGGCCGTCCGCCTTCAAGCCGGGCAGCGCGGCGAAGAGCGTTCCCGGAGCCGCCGCGCGCGAGTCGTGCGTGACCGCGAGGATTTCGGGATCCCCGACCGGCCCCGCGCGATGGTGCGGAACCTCCGCCGCGAGCGCGGAGAGCTTCATGGCGCATCTCCGATCGTGCGCGCCGGCGCGAGGACGAGCGCGCAGGCGTTCTCCCGCTCGGCGGGCGCGCCCGCGGGCGGCTCCTGGGACACGACGAAGCCGGTTCCCGTTACGTGCGCCGCGAGGCCGCGCGCCGCGAGAAGCCTCACGGCCTCGCGCGCGCTCCGGCCGGAGAGGTCCGGAACGCGATCCTCGGCGTCGCTCCCGCGCTCCAGGCGGTTCGACGCGGGCACGACGTCGTCGGCGTGGAGGCGGGCGCTGAGCGCGGAGGCGGCGGCGCCCTCGGCGAGATCCGCCACGAGGACGGAGGGACGCGTCGTCCCGACGGGAGCCGACGGCTCGCGGAGAATGCGGAGCGTTTCCGCGCCGATCGCGGAGAATACGGGCGCCGCGACTTCTCCGCCGTAGGTCCTTCCCTTCGGCTCGTCCACGACGACGGCGATGACGACGCGCGGGCGGTCGGCGGGCGTGAACCCGATGAACGACGCGACGTACTTCTCGCGCGAGTAGCCCCCGCCCGGCACCGCCTTCTGCGCCGTGCCCGTCTTGCCGGCGGCGGTGTAGCCCGGAATGGCGGCTGCTTTTCCCGTTCCCATCTCGACGACCCTCTGGAGAAGGACCCGCATCACGCGTGCCGTCTCTTCGCTCAAGAGGCGCCGGGGCGCCGGGCGTTCGATTCTCCGTTCCGGCGTACTCGAGCTCTGAATCGAATCCACCATATGCACCGCCGGAAGCACGCCGCCGTTCGCGATCGCGGCGTAGGCCCGCGCCATCTGGAGGACCGTGACGCCGATCTCCTGGCCGAACGCCATCGTCGGCAGCGTGAGAGCGCTCCAGCCGGCCTTGTCCTGCAGGAGGCCCGCGGCCTCACCCTCGAGCTCGACGCCCGTCTTCTGGCCGAATCCGAAGTCCCTGACCGACTTGTAGAACGAGGCGCGGCCGAGCGTCATCGCGACGTGGGCGATCCCGATGTTCGAGGAGTGCGCGAGGATGTCGCCGATCGTGAGCACGCTCCAGCCCTTGCCGCCGTGCTCGTGAATCGTGTTGGATCCGATCGTGAGCGTGCCGCCGCCGCAGTCGATCGGATCGTCGAGAGCGATCGTGCCCGAGTCGAGCGCGGTCGCGGCCGCCACGATCTTGAACGTCGAGCCCGGCTCGTAGGAGTCCGCGAGCGGCCGGCAGCGCCGCGCGTCGGCATCCACCTCCCCGAATCTGTTCGGGTCGAACGTCGGATACGAGGCGAGCGCGAGAATCGCTCCCGTCGCCGGATCGAGCACGACCGCCGAGGCGCCCTTCGCATGCGACTCGACGACGACCTTCGCGAGCTCGCGTTCGGCCGCGTGCTGGATGGCGGTCCGGAGGGTGAGCGTGAGGGACGCTCCCTCGTTGCCCTCGGAAGGGGCCTCGCCCCCCTCGTGCGCACGCGACGCGTAGGGACGCTGTGCCGCGTCGCGGAGAAGCGTGACGCGGGCCGGCTTGCCGCGCACGTCGGCGTCGAAGCGGTACTCGAGACCCGCGAGGCCCTGATTGTCGAGGCCGACGTAGCCGAGCGCCGCCGCCGCGAGCGTGCCTTCGGGGTAGCGCCGCGCGGACTCGGCGACGAGCCGGATTCCGGGGAGGCGCTTCTCGGCGATGAGGGCCTTCACGCGCGCGGCGACGGTGTCGCTCACACGCCGGGCGACCCAGATGAACTCCTTGTCCGGGCTTTCGAGCTTCCGGGCGAGCTCCTTCGCCGGATGCTTCAGGACCGACGCGAGGAGCTCGGCCTCGCGGCCGGGATCGGCGACGTCCGACGGAATCGCGAACACGGATTCGACCCGGGCGTTGATCGCGAGGTAGGTGCCGTCCGCGTCCTTGATGATGCCCCGCCGCGGAGCGAGATCGACGGTGCGCTCCTGCTGCCGGGCGGCCCGGCGGGTGAATTCGTCCTTCCGGAGGACCTGCAGGTCGACGAGGCGCACGAGGAGCACGAGAATCCACAGCCCGACGCCGGCGAGCATGAAGAGAGCACGGCGGTCCCCGCGCGGGGCGGCGCTCAAGGAGCGGCCTTCGCGGGCGACGGCGCCGGAAGCGGGGAGGCATGAGAAGGGGCGAGCGGGCCGGCGAGAGCCGCGTCCCTCACGAGGATGACCTGATCGAGCGTGGGCGGCACCATGCCGAGCGTGCCCCGCGCGATGAGCTCCACGCGCGCGAGCGCGGCGGCCTGGGCGCGGTCCATCTCGAGCCGGTGTCTCTTCTCGAGCAGCGCTTCGCGGTTCTTCGAAACGCCCGCGAGCTGGTATCCGAGATGCACCGTTTCGAGATTTGCCCAGATGGCGAGAAAGAGGACCACCGCCGGCGGCACCGCGGCCAGGGCGAGGACGACGAGCTCCCGCGTCCGCAGCCGGTCGCGCTCCCGCACGAGATAGAGATTTTCGACCGGGCGGCGGACCGCGTACGCCATGGGCGGAATTCCTACCCTTGCGGCGTGCCCGGACCGGCGCCGTCTTCGGCGACGCGCTCGAGGACGCGCATCCGCGCCGAGCGCGCGCGGGGGTTTTCGCCGAGCTCGGCGAGCGTGGGACGAAGCGACCTGCGCGTCACGAGCGCCATGACGCGGCGCCGCGAGCACACGCACACGGGGAACGACGGCGGGCAGGTGCAACCCGCCGTGTGGCGCTGGAACGTGTGTTTGACGATGCGATCCTCGAGCGAGTGGTACGACAGCACGGAGAGTCGCGCGCCGAGAGCCAGGCGGGCGACCGCGTCGTCGAGGAAGCGCTCGAGCTCGACGAGCTCGCGATTCGTCGCGATGCGGAGCGCCTGGAAGACGCGGGTCGCGGGATCCTTGTGCATCGGGCGCTTCGGTCCGAGGACCTTCAGCACGAGATTCCTCATCTCGCCGGTCGTCCGGATGGGCGCCGTATTCCGAGCCTCCACGACCTTTCGAGCGATCGGTCCCGCCATGCGCTCCTCCCCCCACTCGCGGAAAATCCGCGTCAGTTCTTCACGCGAGGCCGTCGCCACGAGGTCGGCGGCCGAAGGTCCTGAGGCGCCCATGCGCATGTCCAGCGGACCTTCCTTCATGAAAGAAAATCCCCGCTCCGCGAGATCCAGCTGCATCGAGGAGACGCCGAGGTCCGCGAGGATGCCGTCCACGCGGTCCAGCCCGAGGCGATCGAGATGCGCGGCCAGATCCTCGTGCCGCCCCTCCACCGTGACGAGGCGGTCGCCGAAAGCCGCGAGCCGCTCGCCGGCGATCCGGAGCGCCACGGGGTCGCGGTCGATCCCGACGACACGCGTGTCCCGAGAGGCCTCGAGGAGAGCCCGCGCGTGTCCGCCGAGGCCGAGCGTCGCGTCGACGTACACCCCGCCCCGCTCCGGCCGGAGCGCCGCGACGACCTCGCGGAGGAGGACGGGGACGTGAACCGCGCCGGTTTCGGGCATGGCGCGTCAGACGAGATGGCGTGCGAGTTCGTCGTAGTCCTCATCCGTGATCGTGGCCGTGCGGAGGTTTTTGAGATGTTTCGTGCGGTCGACGAGCTTCAGGTGATCGGTTTGTCCGAGAACGAGGGCGTCGCCCTCGATCCCCGAGATCTCGCGCAGGAGAGAGGGAACGAGGAGGCGGCCCTGCGCGTCCATTCGACCCACCTGCCCGTACGTGTTGAAGCGCTCCTGGAACTTCGCCTTCGCGCGGTGAATCGCCGGCATCGCGGCCAGCTTTTCCTCCAGCGCGTTCCAGACCGGCATCGGAAAGACCAGAACGTCGACACCGGAAATGGACGTCAGGAAGAACTCGGGCCCGAATGTCTCCTCGATGGGCGCACGGAACACGGAAGGAACCTTGAAGCGGCCCTTCTCGTCCACTGTCGTTTCCGCGCTGCCTCGAAGGCGGTCCATACTCTTCCCCTGGAAAAGGAGCCCGCGGGCGGCGTCACCGGAATTCCCCGGCTAGCCGGGAAAACCCACAAGACGCCACCCTCGACCACTTATTTCCACCGCCAGTATCCGGCCCGAATCGGGCCGACGTCAAGGGAAATCCCTTTGACGGAGCACGTTGCGGAGCGCGCCGCCGACGCGGTGTACCCTCGGGGCGGTGACCGGCTCCTCTCTCGCACCATCCCCCGTGCGCCTCGCCTCCGACGCGGAGTCCTTCGGCGCTCTCCTGTCCGCGCTCGACCGGAGTCCCGGCGTCGACGTGGCGCTCGACACCGAGGCGGATTCTTTTCATCACTACTTCGAGAAGGTCTGTCTCCTCCAGCTCGCGTGGGACGGCACGGCCCACCTCGTGGATCCGCTCCAGACGCTCGACGTCGGCGCACTCCTCGCGCGGCTCGCGCCGCGCCGGCTCCTCATGCACGGCGCCGACTACGACCTGCGGCTCCTCTTTCGCGGTTACGGTTTTCGAGCGACGTCGCTCTTCGACACGATGTTTGCGGCGCAGCTCCTCGGCGAGAAGGAAATCGGACTGGCCGCTCTCCTCGCGGCGCGCGTCGGCGTCACGCTCGACAAGGCGCACCAGCGCGCCGACTGGAGCGAGCGGCCTCTCACGCCGCCGCTCGTCGCCTACGCGGCGGCCGACGTCCTCCATCTCGCGGCGCTCGTGGACTCGATGGCGCGGGACCTCGAGGGGAAGGGGCGCCTCGCGTGGCATGCCGAGGAGTGCGCCCGGCTGGCGGCGGCGGTCTTCCCTTCCGGGCGCGAGGCGGATCCCGAGACGGACTGGCGGATCAAGGGCACGAACGCCCTGACGGACAAGGAGCGCGCCTTCGCGCGGGCCCTCTGGCATGTGCGCGACGCGCGTGCCCGCTCCCTCGACCGGCCCCCGTTCCGCGTCCTCACGAACGAGCGGCTCCTTCTCGCCGCGAAGCCGGCGGCGGCCGGCGAGAGAAGCCTCTCGAAGCTCTTCCCGGGTCCGCGCCCGTTGCCCGACGCGTTTGCTCAAGCCCTCCGCGAGGCTCTCGAGCAGGCAGCCGCCCTCCCGCCGTCCGACTGGCCGAAGGTGCGCCGCGGGGAACGCGTGGAGTCCGACCCGGCGCTCGAGCGCGACGTGGAGGCGCTGAAGAAGTCCCGCGACGTGAAGGCCACCGCGCTGGGGCTCGACCCCGGCGTCCTCGCTTCACGGGCCGTCCTCACGACGGCGGCAAAGACCCGCCGCGCGAACGGCCGGCTGACGGCGGATCTTCTCGTCACCGAGGGCGGGCTCTCGCGCTGGCGCGCCGAGCTCCTCGCCGGCTGAAGTCCCGGCGGGCTATTTCTTTTTCTTCCCGGCGGGCGCGGCCGTGCGCGACAGAACCGGCGCGGGCATGACGACGCCCGCGGGTGGCGTGTAATACGACTGCCCTTCGGGCGACACGCGTATCACGGCTTCGCGCTTCAGCTTGTCGAGGTATTCGGCGAGCTTCTTCTGGAACTGGGTGTCCTGCTCGCGCTTCAGGAGCTGCGCCTTCACTTCCGGAAACGGCTTGTAGGAGACCGGGACCTTTTCGATCACCTTGACGAGGTGCCAGCCGAATTTCGTCCCGATGGGATCCGACACCGTGCCGACGGGCAGCGAGAAGACCACTTTGTCTATTTCGGCGGTGAGCTCGCCGCGCACGACCAGACCGAGGTCGCCGCCCTTCGCTTTCGTGCCCCCGTCCGAGTACTCCTTCACGACGGCTTCGAATTTCGCGCCGCCCTTGACGAGATCCGACGCTTCCTTGGCACGGCGAGCCGCCCGGGCCTGGTCGTCGCCGTTCGAGACGAGGATCTCGGCGAGGTGCGCCTTCTCGGGCACCCGCCACGTCTCCTTCTCCCGCTCGTAAATGATGCGCAGGGCGTCGTCCGAAAGGTCCACCTTGCTGTTGACCTCGCGGCCGACGACGCGCTGCAGCGTCACGGTGCGGCGCAGCTGGTCGCGCAGGCCGTCGATCGTGAGGCCGGACTGCGCGAGCCCCTTCGCGAAATCCTCGTCCGTCGTGACCTTGTTCTGCTCCTTGAGCCTCTTGATCTGGTCTTCGATCTCGGCGTCCGACGTGACGAGATCGAGCTCCTTGGCGCGGTCCTCGAGGAGCGCCTCGTTCACGAGCTCTTCCATGACGCTCTTCTTCATCTCCTCGCCCTTGGCGGCGTTGGGCGGGGGACCGCTCTCGTGGACGGTCTGGTCGATCCGCGCGTCGAACTGGCTCTGCGTGATGATCCGCGAGTTCACGTGCACGAGGATGCGGTTGACGACCTCGCCGGCTTGCAGAGGCCCGGCGGCGACAACGGCGGCAAGCGCCGCGGAAAAAAAGACGAACGAGGAGAGGACGCGGGGGAGCCGAAATGACTTCACGGGTCGCAGTCTAGCGAAATCCGGGCCGAGGTCCCGCCACCCGCCTTCAACGCGCTTCGGGGCTACGGGCGTTCGCTCCCACGTAGGGGAACGGGAGGTGATCCTCGACCACCAGGGCCGGGAAGCGCCGGTGGGCTCCGGCGATGGCCTCCCCCACCGCCCGCGCGCTGCGGTCCTCGGCGACCGCGATTCGAAGCCCCGGAAGCGCCTCTTCGAACGTCACGTCGCGCGCGTCGAGGCGCTCGTCGACGCGGAACACGTGGAACCCGTGCGGAGTCGCCAGCACGGCGCTCGTTCTTCCCGCGGAAAGGCTCCACACCGCCTTTTCGAACTCACGGGGCAGGTCCGCGCGCCCGAGAAGGCCCAGCGAGCCGCCCGACGCGGCATTGGGTTCGACGCTTTTGGCGCGCGACACGTCTTCCCAGCTCGCGCCCTCGGCGAGACGTTTCACCGCGGCATCGGCGTCCTCCCGCGCGCGGAAGAATAGTTGTGACACGCGCACGAGGGTGGGCCGCTTGTAGCGTTCGGGATGGGCGTCGTACTCCCTCCTGAAATCCGTTTCCTGGAGCGTTTCGAGCCCCGCGGCTCGGTTGAGGAACGCGCGGCGTTTCTCTCGGGCGGTCGTGCCGGAAACCTTCGGCTCGGCGGCTTCCACGACCCGCGCGAGAAGCACTTCGTCGAGGTACTGGTCGAGGAGACTCGAGAGCACGCGCGGCGACACGTTCTTCGGGTCCTCGCTCGTCGCCGTCTTCACCCAGGCCATGAACGCGCCCAGAGTGACGGGCTGGTCGCCCGCCATCGCGATCGTTTCAGGCCGCGCCATAGCCGGTGGGCCGCTCTTCTCTGCGCAGCCCCCCGCGACCAGTAAGAGGACGAGAGCCGCCCCGCGCCTCATGCCGCCCCCTCGACGAACGTGCCCCGCGCGACCGGCAGCGTCGCGAGGACCTTCGGCAGCGCGAGGTCGAGGAGAGTTCGCGCCGCGCGCGCCGAGACCCCCGCCCCGTCGACCCCGAGTCCCGCGAACGCCTTCGGAATCCGGAAGGCGTCCGGGCCGGAGGCGAAGAGATCGCCCGCCTTCAGGGCCGTGACCACCCGTTCAGGGTCGAGGCCGTGTTCCTTCTCGAGCGTCGCGGCCAGCTCGTCGCCGCGCCGCTGGACGGCCTTGACGCCGAGAGCGCGCGCGAGAAGCCGGAGCCGCGCGATCTCGAGAAGGCGCTCGAAGGCCGGGGGCGGCGTGCCGTAACGGTCGGCGGCCGTCGCGGCCTCGCGGCGCAGGGTCTCCTCATCAGCAGCCGCCGCGATCTTCTTGTAGAGAGCCATACGGAGGCTCTCCTCCGGAATCCACGCCGATGGCAGCGCCAGCGGCAGCCCGAGCTGGAGCGTCACGTCGCGCGTCTCGGGCACCGGCTCGCCTTTGATCGCGGCCATCGCCTCCTCGAGCAGGTTCACGTACGTTTCGAACCCCACGGACTCGATGTGGCCCGACTGCTCGCCGCCGAGGAGGTTTCCCGCGCCCCGGATCTCCAGGTCCTTCGCCGCGATGCGGAAGCCCGCGCCGAGATCCGAGAACTCCTGGATCGCCCTGAGTCGGCGGCGCGCGTCGTCCGACAGCGGCATGCCCGGCGGCACGAGCAGCCAGCAGGAGGCCGCCTTGTCGCTCCGGCCCACGCGGCCGCGCAGCTGATAGAGCTGCGAGAGACCGTACAGGTCGGCACGGTCGATGAGCATCGTGTTCGCGGACGGGATGTCGAGGCCGTTCTCGACGATCGTCGTCGCGAGCAGGACGTCCGCCGCGCGCGTCACGAACGCGCGCATCGCGCGCTCGAGCTCGCCCTCGGACATCTGCCCGTGCGCCGTCACGACGCGGACGTCCGGCACGAGGAGCGCCAGCTTTTCGCGCCAGAAGCCGAGCGAGTCGATGCGGTTGTGCACGACGAACACCTGCCCGCCCCGGTCCACCTCCGCCCGGATCGCTTCGCGGATGACGTCGTCGTTCACGGGCACGACGTGCGTCGCGATCGCGAGCCGGTCCTTCGGAGGCGTCTCGA
>JARXKK010000013.1:0-35914 GCA_030278895.1 Acidobacteriota bacterium
GACGTCGCGGCCGACTACGCGGCGAACGCGGAGACCTACCGCAAGGGCGAGGAAGCGCACGTGCGCCACATCCTCTACAAGGCCGATGCGGCGAACGACGCCGCCCAGAAGTCGAGGGCGGAGGCCGCGGTGCGAAAGCTCAAGGGCGGCGCGGACTTCGCGGCGCTCGCGAAGGCCGAGTCGGACGACGCCGGCTCGAAGGCGAACGGCGGCGACCTCGGCGCGTTTCCCCGCGGCCGCATGGTGAAGGAGTTCGACGAGGCCGCCTTCGCCGCGAAGGAGAAGGACATCGTCGGCCCGGTCAAGAGCTCGTTCGGATACCACGTCATCCAGGTCCTCGAGAGGACCGGCGAGAGGGTCCAGCCGCTCTTCGAGGTCTCGGCGGGGATCCGGGCGCGGCTGCAGGACGAGCGCGCGAAGGACGAGGCCAAGCGCCTCGCGGCGAGCCTCGGCGAGAAGGTCGCGAAGATGGGCAAGCCCTCCGACGACGACCTGCGCAAGCTCGCGGGGTCGGGCGTGACGTTCAACGAAACCGAGTTCCTCTCGCGCACCGACGCGCCTCAGGGCATCGGGTTCAACCCGCAGTTCAGCGAAAAGCTGTTCTCCCTCAAGGAGGGCGAGGCCGCGCAGGCGGCGGTCTCGACGTCGCGCGGCGAGGCGATCGTCAAGCTCGTCGAGATCAAGAAGCCCGGATTGCCGGCCTTCGCCGAGGTGAAGCCGCGCGTCGTTCTCGACATCCAGAAGAAGAGGCAGGACGAGGCGACGCTCGCGGCGCTCCGGCAGGCGATGTCCGCCGATGCCACCCTCGAAGGGATCGCGAAGAAGCTCAACCTCAAGATCGAATCGCCCGACGCGTTCTCGATGGGCGGCCCGATTCCCGGTCTCGGCTCGCCGAAGGCCGTGCTGGACGCGGTGTTCTCGGCCAAGCCGGGGGAGCGGAAGGGGCCGATCGCCGTTGCCGAGCGCGGCGCGGTCGTGATGCGCATCGACAGCGTGACGCCGTTCGACCCGGCGGCCTTCGAGAAGGAAAAGGACGTCGTGCGCGAAGGCCTCCGCGGCAAGAGGTCGAACCAGCTGCTGCAGGCGCTCGTCCAGAAGAAGCGTTCCGACCTGAAGATCGAGTTCAACCGCGAGCTCCTGGCGCGGATGGGCGGCAAGGCCTAGGAAGACGCCGCCCCGTGATCGCCCGCCTCTCGGGGACCGTCGTCGAGCTCCGGACGGACCGGCTCGTCCTCGACGTTCACGGCGTGGGCTACGACCTCGCGATTCCGCTCGGCACGTTCTCGGCGCTTCCGCCCGCCGGCGAGAAGGCCTCGGTTTACGTGCACATGCACGTCCGCGAGGACGCGCTCTCCCTCTTCGGCTTCGCGACGACGCAGGAGAAGTACGTCTTCGAGCGCCTGATTTCCGTCTCGGGCGTCGGGCCGAAGGTCGCGCTCACCGTGCTCTCCGGGCTCCCGCTGCCGGATCTCGTCCGCGCCATCGCGACGCAGAACGCGCGCCTCCTCGCGACGATCCCGGGCATCGGCAAGAAGCTGGCCGAGCGCCTCGGCCTCGAGCTGAAGGAGAAGCTCTCGGGCCTCGGCGCGGCAGCGGGCGTTTCGGGAGCGGCGGGCAAGGCCTCGGCCGTCGACGACGCGATCGGCGCGCTCGAGAACCTCGGCTACAAGCTGGCGCAGGCCGAGCAGGCCGTGGAGAAGGCCGTCCGCGACGTCGGCGCCGACGACCTGAACAAGATTCTCCAGGCCGCCCTGAAATCCATGGCGCGATAGAGGCGAACATCCGGGCGAGGATTCGGAGCGGGTCAGCGCCGGTAGGCTGAGTCGTGATCGGGATGCAGTGAGAGAAAGCGAAGGAAATGACCGTCTCGAAATGCGAGGGCGCGGACCTTCTGACTCAGGCGCAGCGAATAGACGCCCGCACCGTTGGGGGCCCTGAAATGCTTGATCGCCTCCCACTGGAAGCCGGTGTGCCGGTATATCGCCGCCCAGTCCAGCTCGCACAGCCGGCGCAGGGACGCGACAACCTGCCTCAATTCAGCGGCCTCGAGGCCGAAGAAGACGGCCTGAAACTCGGGGCTGTTGAGGTCGAGCCGAACTCGACTAGCGTCGGCGGTCACGCACCCGGCTCACGGCCTTGGAGCTTTGTGCGACAAGAGCGTCGACGTCGGTCTCGGCCGGCGTGGTTGCCGCGGCCCAGGCGAGACCGCGCTTGATCCGCGAACGATGCGGCTCTTCTGTGGTCCACAGCTGACTCTCCGGGATGACGGCGACGGCCGTCAGGACGATCACGCCGTCGCGGCGGTGTTCGACCCTCAGAGCTTTCCCGGCATAGTTCTTCCCGAGCGAAATCTGACCGCTCTTCCCGACGACCTTGATGTTTGCTCCCCGTACCTGCGGCATGGCCGTTCCTTCCTGCCATCATGCTATCATGCCTGCTCCTTCGCGCACGAACACCCCGCCGCCTTCTCGTTCCATAATCGAGCCCGATGGACGAACGCATTCTCTCGGGCGTGCTGCAGACGGCCGAGGCGGACCCCGAGGTCACGCTTCGCCCGCGCGCGCTCCCGGAGTTCATCGGTCAGCCGAAGCTGAAGGAAACGCTCGGCGTCTTCATGCAGGCGGCGCGGCAGCGGCAGGAGCCGCTGGACCACGTCCTCCTTTCGGGCCCGCCCGGTCTCGGCAAGACGACGCTTGCCCACATCATCGCGCGCGAGATGGGCGCGCAGATCCGCGTCACGTCCGGTCCCGTCCTCGAGAAGGCAGGCGACCTCGCCGCGATCCTCACGAACCTCGCGCCGGGCGACGTCCTCTTCGTGGACGAGATCCACCGCATGCCGCCCGCGGTCGAGGAGATCCTCTACCCGGCGATGGAGGACGGAAAGCTCGACCTCGTGATCGGCACGGGCCCGGGCGCCCGCACGGTCGAGCTCCGGCTTCCCCCGTTCACGCTCGTGGGCGCCACGACGCGCGCCGGCCTGCTGTCGCAGCCGTTCACGGCGCGCTTCGGCATCACCCACCGGCTCGACTTCTACGACGCCGAGGCGCTCGCGACGATCGTGACACGCTCGTCCGCGATCCTGAGCTGTCCCGTCGAGCCCGCGGGCGCGCGCGAAATTGCGCGCCGGAGCCGTGGCACGCCGCGCATCGCGAACCGCCTCCTGCGCCGCGTGCGCGACTACGCCGAGGTCGCGGGAGAGAGCGCGATCACCGAAGCTTCGGCCGAGGTCGCGCTCGACAAGCTCGAGGTGGACCAGCACGGCCTCGACGACATCGACAGGCGCATTCTCACTCTCGTCATCGAGCGCTTCGGAGGCGGGCCGGTCGGCCTCTCGGCGCTCGCGCATTCGCTTGGCGAGGACAAGGGCACGATCGAAGAGCTTTACGAACCCTTCCTCCTGCAGTCGGGGTTCCTCCAGCGGACGCCGAAAGGGCGGGTCGCCTCCGCGCTGGCGTATCGCCATCTCGGGCTCAAGCCGGCCTCGGGCCCGGGAACGCTGTTTGGCTGAAGCGGTCGCGGGTCCCCTGCGGCGCGGCCTCCTCGTCTACAACCCGCAGGCGGGCGGTGCGCGGCGCGTCGACGTCGCGGGCATCGTGGCGCGCGCGGCGGCCCGCAACCTCGAGCTTCTCGCTCTCCCGACCGAACGCGCGCGTCACGCGACCGAGCTCGTGGCCGCGCGCCTCGGCGATGCGCTCGACCTCGTGGCGGTGGCGGGCGGCGACGGGACGGTGGGGGAGGTCGCGGAGGCCTTGCTCGGCACGGACGTGCCCATCGCGATTCTTCCCACGGGAACGGCGAACGTCGTCGCGCGGGAATACGGGATCGGCCGCACCCTGGCCGAGGCCGAGCGCACGCTGACGTCTCCCGGGAGAAGACCCATCACGGTGTGGCACGCGGCGGGTCGGACGAGCCTCATCGGCGCCGGCGTCGGCTTCGACGCGCGCGTCATGAAGAACGTCGTCCCCTGGCTCAAGCGCGCGTTCGGGCGGACCGGCATCGGCTGGACCGCGACGCTCGAGTGGCTGAAATACGAGTTCCCGGAGATCGAGGTGACGGGGATCCGCGCGGACGGCGCCGCCTTCACGGTGAGGGCCACTTTCGTGCTCGCGGCCAACACGCGCCGCTACGGTGGCGATCCGATCCTTTCCCCCTACGCGGATCCGGAGAACGACCTTCTCGACCTCGTGCTCTTCGCGTCGCATTCACGCGGCACTCTCGCGCGCTGGTACGGCCGCCTCTCGCGCGGGAGGGCCGCCCACCTCGACGTCGAGGGCTGCTCGCGCCTCGCCGTGCGGAGCTTTTCCGCGCGGTCGCTCGCGGGGTACGAGCTGGACGTGCAGGTGGACGGCGACGCCGTCACGACGACGCCCTTCGAGATGGGCGCGGCCGCGGGCCGCGTCCGCCTCGTCGTCCCGGAAGCGGGCGCTTCGACACGAATAGAATGACCGCTAAAGAGGTGACCATGCGCCGAAACGGACAGATCGTTCTTCCCGTCTGCCTCTCCGCCGCTCTCCTCTTTTCCGCGTGCGCGTCGACCAGCCCTGCTTCCACGGCGGCCGCCCCCGCGCCGTCGAATCCCGCGCCGCAGAAGGCTCCCGAGGCGGTTCCCACGAAAGCCGCGGCGGCGCCCATGGATCCGCGCGCTCTCAAGAACGCGGTCGATCGGGGCGACCTCGACCTCGCGAAGAAGCTCATCGCAGGAGGAGCTGACGTCAACTGGACGGGCGAATATGACCAGACGCTCGTGATGGATGCCGCCTCGCGGAAGAACCCCGACATGCTGCGTATCCTCGTCGGAGCCGGCGCGAAAGTGAACAAGGCGAACACCTACGGCGTGGCGCCGCTCTCGGCGGCCGCCGAACAGGGGAACCTCGAGAACGTGAAGATCCTCCTGAAGGCAGGGGCGAAGGTGAATGCCCGCGACTCTGCGGGCAGTACCGCACTCACCGTCGCCGTCCTCCGGGGCTACGTCGAAGAAGTGAAGGTCCTCATCGCCGCCGGGGCTGACGTGAAGACCGACAAGGATTCCCTCCTGGAGATCGCGAAGCGCGAGAAGCATCCGGAGGTCGCGGCGCTCATCAAGCAGGCCGCGGCGAAGTAGCGGTTCGCCAGGCTCAGCTCTTCCGGTAGTGGCAGCCGCGCGACTCGGGGTTGCGGAAGGCCGCGGTCGCGATGAGGTGCGCGGCGCGGATGCCGTGGGTCAGGTCGACGATGTCCCTCGAGACCTTCGTCACCTGGTAGAAGCGCAGGATGCGTTTCTCGAGATCCCTGAGGTCGGCCACGGCGCGCGCGAGCCGCGCCGTCGTGCGCACGATGCCGACGTAGTTCCAGAGCGTGGTGCGGATCGTGGCCCAGTCCTGTTGCAGGAGGGCGGGGTCCTCGTTCTGCGCCTCGCCGGGACTCTGCCAGTCGGGAATCGCGCGAAACACGCGCGTGCCGAGCGGCTCGCCCTTCTTGAGCCGCGCCGCGATCGACCGGCCGGCGGCGTCGCCCCAGACGAGCCCCTCGAGGAGCGACGTCGACGCGAGCCGGTTGGCTCCGTGGACGCCCGTGCACGACACCTCGCCCACGGCGTACAGGCGCCGGATCGTCGTCTTGCCTTCGAGGTCCGCGAGGACGCCGCCGCAGTGGTAGTGCGCCGCGGGGACGACGGGAATGGGCTCGGTCGCGATGTCGATCCCGAACGTCGCGCACGTGGCGGCGATCGTCGGGAATCTCTCCCGAATTCCCTGTCCCTCGTGCGCGCGGTAGTGGTGCGCGAGGTCGAGGTAGACGCAGGGCTCGCCCCGCGTGGTCATCTCCTCGACGATCGCGCGGGTCACGACGTCGCGCGGCGCGAGGTCCTTGAGCTTCGGCTCGTAGCGGCTCATGAACGCCTCGCCCGCGCGGTTCACGAGGACCGCGCCCTCGCCGCGCAGCGCTTCCGAGATGAGAAAGCCCTCGGCGTCGGGAACATAGAGCGTCGTCGGGTGGAACTGGACGTACTCGAGGTTCAGCGTGGCCGCGCCCGCGCGCTCGGCCATCGCGAGACCGCCGCCGATGGCGTGGCGCGTGTTCGTCGTGTGGAGGAAGAGGCGGCCGACGCCGCCGGTCGCGAGGACCGTGAAGTCCGCGAGGACGGTGTGGACCTTGCCCTTGCCGTCGAGCACGTACGCCCCGAGACAGGGGTCCTGAAGCGCGTACCGCTGGGCGACGTCCCGCGACTGGTGGCGGGCCGTGATGAGGTCGATCGCGGTGGCCTCGGTGAAGAGCGTCACGTTCTTCTCGGTGGCCAGGCGGGCGAGAAGCGCCGTCTCGATGGCTCGACCGGTGGCGTCGGCCGAATGGACGATGCGGGCGACCGAGTGCGCGCCTTCGCGCGTGAAATCCAGCTCGCCGCGGGTCGTGCGCGAGAAGGGGACGCCGACCGTGTCGAGGAGGATCTCTTTCACGACCTGGGGGCCGCGGTGGGCGAGGAATTCCACGGCCGCGGGCTGGCACAGGCCGGCGCCGGCGAGGAGGATGTCCTTCACGAGGGAGCGGGGCGAGTCTCTCTTGCCGAAATAGATGATCCCGCCCTGCGCCCAGGCGGTGTTGCAGTCCTCGGGGTCCTTCGCCTTCGTGAGGACGAGGACGTTGACGCCGCGCCGTGCGAGCGTGAGGGCGGTCGTCAGGCCCGCGATGCCCGTGCCGAGGACGAGCACGGGCGTATGGAAGCGCGCCGGGAAGACCTTCATCTTCCTTTTTTCGGATTCACCACGACGTCGAGCGCGATGTCGATCGCGCGCGCCGAGTGTGTGAGGGCGCCGGCCGAGACGAAGTCGACGCCCGCCTCGGCCGCTGCGCGCGCGGTGGCGGGCGTCATGCGGCCGGAGGCCTCGGTCGTGACCTCGGCGCCCGTCGCCTCGTTGAAGAGCTTCACGTCGACGACCGCTTTCGCCATCAGAGCGGCCGTCATGTTGTCGAGCAGGACCCGCTCGGCGCCGGCGTCGAGCGCCTGATGCACCTCGTCGAGGGTGCGCGCCTCGGCCTCCAGGAGGAGGCCGCGAAGGCGGCGGTTCAGGGCGCGGAAGTCGGCGGCGCGCCGCGTCGCTTCCCACGTCGAGCCCGCGCCGTCGGTGTGGTTGTCTTTCACGAGGAAGCCGCCCGAGAGTCCGGGGCGGTGATTCGTGCCGCCGCCGCAACGCACCGCGTACCGCTCGAAGGAGCGGAGGCCCGGCGTCGTCTTCCGCGTGTCGAGAAGGACGGCCGCCGTTCCCTTCAGGGCTTCCACGTACGCACGCGTCAGGGTGGCAATTCCGGTCAGCCGCTGCACGAGGTTGAGGGCCGTGCGCTCGACGGCCAGAACCGTGATCGCGGGCCCCTCGATCTCGGCCAGAACGGTTCCGGGCTTCACGAGATCCCCGTCCGTGACGAGGAGCGTGATGCGGGCGGGCGGGGAGAGAAAAGCGAAAAGCCGGGGGAGGAAGGCGGCACCGCAAATCACGGCGCGCTCCCGGCAGACCATCTTCGCCATGACGCGCGCCGCCGGCCCGAAGACGGCGAGGGACGTGATGTCCTCGCCGTCCTCGGCGAAGGCGCGCGTGAGGAGGTCGTCGAGGTCGGCCGTGAGGGGAGGCTTCGGCAGCTTCATCTGGAGCCCACAGAATACCTGTTCGGAGCATAATCCGGCGTTTGCCCACGCGTCCCGAAGGGGCGCGGGACGTCTCTGGCTTCTCGAGGAGGAATGCGTGAAGACCCGCAACCGATTCGCCCCGATTCTCGCCGCTTGCCTCACGTTCGGCATCGCTCTCCTGCCGGCCCCGGCGCGCGCGGAAGAGGGCATGTGGATGCCCCAGCAGATTCCGCAGCTCGCCGAACGGCTCAAGGCATTGGGTTTCCGGGGCGACCCGCAGGCCTTCGCCGACCTCACGGGACAGCCGATGGGCGCCATCGTCTCTCTCGGCGGCTGCAGCGCGTCCTTCGTGTCTCCGGACGGGCTGATCGTCACGAATCACCACTGCGTGCAGAGCGCCCTCCAGTTCAACTCCACGCCCCAGAAGAATCTCCTCGTGGACGGCTTCCTGGCCTCCTCGAGGGACCAGGAGCTGACCGCGGGGCCCGGCTCGCGCGTTTACGTCACGACCTCCGTCAAGGAAGTCACGGCGGAGATCACGGGCAAGCTCGATCCGAAGCTCGCCGATCGCCAGAGGCACGAGGTCGTCGAAAGGCGGCTCAAGGAGCGCACGGCGGCCTGCGAGAAGGATGGCCTGCGCTGCCGCGTCGCGTCGTTCTTCGACGGCCTGAAGTATTTCGAGCTCGCCCAGATGGAGATTCAGGACGTGCGGCTCGTGTACGCGCCGGCGGAAGGCATCGGTAATTTCGGCGGCGAGACCGACAACTGGCAGTGGCCGCGCCACACGGGCGACTGGTCGTTCTATCGCGCCTACGTCTCGCCCACCGGCAAATCCGTGGCGTACGCGAAAGAGAACGTTCCCTTCAAGCCGAAACACTGGCTGAAAATCTCGCCCGAAGGAGCCGGCTCGGGCGATCTCGTTTTTGTGGCGGGCTATCCGGGGCGCACGCAGCGCTTCGCGACGTACGCGCAGACAAGGGAGCTGGCCGAATGGTCCTTTCCCCGGACGGTGAGGCGGAACGCCGAGCTCATCGCTCTCCTCGACGAAGCCGGGAGCAAGAGCAAGGAAACCGTGATCCGCGTCGCGACCCGCAAACGCGGCCTCAACAACACGCTGACCAACCGCAAGGGAGTGGTCGAGGGATTCAAGAGGGGGAACCTTCTCGCGAAAAAGGAAGCCCTCGAGAAGGACCTTCTCGCGTGGATCGCCGCGGATCCTGTTCGGAAGAAAGCCTACGGCGACGTTCTTCCCGCGCTCGACGCGGTTCAGTCCGAGAAGGAGAAGACTCGCGAAAGGGACGCGACTGTCTACGACCTCCTCGGCAACGGCAGCGTGCTGCTGCCCGCCGCGCACACGCTCTACGAGCTGTCCCGGGAGCGCCCGAAGAAGGACCTCGACCGCGAACCCGAATACCAGGAGCGCAACTGGAGCCGCATCCGCGAGGGGCAGGAACGCCTGCAGCGTTCCTACGATCCCGACGCCGATCGCTCCCTGCTGCGATACGTCCTCGTCGAGGCGTCGAAGCTCACCCCGGGCCAGCGGATCGAAGCGCTCGACAGGGAAGCCGGCCTTTCAGCCGGCATCTCGGACGCAGACGCCGCGAAAAAGATCGACGCGCTCCTCGACCGCCTCTACGCGGGAACGAAGCTCGGCGACAAGGCGACCCGGCTCGCCCTCGTCGAGAAATCGACGGCCGAGATCCTTGCCACGAAGGATCCGATGATCGCGCTGGCGGTCGCGCTCGACCCGCTGTGGCAGGAAATCCGCGAGCGCGCGAAGACGCGAGACGGCGCCTACGAGCGGCTCGGCGCGCGCTACGCGCAGGCTCTCCTCGAAAAGAGCGGCGGTCTCACGGCGCCCGATGCGAATGGCACCCTCCGCGTGACGTACGGCCGCGTGCTCGGCGTGCCGGGCCGCGATGGGCTCATCTACCTTCCGCAGACGACGCTTCAGGGCGTCGTCGAGAAGGCCTCGGGCACGGGCGAGTTCAACGCGCCGAAGAAGCAGCTCGACGCGATCGCGGCCATGAAGGCCGGGAAGAAGACGCCCTACGCCGATCCGAAGCTCGGCAGCGTGCCCGTGAACTTCCTCTCGTCCGTCGACACGACGGGCGGCAACTCGGGCTCGGCCACGCTGAACGCGAAGGGCGAATTGTGCGGCCTTCTCTTCGACGGCACGTTCGACACCGTCGCCTCCGACTATCTCTACGACACCGAAAAGACGCGCTCCATACACGTGGACAGCCGGTACATGCTCTGGACGATGACGGAAGTGGACGGCGCGGCGAATCTCCTCAAGGAGATCGGAGAGGCGCCGAGCCTCGACGTCATCCGGCCCGCCGCGCACTGACCCAGCGCCTGGACCCGGCGCGATCCGTGCGCCGGCTGCAGGCGTAAGGAGCGTATGAGCGAATTTCGAAGATGGCCGGGACTCGTCCTGTGGATCCTTCTGTGCGAGGGCACGGGCTTCGTCGCGTCGCAATGGAAGCCGGGGGCATGGCATGCGGCGCTCGTGAAGCCCGCGTGGAATCCGCCGAACTGGCTCTTCGCTCCCGTCTGGATCCTGCTCTACGCGCTCATGGGAATCGGCGCGTGGCTCGTGTGGCGAAGCGCGGCGACTCCGGGCCGCCGCACGGCCCTCGGGCTCTTCCTCGTCCAGCTCGTCCTGAACGGGGCGTGGTCGTGGCTCTTCTTCGGGCGGCATGCGATCGGCGCCGCGCTTTTCGAGATCGCGCTCCTCTGGCTCGTGATCCTCGCGACGCTGCTCGCGTTCCGACGGATCACGAAGACGGCCGCGTGGCTCCTCGCGCCTTACCTCGCGTGGGTCACGTTCGCGACGGCGCTCACCTTCGCGATGTGGCGCCTCAACCCCTGACGGGGCGTCAGCGGTACGGCGTGAAGACGGCCTCTCTCCCGAGATGGATCGGCGAGAGGAATTCCCAGGCCTTACGGTTTATCTCCTCGGAGCGCCGGTAGTAGTCGTGGTCGTGCCCGGGGATCTCGAGGAGCTCGGCGCGGAAGCCCTTTGCTTCGAACGCGCGCTTCGTCTCGCGAACCGAATCGAGAGAAAAGAACAGGTCCTTCGTGCCGACGACGAGGAAGACCGGGATTTTCCGGGACGCGTACGACAGGATGCTCGCGTCCGAGGCCTCGCGGAACGCGCCCGCATGCGCCGCGACCGCGGCGAAGAACTCCGATTCCATCGGTCCGATGTTCAGGGCGAAGATCGCCCCGGCAGAGTGCCCGAAGAGATAGATGCGCGTGAGGTCCACCGGATGCCTGGAGCGGATAAACGACACGACGTCTCCGAGGAATTGAGGGCCGTCAGCCGGAACCGCCCAGCCCTTTGGATCGAGGGCGTTCGGAGCCGCGAGGAGGATTCCTTCCTTGTCGGCGAGCTTCTGCCACTCACGCGTCTGGGACGAACCGTCGCGGCCGGAGCCGTGCAGAAGAACGAGGAGAGGCGTGGTGGCGTCAGCAGGAAGAGTCGCGGGGCGATAGATCCAGCAGGTCCGCTTCTGGCCCCCGGATTCCAATGTCTCTTTTTGTGCGGACCTCGCGTCCGCACGATCGGTGAGGAGAAACAAGACGAAGAGCGCGGCGGAAGCGAGGCGACGGCGAGAGACGTTTTGCATGTGTGGATTCCCTTTTCGCGTCTCAACCCGCGATCGCGGAGACGATGATGAAGAGGAGCACGGCCGCGGCGATCGCGAGGCCGATCTTCACCCACGACCACGGCGCGTGGCCGTCGGTCTTGCCGGTGACGCCGTTCACGAGGAACCGGTAGGGCTTGCCGGCGTACTGGTAGGCCGCGATCCAGACGGGGAAGAGGCCGTTCTTGCACGCGAGGCCCGACCACGCGGTGCGGACCTGAAGGTCGCGAAATCGGTCGCCCGGCACCTCGCGCCCGCAGGCCGCGTAGAGCTCTCCGGTCATCCGCTGCTGCGCGGAGGCGAGCGCCTCCTTCGGCCCGACCGCGTACTCCTCGGCGAGGAAGCCCGAGAGGTACGAAGGCTCGTAGGGAATCAGATCGAGCGTCGGGAACGGCTCGATCGCGCGCGCGAGATCGAGAGGCAGCCCCTTCGATGCGGGGACGGGAACGTCGTCGAAGAAGTGCTCGAGGACGCCCTCGGCCGGCTCCCACCGCGTCCGCGTCTCGTAGCGCGTGTGGACCTGTCCGTTCTCCTCCACCTGCACCTCGACCTGATAGTCGAAGCCCGCGTCCGCCGTCCACGCCGAATGCGTCGCGGCGTCGAACGTCCAGAACGGGACGTAGACGCCTTTGAGCTCGGAGAGCGCCGACTTCTCGGAAAGGTCGTCGGGCCGGAACCAGAGCGACGAGAGCCACTGGCGGAACGTGCCCGTCGCGGCGTTTCGGTCGACCCGAAACGGAAGGACGCCCGCGGGGCGGACCATCGTCGCGCTCGGCGGCGCCTCGACGACGGAGGGCGCGCCGCAGAAAGCGCAGCGCGACGCCGAGAGCCCCGCATCGAACGTCGTCGTCGCGCCGCAGCCCCGGCACGAGACGGCCTTTCGCGCCATGCCCCAGCCGAGATCCGTCGCGCCCTTCAGCGCCTCTTCGATCGGGCGCTCCGTCACCTCGCCGGGCGCCTTCGGAACGTCCTTCTTCGCGCCGCAGTACGGGCATTTCAGCGACGCGGCGCCCGGGTTCCACACGACGTCCGCCCCGCATTCCGCGCACGGGAACTTTCGGAGCTTCGCCGAAGCCCCCGGAATGACCGGGGGCACGCTGCTCGAGCTGCTCATCGAGAACGCGTCAGCGGGCGGGCGGCGGAGGTGGCGGTGGCATCGGCGGCGCCGAAGATCCCGCGAACTCCTCGAACGTCGAGAGCGGGGCCCAACCGGGTGCGCCGGGTTTCCAGGCGAGCGTTCCGCCCGCGACCTGGCCGGAGGCCACCATCCCCTTCAGGGCGTCGTCCGAGTACGGCCCGTAGGTCTTGCCGTCCACGGTGAGCGACCACTTTGGCGCGGAAAAGCCGATGCCCGCGGGAGGTGGAGGCGCCATCGGGCCTCCGCCGCCGGCACCCGCCATGCTCGCGCCCATCGCGTTCCCCATCATGCCGCCCATCGCGATGCCCGCGCCGATGCCGATACCGGCCCCGGCCGCGCCTCCCGGATTCGCCGCCGCGATCTTCATCGCGTCCGCCGCCTGGAGCTGCGTGTACTGGCCCATGCGATCCCCGAGAACTCCCAGCTTCGTGCGCTGGTCGATCGCGGCTTCCACTTCCTCGGGCAGGGAGATGTTCTCGATGAAGAACTTCGCGAGGTCGAGGCCGTAGCCCGCGAACTCGGGCGCGAGGATCTGCTTGCCGTTCCCCGAGAGTTCGTCGTACCGGGACGCGAGGTCGAGCGCGGCGATCTTCGACTCCGCGATCGCGTCCGACAGGCGCGAGAGGATCGTCGATCGGAGCTGTCCCGTGATCTCGTCCGTCGTCGTGAGGCCCTGCGTCCCGACGATCTTTTCGAAGAACACCTTCGCGTCGGCGACCTTCATGGCGTACGTGCCGAACGCGCGCAGGCGGATCATTCCGAATTCCGCGTCGCGCATCATGACCGGGTTCGTCGTGCCCCACTTCAGGTCGGTGAAGAGGCGCGTGTTGAAGAAGTAGACCTCCGCCTTGAAAGGCGACTGGAACCCGTACTTCCACCCGCGGAGCGTGGTCAGGATCGGCATGTTCTGCGTCGTGAGCTGGTAGCGCCCCGGCGTGAACAGGTCTGCCGCCTTCCCCTCGTTGATGAACAGCGCCACCTGGTTCTCGCGAACCGTGAGCTGCGCGTTCATCTTGATTTCCTGGTTGTAGACGGGGAAGCGGTAAACGAGCGAATCGGTCGTGTCGTCGAGCCACTGGATGATCTCGATGAACTGCGAGCCGAGCTGGTTGCCGATCTGGTTCTTGAGATTGTCGAGCAGACCCATGAACGAACCTCCTTGGGACGAAAACGGGTTATTTGGTCGCCCCAATGATACGTATCCCGGCGGATCGGGGTTCTGCGCTGATTCAGAAGGACTTACGGGGCGGTACGGACTCAGGAGACTTCCGCGAACGCCCGCACGGGGAACGTCCCCATCCCCACGACCTTGACGGGCACCGCGTAGAAACGGAAGCCCGAGGGCGGCAGGGCCTCCAGGCCGCAGAGGTGCTCGACGACGGGGATGCCGGCGCGGAGGAGGATCGAATGCACGGGCCGCGAGAGGTCCTCCGTGTCGTCGATGTTGTGCGAGTCGATCCCGACGATGGCCGCGCCACGGGCGGCCAGAAGAGAAGCCGCGGAGGCCGTCAGATGAGAAGAGCGCTGAAAGTAAGAGGGAGTTCCCCAGAATGCGGACCAGCCAGAAGAAACGAGAACCGCCTTCCCTCCGACCTCTTCACCTTCTAGGAAATCCTCATCCACCGCGAGCCCCTGCCCAAACGGCGCGGAGATGCAAATCCCCGGTCTCCCCGCAAGAACATCGAGCGACAGTCCCGCGAGATCGACGCCGTCTTCCCACCGATGAGATGGCGCGTCCACGTACGTGCCCGTGTTCGCGACCATCTCGATCTTTCCGATCTGGAACGAGGTCCCGGGCGCGTAGAGCGCCCGGGAGGCCTCACGACTGAGGTGGTCTCGAATGACCGGGCCGGGCAGGCCCTTGTACGTGACCATCCCGGCGCGGACCGTGTGGCTGAGGTCGAGAAGGCGCGGCATGCCGCGATCCTACCGTTCCTCGCGGCGCCAGCGGCGGGTTCGGGCGCGGCGGCGGTCCGCCGCGGCGCGACGCCATCGTGGCTTCGTGCTGGCCGCGGCGCTCCGCTTTCTCGCGGGCGCGCGCCCGCTCGTCGGACTTCCGCGCGCGGATCGCGGCGATGCGCTCGGCGATCGGGACCTCGAGGCGCTCGGTCGGGCGCGTCGCGTAGTCGAACTCGGGGACGGTCACGCGGGGGAGGCGCTTTCCGATCGCGCGCTCGATCTGGCGGAGATCGCCTTCCTCGTCCGGCGCGACGAACGTGAAGGCGTCGCCCTTCAATTCGGCGCGGGCCGTGCGGCCGACCCGGTGGATGTAGTCCTCGGGCACGTGCGGGACGTCGAAGTTCACGACGTGGGACAGGGCCTCGACGTCGATGCCGCGTGCCGCGATGTCCGTGGCGACGAGAACCTTGAACTTTCCGTCCTTGAAGCCGGCGAGCGCCTGCGTGCGCTGCGCCTGGCTGCGGTTGCCGTGGATGCGTTCGCACGGAACGCCGTTCCGCGTGAGCTGGTCGGCGAGGCGGTTCGCGCGGTGCTTCGTGCGCGTGAAGGTGAGGACGCTCTTGAAGTCGCCGCGCTTGAGCAGCGAGAGAAGCAGCCCGAACTTCAGGTCCTGGGGAACGGGGTAGACCGCCTGCGTGATGCCGACGGCGGGAAGGGCCTGGCGCTCGACGTTCACCGTGACGGGGTTTTTCAGCATCTCCTTCGTGAGCTGCGCGATCGGCGGCGGCATCGTCGCCGAGAAGAAGAGTGTCTGGCGGTTCTGGGGGAGGTGTTTGAGAACGCGGCGGATGTCGGGCAGGAAGCCCATGTCGAGCATCCGGTCCGCCTCGTCGAGGACGAGGATCTCGAGGCCGGACAGCTTCGCGTACCCGAAGCGGAAGTGGTCGAGGAGGCGGCCGGGTGTCGCGACGATCACGTCGACGCCGCTCCGGAACGCGTGCTCCTGCGGACCCATGCCGACCCCGCCGAAGACGGCCGCGCCGGAGAGAGGCGTGTGGATCGCCATCGCCTTGAGGTGCTCGTCGATCTGGGCCGCCAGCTCGCGTGTAGGAGTGATGACGAGAGCGCGCGTCGTGCCGCGGGGCTTCGTAATGAGCCGGTGGAGGATCGGGAGGACGAACGCGGCGGTCTTGCCGCTGCCCGTCATCGCGCAGGCGAGGAGGTCCCTGCCTTCCATCGCGGGCGGAATGGAGTCGTTCTGGATGGGCGTGGGCTTCGTGAAGCCCATTTCCTTGACGCCGCGGAGGAGGTCGGGATGGAGATGAAACGAAGAGAAAGGCATGAGAGAGGAATCGCTTTCCGGGGCGGCCCCGCGCTCGACGCACGTCCGTCCCGTGGGATTACCGGCGGGGCGGGAGCGATGGATCGCCGGTGGGGCCATCGCACGGACCGGGCGGTCGATTTCTGACTTCGAATTCGTTCGAGGTCGACGCCGGGTCCAGTTGGGTTCGGGGCCGGGACGCATGAACGCGCCCGTCAGCCGGAGGGCAGGTTCTCACGGATCGCGGGATTCGGCAAATGCCCCTTCTTCTCGACGACGTCGACGAGCGGGCTCGCGAGGAGCCGGCGCGCCGGCCCGAGCCGCGAGGCGAGCGCGGCCGACGCGCGCGAGCCGCGGGGCAGCACGAAGACATACGGGTGCGGCGGAGCGGCCAGGAGAGCCTCTGCCTCCGCGCGAAGCGTTTCGTCGGGGATCTCTTCTTCACGGTACCAGCCGGGGTGGGCCGCGACGGCGGCGGGGAAGAAGACGACGTGGCCGGGCACCCCCGCGCGCGCGAGGCGGTAGTCGAGCTCCGGCCCCCAGTAGCCCACGGCGACGATCGCCTTCCCGGCCCGCGCCGGTGTCTCGAGGAGGCGGGCCAGCGTCTCGCCGGGCGACGGGCCGGCCACGTCCGTCAGGGCGCGTCCGAGGAACACCGCGGCGAGCGTGCCCGCCGCGAGCGGCACGGCGGCCGGTGCCGACGCGAGCAGGAGCGCGACGAGGGGGAGGAACACGACCGCCGTCCGGCCCGGGAGGACGAGCGCGCCGGTCGCGAACTGCGCGAGCGCGAGGAGGACGAGGGAGCCCGAAAGGACAGCCGCGACGGGAGAGAGGACGCCGCGCCTCTCCCGGAGGAGGAGCGCGAGGAGAAGCGCGCCGCCGAGGAACGCGAGAGGGAGGGCGAACCCGCCGGCCTGTTCGACTCCGAATGCGAGGTTCGCGGGGAAGTCGCGGAGCGCGCCCGAGAACGCGGGCTCCCGGGCCCACGCCATCGACGCGGCGGGTTGATGGAGCGCGACGGGGACCCACGGCGCGGCGAGCGCCGCCGCCGCGAGGCCGGCGAGCACGAGCGCGCGGCGGGACGCGGGGCGCTCGTCGATCGCGAGAAGCGCGAGCGCGGCGACGGGAAAGACGGCGAGGTAGTGCGTGAGGACCGCGCCGCCGGCGCACAGGGCCAACGCCGCGCCCGTCCCGAGACGCGGCCGCTCCCGGAGGGCGAGCGCGCGCTCGAAAGCGAGGAGGGCGAGGAGCGACGCGAGCGCGTAGCCGCGGCCCTCGACGCCGTACAGCACGGCCAGAGGGAAGAGGGCGTAAAGCGCCGCGGCGGCAAGACCGGTCCCGGCGCGGCCGAGGCGCCGGCCGAGAAGGATCAGCAGCGGCAGGTGGAGGAGTGACGCGGCGAGAGAGAACAGCCGGACGACGGCGTCGCCCGCTCCGGGCGACGGAAACGGCAGGAGGAGGACGTGCGACGCGAGGTAGTGGAGCGGCGGACCCGAATCCACGCGCAGGGCGGCGAGCATTTCCGGGAGGCTCTTTCGCGCCAGCGTCAGCGTGAAGATCTCGTCGGCCCAGAGAGGCCGGACGACGAGCGTGAAGACGCGGGCGGCCGTCCCGAGGAGGATCGCCGCCCACAGGAGAACGCGCGTCGCGGACGAGCGCGTCAGACGCCTCGCGCGGCGAGGAGCGTGGCGAAGTCCGCCAGACGCGCGGAATAGCCCCATTCGTTGTCGTACCAGACGAGGATCTTCGCGACGCGGTTCCGGAGCACCATCGTCGAATCCCGGTCGACGATCGCCGAATGCGTGTCGCCAAGGATGTCGCGCGAGACGAGCGCCTCGTCCGCCACTCGGAGGATCCCCTTCAGCGCGGGCGTCTCGGCGGCGGCGGCGAGGGCGGCGTTGATGGACTCCGGCGTGACGTCCTTCTGGAGAGTCGCGACGATGTCCGTGATCGAGCCGTCGGGGACCGGGACGCGGAGCGCCATTCCGTCCATTCTTCCCTTGAGCTCGGGGATGACGAGGGCGGTCGCCTTCGCCGCGCCGGTCGACGTCGGAACGATGGAAAGCGCTGCGGCTCGGCCACGGCGGCGCTTCCGCGTCGGAGCGTCCATGAGCGACTGGCTCGACGTGTACGCGTGGACGGTCGTGATCATGAGGTGCTCGACGCCGAAGGTCTCGTGGAGGACCTTCGCGACGGGGGCGAGCGAGTTCGTCGTGCAGGACGCCATGGAGACGACGTGGTGCTTCGCCGGGTCGTACGTGCCGGCGTTTACCCCGAGGACGAACGTTCCGTCGGGATCGTCCGCCGGCGCGGAGATGACGACTTTCTTCGCGCCGCCGGCGAGATGCTTCGCCGCGTCCGCGCGCTTGCGGAACGCGCCGGAGCATTCGAAGACGACGTCGGCTCCGACCTTCCCCCAGGGAAGGGCCGATGGGTCCTTCGACGAGAAGAACGGGATCGCGACGCCGTCGACGACGATCTCGTGGTCCGTGACGGAGACCCGGTGGTCCCACCAGCCGTGGACGGAGTCGTACTTGAGGAGGTAAGCGAGGTCGCCGAGATCGGCGAGGTCGTTGATGCCGGCCACCGTCGCGCCGCGTTGAAGGGCGTTCTTGAAGAGGCAGCGGCCGATGCGGCCGAAACCGTTGATTCCGATGCGAACGGGATGCGTCATGTGAAACCTCCGGAAGGCAGCACCCGGCACGATACCTCCGTCGTGGAAGAATGGCTCGCATGCGGGAAATCGCTCCGCTCGCGGACCGGATCCCGCCCCGCGGGACACACGATCCCGACGAGATCCTCAGCCTGTTCCTCGACTGGGTCGCCTCGACGGGCCTCACGCTCTACCCGGCCCAGGAGGAAGCGCTCCTCGAGATCATGGCGGGGAAGCACGTCATCCTCGGGACGCCGACGGGCTCCGGCAAGTCGCTCGTCGCCCTGGGCCTCCATTTCAAGGCAGCCTGCGAGGGGAAGGTGTCGTTCTACACGAGCCCGATCAAGGCGCTCGCGAGCGAGAAGTTCTTCTCACTGTGCGCCGAGCTCGGACCCGAGAACGTCGGGATGCTGACCGGCGACGCGAGCATCAACGCGGACGCCAGCGTCCTCTGCTGCACGGCGGAGGTTCTCTCGAACATGGCGCTCCGCCGGGGCCGGAGCCTCGCGGCTCCCTACGTCGTGATGGACGAGTTCCACTACTACTCGGACAAGGAGCGCGGCGTCGCCTGGCAGGTGCCGCTCCTCGTCCTCCCCGACACGCAGTTTCTCCTCATGTCGGCGACGCTCGGGGACACGCGCGCGATCGCGGAACGGCTCGAGAAGGACACCGGCCGCGCAGTGGCACTCGTGTCCTCCGACGAGCGACCCGTCCCGCTCGACTACGAGTATCGAGAGACGCCGCTCCACGAGACGATCGAAGAGCTGCTCGCCGCGAAGAAGAGCCCGATCTACGTCGTCAACTTCACGCAGCGGGAGTGCGCCGAGCTCGCCCAGTCGCTCACGAGCGTGAAGATCGGGACCCGCGAGGAGCGGGAGGAGATCCGGAAGGTCGCCGCCGGGATCCGGCTTTCGACGCCCTACGGCAAGGAGTTCCGCCGCTTCCTCTCGTTCGGGATCGGCGTCCACCACGCGGGGCTCCTCCCGAAGTACCGCCTCCTCGTGGAGAAGCTCGCGCAGAAGGGCCTTCTCCACGTCATCTGCGGAACCGACACGCTGGGCGTCGGCGTGAACATCCCGATCCGGACGGTCCTCTTCACGAAGCTCGCGAAGTTCGACGGGACGAAAGTGGGGCTCCTCTCCGTCCGCGAGTTCAAGCAGATCTCGGGGCGCGCCGGCCGGCGAGGCTTCGACACGAAGGGCAGCGTCGTCGTGCAGGCGCCCGAGCACATCGTCGAGAAGCGGCAGTCGGAGAAGAAGTCCGAGACTTCCGGAAGGAAGGCGCGTCCGGTCAAGGGCCCGCCCAAAGGCGAGGTGTCCTGGTCGATCGAGACTTTCCAGAAGCTGATTTCGAGGCCGCCCGAAACCCTCACGTCGCGCTTTCGGTTGACCCACGGCATGGTGCTGTCTCTCCTCCAGCGGGACGTGGCGGTCGAGGACGCGGCGCGAAACTTCGCTTCGGTGCGCGACCTCATCGCGCGC
Source organism: Acidobacteriota bacterium (assembly GCA_030278895.1). GTDB lineage: Bacteria > Acidobacteriota > Thermoanaerobaculia > UBA5066 > UBA5066 > Fen-183. The sequence goes on from JARXKK010000013.1 coordinate 19,740, forward strand.
TGCCACGAGGACGACGGCGTCAAGCGGCGGCTCGTGAAGCAGGCGGCCGTTCTCGTGCGCTCGCTCTACCGGGCGGGAGTCATCGGCCTCGCGGATGGGCACCCCTATCGCGTCGTCGTGGCCGAGGACCTCCAGTGGGACTTCTCTCTTCACCAGGCGCTGTCGCTCTTCGCGCTGTCGGCTCTCGGGGAGCTCGACCCCGCGTCGCCGACGTACGCGGTGGACGCCCTGACCGTCGTCGAGTCGATCCTCGAAAACCCGGACGTGATCCTCCGAAGACAGGTGGACAAGGCGAAGGGCCGGCTCATCGCGGAGCTGAAGGAAGAGGGCGTCCCGTACGAGGAGCGCATGGCGCGCCTCGAGGAAGTCACACACCCGAAGCCGCTCGCGGACCTCCTCTACGGCGCCTTCAACGCGTTTCGCACCGCGCACCCGTGGACCGCGGGCTCGGACGTGAGCCCGAAGTCGATCGGGCGCGAGATGTTCGAGACGTTTGCGGGCTTCTCGGACTACGTGAAGAGCTACGGCCTCGAACGAAGCGAGGGCGTCCTCCTCCGGTACCTCTCGCAGCTCTACAAGACTCTCGACCAGACGGTTCCGGAGGCCGCGAAGACCGACGAGCTCTGGGACGTGCTGGGCTTCTTCCGCTCGCTCGTCGGAGAGACGGACGCGAGCCTTCTCGAAGAGTGGGAGCGGATGCGGCACCCCGAGCTCCTCCTCGCGGAGAGAACCGGCGATGCGCAGCCGGCGAAGAGGAAGGAAGCCACCTGGCTCACGGAGCTCCTCGCGAACCCGCGCGTCTTTGCCGCGCGTGTCCGCGCCGACGCGCAGCTCCTCGTCCGGGCGCTCGCGCGGAAGGACTGGGAGGAGGCGGCGGAGCGCGTCTTCGAAGGCGCCGACGAGAGCCGCTGGGACGCCGCGCGTTTCGAGGCCGCGATGGAGCCGTTCTTCGCCGAATACGGAGAGCTGGCTTCAGGGTCCGAGGCGCGCCTCCATCACCTGACGCAGCTGAAGTCCACCGGCCCCCGCCAGTGGGACGTCACGCAGACCCTCGTCGACCCGAAGGGCGATCACACGTGGGCGATCTTCGCGGGCATCGACCTCCGGGACGACGGCGCGCCGGACGGTCCGATCCTCAGGATCCGGCGCATCGGGAGCTGAAATCGAGACTAGAGCGCGGTGCCGACGGCGTGGCGTCCTCTGTATTCAGGCGGAAGAAGCGCGGCGAGCGCGGACATGACGACGGCCGTGTGCTCCCGGAGGGAGTCTCCGTTCAGACCGGCAGCGTCGAGCCGGAAGGGCTTGCCGATCCTGACGCTGACGGGCGCGCGGCCGAGCCGCTTCCAGGACGCCGCCATCCTTTCCTGACCCCATGCGACCGCGGGGACGATCGAAGCGCCCGACTTGAGAGCGAGGTGGGCGATGCCCGTGCGTCCTTCGCCGAGTGTGCCCACGCTGCTGCGGCTTCCTTCGGGTGAGAGGGCGAGGGCGCCGCCCGCCCGAAGCACGGCGAGGCCTTGCGCGAGCGCGTCCATGTCGCCCTCGCCCCGGCGGACGTAGATCGCGTTTCCGAGTTTGCCGAGGAAGAGATCGAGCCACGGGTAGCGCTTGAGATCGTCCGTCGCGAGGACGATCGTGGGGCGGTCGAGGACGCTCAACATGAATGGGACGTCCCACATGCTGAGGTGATTCACGGCGAGGAGAACGGGGCCGCTCGCGGGGATGTTCTCCGCCCCTTCGACGTCGATCCGGGAGATGGAGCGAAGGCCCGCCGTCATGGTTCTCCGCGCGGCCTCCTGCGCGGGCGACCAGCGGGCGTAGTCGAGCCGGGAGTACCGGTTCGCTTCCGGATCGCGCAGCCGCTCCGCACGCGATGGATCTGCGGCGATTCGTGAAGCGGCCGGCGGGGTCGGGGATGGCGGTGTGGCGACGGGGATGGCCATGGGTGCGGCCGGGGGTTCCGCCGATGTTTTGGCCATGAGCGGCGCAGGGGCGGCGGGGGCCGCGGCCGGCGGGTTCAACGCGAGCAGCTCGAGAACGTGGAGCGCGAGCTGCCGGACGCTGATTCCCTGCAGGAGCTTGACGACGGGAACCTCGACACCCAGCTCCATGTGGAGGAGCGTGACGAACTCGACAGCCATCAGTGAGTCGAAGCCCATCTCGGTGAGCGGCTGCCCCGTTTCGATGCGCTGAGGAGAGGTGCCGATGACCCTCGCGACTTGCGCGACCAGGAAGGCCTCGAGAAGCTTCGCCCTCTCCGGGGGTGCGGCGGCGAGAAGCGTCTCGAGCGCGTCTCCGCGCGCCGCGCGGTTCGCGGGGCCACCGTCCGACTCCAGGCGCGGGATGAAGTCGAGAAGGCGGGGCGAGGATGCTGCCGCCGGCGCGGACTTGACCCATTGTGCCCAGTCGATGCGGGCGGCGATGACCTGGGTCAGGTCGCTTCTCACGAGGCGGCCGAGGGTGTGGAGCGCCTGCGCGGCGGTGAAGCTCCGGTAGCCCTGCCGGTGGAGATACTCGGCGATCTCCGGATGGCGCGAAACGTAGCCGACCTCGGACACGACTCCCCAGTTGACGGCGAGCGCCGGCAGGCCGCGGGCGCGGCGGTAGCCGGCGAGCGCGTCCAGAAATGCGTTGGCAGCCGCGTAGTTTCCCTGCAGGGGGTTCCCGAAGAGCGATGCGATCGACGAGAAAAGGACGAAGTGCTCGATCGGGTCGCGCGCCGTGAGCTTGTGGAGATTCCAGGCGCCGGCCATCTTGGGCGCGAGGACCGCGCGGAAGCGCTCCGGTGTCTGCTGCATGAGTGCGCCGTCGTCGAGGACCATCGCGGCGTGAATCACGCCGCGAAGAGGTGGCATCGCGGAGCGGATCCCGCCCAGCGCCCCTTCGACGTCCGCTTCGCGGCTCACGTCCCCCTTCGCGAGGACCACCCGGGCTCCCTCTTGCTCCATGCGCGCGATCGCGGCGGCGGCTTCGGGCGAGGGCGACACGTTCCGGCTCATGAGGACGAGATTCCGCGCGCCCGCTCGAACCATCCACTCCGAGACGGCGGCGCCGAAACCGCCGAGTCCTCCGCTCACGAGGTAGGTCGCGTCTTTCCGGAAGATTGCGTCGTCTTCGATCGCGGGCGCGACCGTCGCGGGCGGGTCCATCCGGACCACGACTTTTCCCATGTGTCGGGCCTGCGCCATGAAGCGGAACGCGTCCTCGATCTTGTCGATCGGGAATTCGTGGCGCGGGAGCGGTTGCCACGCGCCGGAGGCGATGCGGGAGACCGTCTCTTGCAGCATCGCGCCCACGAGCTCCGGGCGCTCCGCGCAAAGTCGGTCGACGTCGATCGCGAAGAACGAGAGGTTCCGGCGGAAGGCATGGAGGCCGATCGTCTTGTCCTGGTAAATGTCCCGCTTGCCGATCTCGAGAAACCGGCCGTAGGGGCTGAGGATCGAGATTCCGCGCGGAATGGCTTCGCCTGAAAGGGAGTTGAGGATCACGTCGACGCCCTTCCCACCCGTCGCCTCGAGGACCTCGTCGGCGAAGGCGAGAGACCGCGAGTCCATGACGTGCGGGATGCCGAGCGCCGCGAGGTGCGCGCGCTTTTCGGGGCTTCCGGCGGTCGCGAAGATTTCGGCGCCGGCGAGGCGCGCGATCTGGATGGCAGCGAGTCCGACGCCGCCCGTCGCCGCGTGGATGAGAACTCTCTCGCCCTCTTGGATCCGGGCGAGATGCTCCAGTCCGTACAAGGCCGTGATGAAGGCGCAAGGGAGCGTGGCGGCCTCCAGCGCCCCGAGAGCGGCCGGCCGCCGGACGGCGAGGTCTGCCCGTGTGATGGCATGCGAGGCGAAGGCGGCGGGCGCGATACCCACGATCGCGTCCCCCGGCTGGAGGTTCATGACGCCTTCGCCGCATGCGACGACGGTCCCGGCGCAGTCGAAGCCGAGCGTGTCCTTGCCGAACGTCCCGCTTCGAGCCTCCGCGGGCAGCATGCCCATCGCGAGCATCACGTCGCGGAAGTTGAGGGCCGCCGCCTCCACCTCGATCTCGATCTGACCGGGACCGGGGCTCCGGCGACGGGCCGCGTGGAGCGCCAGCGTGCCGAGCGCGCCCGGTGTTTCGATCGTCGCGCGGTACGCGCTGCCCGGCTCCGGGCGGAGAGCGCGCGGCGCGTCCAGTCTCTCCGTGGGGAGTCTGCGCAGGCGTCTGACGAACCGGGATCTCCCGCGGATCGCGACCTCTTCCTCGGATTCACCATCGAGAAGCTCGGCGGCGAGGCTCTCGACGTCCTCCCGGCTCGCACCGGAACCGAGATCGACGAGGGTTGGATGCAGGTCCGCGTTCTCGTTCAGGATCACGCGGCCGAGACCCCAGAGAGGGGACTGCGCGAGGGAGCCGGCGTCGTCGATGCCATCGACGTCGTCTACGGCCTGAGCGCCGGCGGTCACGAGCCAGAGCTTCGGGCGTTCGGCCGATCCGTCGTTCTCGAGCGCCTGAACGAGGTCGAGCGCGCTGTCCGTGACGAGAGCCTGAGCGTCGAGGAGGGCCACCGCGTCCGCGTGCTCCGGCGAAGGCGCATCGAGGCTCCGGAGATGGACCACGTGCGCGATTCGCGCGCCGGCCGCTTTCAGCCTCCCGAGGACATTCGCCACGCTCTCGTGAGACTCCGCGATCTCGACGAGGCGGCCGTGGGCCGAGAGGATCCCGGCGAGTCGAAGGCCCGCCCCGCGCCGATCGGGGAGGATGAGGACCCCCCCGTCCTCGGCGCGCGCCCGGGAAGGCACGCGGGCGAGGAAGACGCTCTGCGCCTGGCCGCCGCGCGCGGGCGCGTCGGTCAGGACCGAGGCCTCCTCGAATCCGGTCTCGCCGAGCAGCGCCCGCCACGCGGGCGCCTCGAGAAGAGGAGAGTCGGTTCGGAGCGCCGCGTCGGTGAACGTCCACCAGCCTGCGGTGAGGCCGAAAACGAGGTCGAGCCAGCGCGGATGGCGCGTGATCTCGAGAAGGACGAGGAGGCCGCCCGGCGCGAGCAGGGTCTTGACGCGCTCGAGCGTGCCGCGCAGGTCCGCGGTCGCGTGCAGGACGTTCGCGGCGAGGATGACGTCGAACGACTCCTCTTCGAAACCCTGCTCGCCTGGATCCTCTTCGAGGTCGAGCGGTTTGTACGTGACGAACGGAAACTCCGCGAACTCCTCGCGGGCGAGGGCGAGGAACGAAGGGGAGACGTCCGTCATGACGTAGGTCGTCCGCTCGGCGCTCAGGCCTGACAGCACGGCGGCGGTCGTTCCTCCGGTCCCCGCCCCGAGCTCGAGGATGCGAACCGTCCGGCCTCCGCCGAGGCTCCTGGCGGCCTCGGTGACCGCCCCCGCGACGAGCGCGTTGTACGTGCGCGAGGGCGGTGCCTCGCGGTAGAAGGTCTTCATGGCGGTGAACGAGGCGTCCGCGAAGAGGAGCTCTCGGGCGTCGGTCGCGCCGGTCAGAACGGCGCCGAGACTTTCGCCGCACCGCGTGATCAGCGCGAGCGCGGACGCGTAGGCCGGGTCGATGGCGAGAATGGCGTCGGCGAGAGCGCGCGGGTCGAAAGCCGCCGGGGGAGGCGTCCCGTCTTCTTCGAGGGAAGCGACCATCCGCTTATGCAGGCGCTCGTGCCGTGGTGCGACAGCGGACCGGTCGACCGACTTCAGCGCTGCCGCGAAGTATCCCAACGTCAGCGTCTCGAGGAGCGGCTCGATTTCTCCGTAGTAGCGGGGCCAGCCGCGTTCGAGGGCGAGAGGAGTCGCCGTGGCCTCGACGAGCCGGGCCACCTCGGCGGGCGACACGGCGCGGCGGTTCGCGGCCTCCCAGCGGAAGTCGTAGAGCCAGTCGTCCACTGCCTCCGCGGCGCCGCGGTGGTCCTCGAGAACCTGACAGCGGAGTCCCTTCACGTCGAGGAGGACGGCGCCCGAGGGATCGAGGATCCGGACGTCTCCCTCCACGGTCCCGCCGTCCATCGCGACGAGGCGGGCATGGCTGAGAAGGTGCGGACCGAGCGCGCCACGGGTCTCCACGCTCGCGATACGGATCGGGAGAAAGAGCGGTGCGTGCTCCGCCGCCGTGCCCGCGGGAGTTGCGGCGATCAGGACCTGGAACGCGGCGTCCAGCAGAGCGGGATGCGCCTCGTAACCGCCGAGGGAAACCCCCTCGGGCACGTCGATCTCGCCGAGCGCCTCTCCCGGCCCGAGCCTCAGCCGTGTGATTCCGCGGAACGCCGGACCGTACGCGAGGCCGCGCAGGGCGAACGACTCGTAGCAGTCGGTGCCCGAGACTTCCCCGGGCAGGCGCGCGCGCAGTGCGTCGAGATCCTCCGTGCGGGCCGGAGCTCGTTCTTTTCGACGGCCGATACGGCCGCTGGAGTGGAGCGGCCACCCGGCCTCGCCCTTGGGCGGGAGACCGTGAACTTCGAACGTCGAAGCGGCCGGGTCGACCGAGATTTGCAACGCCGGCTTCCCTTCTTCCGGCAGGAAGAGCGCCTTGTGGAACTCGACGTTCTCGGCGAACGGCGTTCCGTCGGGGTCGATCTCGCGTGCGGCGGCGAGCGCCATCTCGACGAAGCCCGCACCCGGGAACACGACGGCTCCCTGGATACGATGGTCGTGGAGGTAGCCGAGTCGATCACGCGACAGCCTGACCTCCCACGAGGGCCGGGCCGAACGCAGACGGCGGCCGAGCAGAGGATGAGCGTCCGCGGGCGCGGCCGGATCGGTCCCCTCCGCGTCGTCAGCCGGAGCGGATTCGAACCAGAGTCTCTCGCGCTGCCATGGATAGAGCGGCAACCGTGCCCGGTTCGGTCCGTCTCCGTGAACCCTCGCGCGATCGGGCGCGCGCCCCTTCGTCTCGAGCGCTCCGGCGGCGCGGAGGAGCATCGAGCGGTCGTCCTCCATCCGGCGGAGCGTCGGGACCGCCGCGCCGGCCACGCCGCGCTTGGCGAGGCACTCGGCGATGGATCCCGTGAGAGCCGGGTGTGCGCTCACCTCGAGAAACAGGTCGAAGCCGTCCTCGACGAGCTGGTCGATCGCGTCGGCGAAGAGAACCGGTTGGCGGATGTTCCGCCACCAGTACGCCGCGTCGAAGCCCATCCCGTCCATGTAGCGGCCGGTGACCTCCGAGACGATCGGGATCGTCGACGGCTTCAGGGTGACGTCCGCGAGCGCCGCGAGGAGATCCGTTTCGATCGGGTCCATCGCCGCGCTGTGATACGGGACCATGACCGGGAGCAGGCGCGCGAAAACCTTCTGCTCCTGAAGGGCCGCAGCGATCTCCTCGAGGGCCGCGGTCTCGCCGGAGAGCGTGACGGAAGACGGGCTGTTCACGGCCGCGACGGCGGCGCGGTGTCCGTAAGGCGCGATGAGGTCGCGGGCTTGTTCGTGCGAGAGCGCCGCCGCGAGCATCCGTCCCTTGCCGGAGGCTCGGTGCTGCAGCCGTCCTCGATGGAAGGCCACGCGGACCCCGTCCGCGAGACTCAGGGATCCCGCCGCCCACAGAGCCGCGATCTCGCCGGCGCTGTGTCCGACGACCGCGTCGGCCTCGATGCCCCACTCCCGGAGCAGCGTGCAGAGCGCCGCCTGGAACGCGAAGTTGACGGACTGTGCGAAGTCGGCTTCCCCGACGCGCGAGCGCGATTCGTCTGCGTGGAGCTCGTCGAGAAGGGACCAGCTTGCGTGCCTTCGGTTCTCGCGATCGCACGCCTCGAGCACGCTCCGGAAGACGGGCTCCTCGGAAAGAAGCCGGCGTCCCATTCCCCACCACTGGGGTCCCATGCCGGCGAAGACGAAGGCGAGCTTCGGCCGGTGTCCCGGCGCCGTCCGCCCGAACGCCACGTCCGCGCGCGTCTCGGACCTGAGGAAAGCGTCGAGGTGATCCGCGATGTCCTCCGGCTTCTTTCCGACGACGGCGAGCTTCTCGTCGTGGTGGCTTCGCCGGAGGGCAGCCGTGCGGCAGATCTCCTCGAGGTCTTCCTGCGGGGTGGCGACCAGAAGGTCCCGGTACGCACGCGCGTGCGCACGCAGCGCCTCCGGGCTCTTTGCCGATATCGTCAGGAGGCACGCACGTTCCGCGTTCGGAACGGACGCGCTCGCGGCGCCGGGCCTGGGCGGCTCCTCGAGGATGATGTGCGCGTTGGCCCCGCCGAATCCGAACGAGTTGACGCCCGCGACGACGGGCCGCGGCCCGTCCGGCAGCGGTTCGAGCCGCGTCTGCACCCGGAGACCGAGCTGGTCCCACGCGATCGCGGGGTTGAGCGTCTCGAGGTGAAGGCTCGGCGGCAGCTCGCGGTGGCGGAGCGCGAGGGCGACCTTGGCGAGCCCCGCGATTCCGGAGGCGGCTTCCAGGTGGCCGATGTTCGTCTTGACCGATCCGATCGAGAGGCGATTCTCCTTGGGGCGCCCTTCGGAGAGCACGGTCCCGATGGCCGACGCCTCGATCGGATCGCCGACCGGCGTGCCCGTGCCGTGCGCCTCGACGTAATGGATGTCGGCGGGGGAGACGCCGGCCTTCCGGCAGGCGTCTCGCAGCATCTCCTCCTGCGCCGCCCGGCTCGGGACGGTCATGCCGCTCGTCCGGCCGTCTTCGTTGATGGCGGTCGCCCGGATCACGGCATAGATCGAATCGCCGGCGGCGACCGCCGCGGCCAGCGGCTTGAGGACGACGACGCCGGCGCCCTCACCCCGGACGTAGCCGTTCGCGCGCGCGTCGAAGGCCTTGCAGCGCCCGTCGGGCGAGAGCATGGTCGCCTTGCAGAATCCGATGGTCAGCTCGGGCGTGAGGAGCACCTGAACGCCGCCCGCGAGCGCGACGTCGCAATCCCCGTTGCCGAGAGCCTGACAGGCGAGGTGCACGGCCGTGAGGGAGGACGAGCACGCGGTGTCGACGGCGAGACTCGGACCCCGGAAGTCGAAGAGGTACGAGACCCGATTCGCCGCGATGCTCGTCGCGGTTCCCGAGTTCGCGTAGCCGTCGATGAGATGCCGGTTCCCGGGGTACATCTGGATGTCGCCGTAGTCGTGCGTCGAGATGCCGACGAAGACACCCGTGTTGGAGCCGGCCAGGCGCTCGGGGATCTCGCCCGCGTCCTCGAGGGCCTCCCACGCGACCTCGAGGAGCAGGCGATGCTGCGGATCGATTCGAACCGCTTCGCGCGGCGAGATTCCGAAAAAGCGCGCGTCAAAACCCTGGATGTTCTCGATGAAGCCGCCCCGGCGCGTGTAGAGAGCGCCGGCCTTCGCGGCGTCGGCGTCGAAGTAGCGCGCGACGTCGTAGCGTTCGAGGGGCACGTCGGAGATGGCGTCGACGCCCTCCCGAAGAAGCTTCCAGAAACGATCCGGGGTGCTCGCGCCGCCGGGGAAACGGCAGCCGATGCCGACGATCGCGATTCCGGGGAGGCGGGGCGTCATGCCGGCGGATCCGTGGCGGCCTTCGTCTCCATCCAGGCACCCAGCTTCTCCAGCGCGAACCGGTAGCCGATCTCGACGACCCGGTCGATCCCTTTCCAGTCGAGCGGGTCGACGCCGTCCGTGGGTGGGTGCAGGTAGAGGTCGGCCTGGCGCCTTGTCACGTCGCTGTTGCGGACGCTGCTGAGCATCGCGGTGCGCGCGAGGATACTCGCGATCCCCGGGAGGGCGTGCTTGCCGCGCGCTCTCCCGAGCCGTCCGAACACGTACTCGCTGCCCGAGAGGGTGACGCGGTCGCGCGAGTCCGTCGTCAGCTCGACCGCCGGGCTCACGTCGACGGCGATCACCGGGCCGACCGATTTCTCGTGCATCACGTCGGCGGGAAGGTTGTTCAGGACGCCTCCGTCGACGTAGAGGTCGCCGTCGTGAACGACGGGCGGCTCGATCCCGGGGACCGAACAGCTCGCGCGCACCCAATGGACGAGAGGTCCACGTTCCTTGATGACGAGCGTGGCCCGGCTCAGGTTCGACGTGACGCAGAAGTAAGGGAGCCAGAGGTCCTCGATCCGGAGATCTCCGAACATCGTCTCGAGCATTCGCATCGATCGTCGCGCCGTGAAGAGAGCGACGAACGGAGGTGTGAGGTCGCGAAAAATCTTGAGCCCGACGAATCCCCGGCGATTCGTCTCGACCATCTCTTCCGGCGTGAGGCCCATCGCGACCTGCGCCGCAATGATGGAGCCCATGCTCGTCCCGCCGACGAGATCGACGGCGAGGCCGAGCTCCCGCAGGGCTTTGAGCACGCCAATGTGGGCGAACCCACGCGCGCCGCCGCCGCTGAAGGCGACGCTGAGCGCGGTCCCCGTGAGAATCCGCGCGAGCCGCCGGACGTCTCCCGCCTCGCCCGCTCTCACGTGGTGGTGCCCGATGAGCGGCCAGGCGTCGAGCCATGCGGCGGTCGAGCGGGGGCGCGGCGTGCCTCTCGGGTGAAGGAGCACGAGCTCCTGTCGGGCGGCCGCGCGCCGGCCGCCTTCGCGAACCGTCATCTCGGCAGCCGGCTGCGCCGAAGCGGGCGGCGTCCCGTCCCCGGCCGCTACCACGAGCACGAGGTCCGCATGCCTCAGACAGCGGGAGGTCCAGCGGGCATGAGCGCCGTCCCCTTCGAAGAGGAGGCAGGAGAACAGATCCTCCTGTTCGTTGAGCCACTCGAGGACGCGGCTGCTGCCGGAATCGTCCAGTCCGGCGTCGGCGGCGCCCGCGCCGAGCGCGTGTTCGACGCACGCCCGGTCGACGTGGAGCACGGTGGAGCCGCACTGCTGAAGCGCCGTCACCAGATCCCGGACGAATCCCGCGTCGACTCCTTCCGGGCCGGCCGGGAGGAGGGCGATCGTGCTGACCCCCCGCTCGGGCCCCGAACGAGCCGTCGTATTCCTGAGGTGACGGACGAGGGATCGCGAGAGCGCGAGGGCCGGAGCGGGATGATTCTCGAGCAGCCGGAAGAAGGCATCCTTCGGCACCCGCACGAGCTCCGAGTCCCGGACGGCGCGAACGGTCGCCGACCGGGGCTCGTCCGTCAGGAGCGCCATTTCCCCCACCGTGCTGCCGCGTCCAAGGCGCTCGACGACGCGTTCCTCGCCCGAGTCGGTCGAAACGAGAACCTCCAGGCGGCCTCGAACGACGACGTAGAGGCAGTCTGCCTTTTCGCCCTGCCAGAAGAGCTCCCGGCCGCCCTCGAGCCGCACCCAGTTCGACTCCTGGTCGAACTCGGAAAGCACGGCCGACTCGAGACCGCGAAAGAGCTCCGTGTCGGCGAGGCGAAGGCTCGGAAGCCTCCGCGACGAGAGCGCGGCGAGGCGATCGCGGATCGCGGGGTGCCTCTCGACGAGTCCATCGAACGAGGCGTGCGAGAGCTTCAGGAGAGTGGAGGCGCGCAGGGCACGGGCGGTCGCCGCTCTCGGCCTGCGGTCGAGGAGGGACATTTCGCCGACGCACTCGCCGGGCGCGAGCAACGCGAGCGTCAGCTTGGCCTTGGCGGGAGACTCCAGGAGGATCGCGAGGCGGCCCGACGCGACGAAATAGAGGCCGTCACCCGGATCTCCCTGCGCGAAGAGAATCGACCCTGCGTTGAGGTGAACCTCTTCGAGGCTCTCCGATACGGCCCGGAGGGTTTCCTCGTCCAGGCCGGCGAAGGCGTCGACGGTGGACAGAAAGGGCACGTGGGCCGGGCCGCGACTCATTTGCATCGGAGGCTATGCTACGGGAGTACACATGCAGAGGATTCCCTTGCTCCATTCCGCCCTCCCGGTGGCGCGATGAAGTTCTCGCTGCTGCTCGAGGTCCAGATGTCGCATCCGACGCCGGAGCTCGAACAGCAGACGTTCCGCGACTGTGTCGAACAGGCCGTTCTCGCGGACGAGCTCGGCTATCACGGCGTCTGGGCCACGGAGCACCACGGGCTCTATGAGTTCGCCCATTGCTCCGCGCCCGAGGTTCTCCTGGCCTTCATCGCCGCGAAGACGAAGCGCCTCCTCCTCGGGCACGCCGTCACGCTCACGCCGCGGGCGTACAACCACCCGATCCGGGTGGCCGAACGCGTCGCCACGCTCGACATCCTCTCTGGCGGTCGCGTGAGATGGGGGTCGGGCAAGAGCGCGAGCCGGGTCGAGCAGGACGCTTTCGAGGTCGAGCGCGATTCGCTCCACGATCAGTGGCTCGAAGCGTTCGAGATGATCCCGCGGATGTGGCGTTCCGAGGTATTCGAATGGGCGGGGCGCTTCTACCAGATTCCGCCGACGGCGATCCTGCCCCGGCCCGTCCAGAAGCCGCACCCGCCCGTTTACGTTGCCTGCTCGAAGCCCGACACCGTGACGCTCGCGGGGCGCCTCGGCGCCGGTTCGCTCAACTTCACGTTCGGGACGGACGAGGCGCTCGTTGCAAAGGTGCGTTCGTACCGGGCGGCAACGGCGGAGGCGGCGGCCGAGGGGCGCCGCGTGAACGGCCAGTTCTGCTGCACGCCGACAGCCCTCGTCCTTCCAAACGACGCGGAGGCCTGTTCGTACGGGTTCCGCGGCTCTCGTTTCTTCGCGGAGTGCCTCGCGACGCTTTTCGTCGGCGGCCAGCGCCCGCTGCCCGGCGCTCTCGAGGTATCGCGCGAGAAGTTCTCGGAGCGGCAGCTCGCCGAAGCGATGGCGAATCGCAATCGGGAGGGTTCGCAGCTCGCGGCCGTCATCGGCGACCCGGTATCCGCCCGCGAGACGGTCGAGCGATTCCGGGCGGCTGGCGCGGACGAGCTGATCCTCGTGATGCAGATGGGAACCGTTCCCCAGCCGATCGTCCTGCAGTCGATCCGAACGTTCGCCGAGCACGTGATGCCGCACTTCACGTGAGAATGGGAACGAGAGAAGCCTGTCTTCTCGCCGTGGGGGCCGCTGTCGCGGTGGCCATCGGGGCAGCGGTCGCGCTCCTTGCCACGCGTCTGCCTCCCGCGAGGAACCCCCTGCCCGCGCGGGTCGTTCGCGTGGACGGAATGGATCGGACCTTCCTCGTTTTCGCCCCGGCAGGGCGGCGCGCGCACGCCCCCGCGCTGCTCGTCTATCCCGGTTCGGGAGAGACCGCGGACGGAATCCGGCGCCGCATCGCGCCCACGCTCGAACGCCTCGCGGGGCAGCAGGGGTTCGTCGTGGCCTACCTGCAGGGATTCGAGAGCCACTTCAACGATTGCCGCCGCCTCGCGCCGTTCAGCGCGCGCACAGAGCGGATAGACGATGTCGCGTTCTCCCGCGCGGTGGTTGCCGACCTCGAGAGCCGGGACGGGGTCGACCGCCGGACGGTCTTCGCGCTCGGTTACTCCAACGGCGGACACATGGTGTTCCGACTCGCCCTCGAGGCGCCGGACCTGATCGCCGGCGTCATCGCCGTCGCCGCAAACGTGCCGGCCGGCGACAACCTGGCGTGCACTCCGGTCCCGGGGCGTCCGCCGGCGGTCGTCCTCGTCGAGGGCGACCGGGATCCGATCAACCCGTACCGCGGCGGCCGCGTCACGATTTTCGGCTTCGGCGATCGCGGCAACGTCCTGAGCGCCGAAGAGAGCGCGCGCTGGTTCGCCGAGCGGACCGGATCCGCCAGGCCCAGCCCGCGCCGGGTCCTCGGCGAGCAGCAGGGCCGCGTCGCCCTGGAGCAGGAGTTCGGCGAGCCACCCCACCGGGTTCGCCTGATCACGATCGCGGGCGGCGGGCACGCGATCCCCCAGGCGGCGTACCGGTATCCGCGCATCCTGGGGGGGACGTATCGGGACGACGCCGTTCTCGAATCCGCCCTGCGATTCGTGCAGCAGGAAATCTCCCCGTTGCCGCTCGGATCCTCGTCTCCTCGCTAGTAGAGCGGAATGTAGTCGACGGCCCCGGTATCGCCGTCGTAGATCATCTCGTACGGGAACCAGTAGATGATCTCGTCGCCATAGTCGTCGATGTAGGCGTAGCCGATGTACGTCATACCCATATCCTGGATCTGAGGCAGCACGCTGCGGTGAGACGCGAATACGACTCCATTCGAGCCGCTCGCATAAATGGCCATCTTCTTGGTGGTCTTGTACTTCTTGACCGGCACGTCTCCCTTGTCGCTGTGCTTCACGTTGACGCCCGCGACCTTGCCGTCCTTGACGTTGACCGAAACGGTGTGCTTGCCGTGCGTCTCGATGACGTGTTTGCCGTTCGTCTTGACCTTCTCGCCGAGCAGCTGCTGCCCGGAATGGTGGATGTGCTTTCCCTTCCCCTTTTCCTTGTCCTTACCCTTCTCTTTTGCATCGGCGGAGCCGACCATGGCGATCAGGCCGATGACGGCGAAAAGAGCCACCAGATAACGATGAGCGCGAACCATAGAGACCTCCAATTGTGAAATTTATGCGGGTGGGCAATGAGTACGGACGCAGTCCATGCGTACGAATGCCTGCAGGACAGATGCCAGCGCGATAACGCGCTTCGAGAGAGGCTTCGAAGGGGTCGTGCGCGTAGAAAATACGTCCGACCCGCGCGCGTTTGCAGATCCTACCGAGGATCCAGGCTAGCCGAGCTTCTGGAAGAAGTCGTTTCCCTTGTCGTCCACGAGAATGAAGGCGGGGAAGTCGACGACGTCGATGGCGTAGACCGCCTCCATGCCGAGCTCGGGGAACTCGAGGATCGCCACCTTCTTGATGTTCTCCTGCGCGAGGATCGCGGCCGGGCCGCCGGGCGACCCGAGATAGAACCCGCCCCACTTCTTGCAGGCCTCCGTCACCTTCGGGCTGCGGTTGCCCTTCGCGATCATGACCATCGAGCCGCCCTTCGACTGGAAGAGGTCGACGTACGAGTCCATGCGGCCGGCGGTCGTCGGCCCGAACGAACCGGACGGTTTTCCTTTCGGCGTCTTCGCGGGGCCCGCGTAGTAGACGGGATGGTCCTTGAAATACTGCGGGAGGTCCTGCCCGGAGTCGAGGCGCTCCTTGAGTTTCGCGTGCGCGATGTCGCGCGCGACGACGAGGCGGCCGGTGAGCGCGAGTGGCGTAGAGACCGGATGCTTCGACAGCTCCGCGAGGATCTCCTTCATCGGCTTGTTCAGGTCGACCTTGACCAGCCCTGCGTGTTCCTTCGCGCCGGTGTAAACCGGGAGGAGTGTCTCGGGATGGCGCTCGAGCTCCTCCAGCCAGAGGCCCTTCGCGTCGATCTTCGCGAGGACGTTGCGGTCGGCCGAGCACGAGACGCCCATTCCGACGGGGCACGACGCCCCATGCCGCGGCAGGCGGATGACGCGGACGTCGTGCGCGAAGTACTTGCCGCCGAACTGCGCGCCGAAGCCGAGGCCCTGTGCCCGCTCGAGGAGCTTCTTCTCGAGCCCGGGGTCGCGGAACGCGCGGCCGAACTTGTCTCCTGACGCCGGGAGAGAGTCGTAGTAGCCCGTCGAGGCGAGCTTGACGGTCTTCATGCACCCTTCGGCGGACGTGCCGCCGACGACGAAGACGATGTGGTACGGCGGGCACGCGGCCGTGCCGAGACTCTTCATCTTCTCGACGAGGAACGCCTCGAGGCTCGCGGGGTTGAGGAGAGCCTTCGTCTCCTGGAAGAGGGTGCTCTTGTTCGCCGAGCCGCCCCCTTTCGCCACGAAGAGAAACTTGTACGCGTCGCCCTTCGTCGCGTAGATGTCGATCTGCGCGGGGAGGTTGTTCCCCGTGTTGACCTCGTCGTACATGTTCAGCGCGGCCGTCTGCGAGTAGCGAAGGTTCTCCCCGGTGTACGTCTGCCAGATTCCCTTCGAGATCTTCTCGGCGTCGTCGGCGCCGGTCCAGACCTGCTGGCCCTTCCACCCCACGACGGTTGCCGTGCCCGTGTCCTGGCAGAACGGGAGCTCGAACTTCGCCGAGACGACGGCGTTCCGGAGGAGCGTCGTCGCCATGAACTTGTCGTTCGGCGAAGCGGCCGCATCTTCGAGAATCGCCGCGACTTGACGTTGGTGCTTCGGGCGGAGGAGAAACGACACGTCCCGCATCGCCTCGTGCGCGAGGACCGTGAGCGCCTTCGGCTCGACCACGAGCATCGTCTTGCCCGCGAACTTCGCCTTCTTCACGTAGCCCTTCGGCCCCGCCACGAGCCGGTACTTCGTGTCGTCGTGCCCCTTCGGGAACGGGTTCGCGTAGACGAAGACATCCTTCTTCGCGGGGGCGGGCTTCTTCGCGGTCTGGCTCTTCGCGGGCATTGGAGTCTCCTCCAGCGTGGAAGTTACCCGAGGCGGGAGGGG
>JARXKK010000013.1:36014-41131 GCA_030278895.1 Acidobacteriota bacterium
TCTTCGCGGGCATTGGAGTCTCCTCCAGCGTGGAAGTTACCCGAGGCGGGAGGGGGGAGCTTTGATGCGGATGAACCAGAGGCCGGTCACTCCCCGTCGCGGGGGATGTCCACCGGCTGCCTCACGGCCCATTCGATCGCCCGGGGGATCGCTTCGGTGGCGAGGCCCTTCCAGTAGACGGTCCAGCCCGGCACGCGCAAGAGGCCGTCGCACAGCTTCATGTACCACTCGCTGATCGGGTTCGTCCGGCGTGCGCGCCAGAAGACGACCGGGGCGTCGGCCGCGAAGGCCTCCCAGAGGTCCCGCGCGATGCCCTCGCCCTGCGCCTCGGGCGACACGGCGAACTTCGTGAGATAGGCGCCGAGCGGCGTGTCCACGAGAATCGCGCAGCCCCGATAGTCCTCCTCGAGGTAGACGCGGGCCGGCGTCCGGTCGAAAAACGCGTCCCGCGGCGCGCGGCCGAAGCTCGACGCGAGGAGCGCGCGCAGCCGCACGCGGTCGACGCCGTCCCAACCTTCGTGCCGGACGACGCTCGCGCCGCGGCGCAGGAGCGTGCCGGCGCCCTTCACCGTGAACAGCTCGCGCAGCACGTTGAGCGGGGACGTGATCGCGACCGTGAAGGGGAGCGGCGCCGCTTCTTCGCAGAGCCGCCGCGCGCCCTCGAGGATGAGCGCCTCCTTCCGCGAGATCTCCTTGCTGGCGGCGAGGGCGGGGACGTCGGTCGTGAGGTTCACGAGCGGGACGAGGACGCCGCCCTGCCGGAGGCCGCCGGGGCGATGGAGGAAGAGAAGCTTGCGCGTCTGGAGCTCGCGCAGGAGGACGCCGAGCCGGGCGAGCCGGTCGCCCGGCTGCTCGCCGGAGGCGGGCTCGAAGACGACGATCGGCACGCGCCCGGCCGCGGCACAGGCGACGACGCGCGCGGGGAGACCGTTCTCCGCGGCCGAGAGAGCCTCGACGGTCACGCCCTCGGCGCCGAGCTGCCGCGCCAGGGCTCGCGCGTTCGTCGCCGCGTCGGCGGGCTGGAAGATCCCGAGGACGACTGTCGGGTAGAGGTCGAGAGCGGCCAGGAAGCGCAGGTCCTGCACGACTGCGTCGGCCGCGCCGGACATGACGTTCGCGTCGATCGCGATCGACGCGAACTGCTCGCGCGGGCGCGCGCGAAACAAGTCGAGATAGAGCCGCGCCTCGGACGGGCGGCCCGTGCTCTCGAGGAACCGGAGGACGACGTCCTGCGGGGCGAGGTCGGGCGGCTGGGCGGGCGCGGGGCCGTCGGGGCTCATGACCTCCCGAGGATACGGAATATGCTCCGGCGGAGGCTCACGTGACCAGAACGGCCGTCATCGCCATCGGCGGGAACTCGCTCATCACGGACAAGGAGCACCAGCGCGTCCCGGACCAGTACCAGGCGTGCTCCGAAACATGCCGCCACATCGCGCCGCTCCTCCAGGACCCGAACCTCCGGCTCGTGATCACGCACGGAAACGGGCCGCAGGTAGGCTTCATCCTGCGCCGGTCCGAGCTCGCGTCGAAGGAGCTCCACACCGTGCCGCTCGACTCCTGCGTCGCGGACACGCAGGGCGCGCTCGGGTATCACATCCAGCTCGCGCTCTTCAACGAGTTCCGGCGTCTCGGCATCGAGAAGGCCGCGGCCACGGTCGTCACACTTTGTCTCGTGGACCGGACCGATCCCGCGTTCGCAAAACCGGACAAGCCCATCGGATCGTTCCTGTCGAAGGAAGAGGCGGATCTCCATCGCGCGACGGACGGATGGGACATGGTCGAGGACGCAGGGCGCGGATGGCGGCGCGTCGTCGCCTCGCCGGCGCCGATCGCGATCCTCCAGCTCGGCGCGGTAAGGAGTCTCCTCGACGCCGGCTTCGTCGTCGTCGCGGCGGGCGGGGGCGGGATTGCCGTGGTCGAAGACGCCGCGGGGATGATCCGTGGCGCGGCCGCGGTCATCGACAAGGATCACGCGTCGAGCCTTCTGGCGCGCCAGCTGGGCGCCGAGCTTCTCGTGATCTCGACGGGCGTCGCGAAGGTCTCGCTCGCGTTCGGCACTCCGGAGCAGAAGAACATCGACCGGATGACCGTCGCCGAGGCGCGGCGCTACATGGCCGAGGGCCACTTCAAGGCGGGAAGCATGCTCCCGAAGATCGAAGCCGTGATCGCCTTCCTCGAGGGAGGCGGCCGCGAGGCGATCATCACGGACCCGGCCCACGTCGGCCTCGCCCTCGCGGGCAAGGCCGGCACCCACGTCGTCCCCTGATCCGGCGGCGAAACGTTTCTCAGGCGCCCGCGACGAGCTTCTGGAATTTCGGGTTCGAACGCAGCGGCTCGAGCGTCGGGTCGATGCGGAGCCAGGCCTTCGTGAGGTAGTAGGGCATCCCCAGGAGCTTCTCGAAGAGGTCGACAGCCTTGTCGGGCTCGCCGGTGAGCGTGTAGATCCGGGCGAGAGCGTGCCGGACGTAGGGGCCGTCCTGAAGGTTCTCCGCCGGTACGAGCTCCGTCGCGCGCACGCCTTCGGCGATCGCTGCCGCCTTGTCGCCCGCGAGTGCGAGCGCGAAACCGAGACTCGCGTGGAGCGGGCCGCGGTTCGGCGCGCCCGCGAGCTGCCGGCGGAACTCCGCGGCGGCCTCCTGCGCCGCGGCGCGCGAGCGCTCCGCGTTGCCGTCGAGGAGGTGCGCCTGCGCGAGCACCGTCGACCATATGGCCTTGTCCCCGCCGAACTCCGCTGGCGTGAGACGGAGGAGCATCTCGCGCTGGTCCTTGTCGAGGACCCACGCGAGGTCGTAGAAGTTCGCGATACTCGCGACGAACGCCTCGGGCGCGATTTTTCCGTCCGCACGCCGCAGGACCGCCCGCGCGGCCGCGAGATCGCCGGACGCGAGCTCGATCATCGCGCGCTCCTCGAGGAAGACGAGGTTCGTGGGCGCGAGCGCGATCGCGCGGTCGTAGACCACGCGTGCTTCCGGGTGCCTTTTTCGCCGGACGTACGCGAGACCGAGGACGCGGTGGGAGCGAACGGAGAGCGGGTCGACACGCAGCGCCTCGCGCATCTCGGCGATCGCCTCGTCCCAGCGGCCGGCCGTCATGTTCAGGGACGCGCTCACGGCAAGCGCCCGGAGAGCCGTCGGCTCGACCTGCTGCGCTTTCTGGCTCCACTCGAGCGCCTTGGTGTTGTCGTTGCGGATGTTCCGCTCGTAGAGCGACATCGCGGCGTATCCGGCCGCACGATCCGGCGCGAGCGCGATCGCCCGCTCGGCCGCCGCCTTCGCGGCCGCCGCCATCTCGGGCTTCGCCGTGGCGTTCCCATAGAAGATGCTGTTCGCGCGGCTGAGCGCCGCCCACGCGAGAACGAAAGCGGGGTCGAGCGCGACGGCCTTCTCGTAATGGGCGATCGCGCGAAGGAGCCGCGGCGGATCCTGGATGGTGCCCGAGCCGAACGCCTCTTCCCCCTTGAGGTACGCGTCGTAGGCGTCGAGGTTCGCCGTGGGCCTCTCGGCGAGCTTCTTCTCGTCCTTACGCGCGAGCACGACGCCGAGCTCGCCCGCGACGCGCGACGCGATGTCCGCCTGCACGTTGAAGACGTCCGTGAGCTCGACCTGGTAGCGCTGCTGCCAGCGAGACTCGGGCGCGCCTTCCTTCTTCACCTCGACGAGCTCGGGGGTCACCTGCACGCGGCCGCCGCCACCCGCCTTTTCCCAGCGGATCGTGCCGGCCAGGAGATACCGCACGTCGAGCTCCGCGGCGATCTCGCGCGGCGTCTTCGCCGTCTTCTTGTAAGGCGTGGAGCTGCCGCGCGCGATGACGGCGAGCGAGGCGAGGGACGTGAGCTTGCCGCGCACCTCGTCCGTCACGCCGTCGGCGAAGTAGTCCTGGTCGGGAGCCCCGAGGTTCTCGAACGGGAGGACGGCGATGCGCGTCCTCTCGTCGGCGGCCGGCGATCTCGCGCGGCGCGTCACGACGTACGCCGTGCCCGCCACGACCGCTCCGATCGCGAGCGCGGCGCCGGCGTAGGCGAGGAGTCTTCGGCGTGGAGCGCGCGCGAAGCCGGTCGACGAGTGCGCGGCCGCCGAGGGCTGCGCAGGCACCGCGCCCGACGCCGCGATGCGCGCGAGGTCAGCCGCGAGCTCCTTCGCGGTCTGGTAGCGGTCTTCAGGCTTCTTCGCGAGACAACGCCGGGCGACGAGGTCGAGGTCCGTCGCGGCCGCGAGGTCCGGCGCCGATGTCGGCTCGTCCCGCGTGATGGCCGCCATCGTGTCGGCCACGCTGTCGCCGTGGAAAGCGCGCGCCCCGGTCAGCATCTCGTGGAGGACGGTCCCGAGGGAAAAGATGTCGGAGCGGTGGTCCACCGGACGGCCGCGCACCTGTTCGGGCGACATGTAGTCGAGAGTGCCGAGGACGACGCCCGGCTCGGTCACCGAGGCGCGATGCCCCGGCGAGACCGTCGCCGTGGGTGCGCTCGTCTCTTCCTTTGGTGCCGGCACCAGCTGCTGCTTGGCAAGGCCGAAGTCGAGGATCTTCACGAAACCGTCTTTCGTGACAAAGAGGTTCTCTGGCTTGAGGTCGCGGTGGACGATGCTCTTCTCGTGGGCGGCGGAAAGTCCGCGCGCGGCCTGGAGCGCCCAATCGAGCGCGACCTCCCGCGGGAGCGCGCCGCCGGCGAGCCTCGCGCGCAGCGGGTCGCCCTCGAGGAGCTCCATGACGAGGATGTGACGGGATGCGATACCGGACGAAGCGGGGATTTCTTCGAATGAGTAGATGGCCGCGATGTTCGGGTGGTTCAGCGAGGCCAGAAGCCTCGCTTCCCTCTCGAACCGCTGCCTGCTCTCTTCACCTTCAAAGAGCTGTTCCGGCAGTACCTTCACCGCGACATCGCGTCCGAGGCGCGGGTCCTGTGCGCGGTAAACCTCTCCCATCCCGCCCGCGCCGAGGAGGGCGGACACGCGATAAGACCCGAGAAGAGTGCCGGCGGCCAGTGACATGGCGAGAGTTCTTGCCCGGACTATAAGAGGAATTCAGGCTTCGATTTCCTCGAACGGCACGCGGGCGACGTCGAGCTCGTCGCCGCCTCTCGGCGGCTCCAGCCTTCGGCCTGCACTCTTTGCACGATTAGC
>JARXKK010000014.1 GCA_030278895.1 Acidobacteriota bacterium
AGGAAGGCGTCGCGGCGTTCCTCGAGAAGCGGCCGGCGAAGTTCGCCGGCAAGTAAGGTCAGCCCGGGATCCAGCTGTCGTGGTAGCCGGGGGATTCGAGGGCGAGGGCCTGCTCGGTCAAGCGGAGCGGGGCGAAGGTGTCCACCATGACGGCGAGCTCGTCGGTCGAGCGCGTGCCGATCGAGCCTTCGTACGCGCCCGGGTGCGGGCCGTGCGGGACGCCGGCGGGGTGCAGCGAGACGGCCTTCGGCCCGACGCCCTTACGGCTCGTGAAGTTGCCGCGGACGTAATAAATGATTTCGTCGCAGTCGACCGACGTGTGCGGGTACGGGCAGGGAATCGCGTCGGGATGCGTGTCCGTCACGCGCGGAACGAACGAGCAGACGAGCGCGTTCCGCCCGGCGAACGTGGAGTGGATCGTGGGGGGCAGGTGGATGAGGCCCGTCTTCGGCTGGTACTTCAGGATGTCGAACGCGAAAGGCCAGACCGTTCCGTCCCACCCGACGACGTCGAACGGCGATGCGACGGGGAAGCGCTCGACGAAAGCGTCGTCTTTCTTGACGAGGACGCGCTTCGGCCCCGGGCGAGGGCCCTTGAAGACGGGCCGGACGAAATCGCGGTGCGTGTACGGCGCGTCCATCCGCAGCTGGCCCACGGGATTTCGGAACTCGCGGGGCAGGTGCAGCCCTCCACGCATTTCGAAGAGGATTCCTTCGATGGGTGAAGAAATACGGAACCGGGCAACGACGCCGCGAGGGACGAGAAGATAGTCGTTTCCTCGGAAGGGAAGATCGCCGAAAGGCGTTTCGACGGTTCCCTCTCCTTCATAGAAGAAATACAAATCGTCCCCGTCGCCGTTCGAAAGCCCGTCTGGCGACTCCCCCTCCCGCGGCAGGCGAAAAAGGGAGACCGTCAGGTCGTCGTTGCAGAGGACCGGCGTGAATCCCTCGGGCGCCTTGTCCCCGAGGAGGAGGCGGCGGCGCAGGGGTTGGTGTTCCGCGGGCCGCGGGATTTGACGATCCCATCGGCCGGGCCTCGCGGGTCCGATGAGGGAATCGGTCATGGGCGGACCCTCGTGGTAGAGGATCGAGAACTCGCCGTCGAAGCCCCGGCGGGTGATGCACTCTTCGTAGCGTAGCGCGCCGGAAGCCGAGCGGAACGCCGTGTGCGGCTTTGCCGGCACCTCGCCGAGCTGCATGCGATCAATCATGTGTTGTCCGCTCTCTTTCTCTTTCCTTATCAACCAACGACTTCGAGCGCGGACGAGTCCGACCGCTGCGCCGCTTCGATCGACTCGAAGAGAGCGCGGAAATTGCCGTAGCCGAACCCGCGGTCGCCCTCGCGCTGGATGATCTCGTAGAAGAACGGACCGGCGTTCTCGTCGCCGTACATCGCCATCGCGTCGAGCATGAAGATCTGGAGCATGTATTTGTCGTCGGCGCCATCCACGAGAATGTGGTTCTTGCGCAGGGCGTCCATGGGCTCCCTGAGGTTCGTGATCTTCACGTCCTCCAGGCGCTTCGGCAGCCGGTCGTAATACGCTCCCGGCGCCGGAAGGAACTGGATGCCTTTCCCACGCAGGGCCTCCACGGCCGGAATGATCTCCTTTACGAGGAAGGCGATGTGCTGCACGCCCGCGCCATGATGGTCCTCGCAGAAGCGGTTGATCTGGCTGTCGCGAAAGAAGGGCCGCATGGGCTCGTTCGTGGCGAACTTCACACCGCTGCCGGGGTCGGCCATGACGATGGAACGGAGGCCCGATCCCGTCATACGGCGGGTGCCCCGTTCCGCCGTGTGGAACTCTACGTCCCAGTAATGCGAGAAACCGAGGACGTCCCGGTACCAGTTCACGACGGGCAGCATCGTGTAGGCGTTCGATGTCACGTGGTCGATCGTGGCGAAGCCGTGCGGGTTTTCGCGCGGGTTGCCGTCTCCCACGTCCTCGAAGTCGGGCGCGAAGCGCGGATACTTCCCGTCCCGCTCGATGAAGCGAAACGTGGTGTCGTCGAGCGGTGTCGCGATGTTGAACGTACGGAACGCGCCGCCTTCGACCTCGTCGACGGCGATGTCCGACAGAAACGTGGCGCCCCGGGAGGCCAGGAAGTCCCAGGCGGCCTGGATGTCCCGCACGCGAAAGGCGAGGGAGGAAATGCCGTCCGGGTGGATCTTCAGGAAGCGCGCCGCCCGCGAGTCGTTCCGGTTCGGGCTGGAGACGAGGACACGGATCTGCCCGGCGCCGAAGACCGAGGCGACCTCGCCGCCCTTTTCGATCTTCGAAGCGGAGGCGCGCGCGACCTCCGAGAAGCCGAGCGCTTCCGCGTAAAACCGGCGGCTCCGCTCGAGGTTCTTGACGACGAAATGGAACGAGTCGTAACCCACGATACCGAGTGAATCGACCATAATGCGATCTTAGCTCGATGGACCCTCAACGCCTCGTCTACGACTGGAACCGCACCGCCGGCGAAGGACGGCCCCGGCACGTCCCCGTCGGGCTCGTCGACGAGACGCTTCGGGACGGCCTCCAGTCGCCGTCGGCGGTCACGCCGACGCTCGACGAGAAGTTCGAGCTGATCGTCCTCATGGAGCGGCTTGGGATCGACACCGCCGTCATTGGCATTCCGGCCGCGGGCGGAAGCTCGCGCGAGGACGTCGAGTGGCTCGTCCGCCGCATGACGGAGTCGGGTCTCACGCTGCGCCCGGGGTGCGCCGCCCGTACGCTCGCCTCCGACGTCGAGCCGATCATCGAGATTTCCCAGCGCGTGGGCCGGGCTCTCGAGATGACGACCTTCATCGGCTCTTCGCCGATCCGGCAGTACGTCGAGGACTGGGAGCTCTCGCGCATGATGAAGTTGACGCGCGATGCCGTGACGCTCGGCGTGCGCCACGGGCTCCACGTCACCTACGTGACCGAAGACACGACGCGCGCACGCCCCGAGGACCTCGTCGCGCTTTACGGGACCGCGATCGCCGCAGGGGCGTCCCGCATCTGCATCTGCGACACGGTGGGCCACGCGACGCCCGAAGGCGCCGCGGCGCTCGTGGGCTTCCTCGCGGAGTTCGTGGCGCGGGAGAACCCGTCCGTCCGAATCGACTGGCACGGCCATGAGGACCGCGGGCTCTCCATCGCGAACTCTCTCGCGGCCCTGCGCGCCGGGGCGCACCGCATCCACGGCTGCGGGCTCGGCGTGGGCGAGCGCGTGGGAAACACGCCGCTCGATCTCCTGCTCGTGAACCTCCAGCTCCTCGGCTGGATCGATCGCGACCTGTCCGCTCTCTCGCGTTACGTCGCGAAGGTGTCCGCGTACCTGAAGGTGCCGATCCCCGACGGCTACCCGGTGGTCGGGCGCGACGCGTTCCGGACCGGAACCGGCGTTCACGCGGCCGCGATCGTGAAGGCGCGCGAGAAGGGCCACGACTGGCTCGCGGACCGGATCTACTCCGGCATCCCCGCCAGCATGGTGGGCCTCGCGCAGGTGATCGAAGTAGGCCCCATGTCCGGAGAGTCCAACGTGACGTTCTGGCTCCGGGAAAGGAGCATCGCGCCGACACCTCAGCGGGTTGCCGCTCTCTACCGGGCCGCAAAGGCCTCCGACCACGTCCTTTCCGAGGCCGAAATCCGGACGATACTGTCGACCCTGCCCGATCCTGCCCCTGCAGAGGCTCCGGCCGTCGAACGCCGTCGGGGCTCGTGACCCGACGTGGGCGGCCCGGCTTCCGTAGAATCGACGAGTGAGTTCGGGATCTCCTGCCAAAACGCCGGCCGGCGTCTTCTTTCAGAAGCACCTCCCGCTCTACCTCGACTATCTCTCGGCGGAAAAGGGCCTCTCTTCGAACACGCTCGAGGCATATCGCCGCGATCTCGCGGCGTTCGGGGCGCATCTCGTGTCCTCGCGGGCAAATCCGTCCCGTGTCGCGCGGGGCGACATCGTCGCCTATCTCGGGATCCGGCGCGTGGAAGGAATGTCGCCTCGCACTCTCGCGCGGCTCACCTCGGCGCTCCGCGGCCTCTACGGATTTCTCGCCGCCGAGAAGATTCTCGAGACGGACCCGACGGCCGACCTCACGAACGCCCGACGGTGGGCGATGCTGCCGAAGGTCCTGTCGCCGGAGGACGTGACGCGTCTCCTGGACGGGCCCGACGTGACGACGCCGAAGGGTCTGCGCAACCGCGCCTTGTTCGAGCTGCTTTATGCGTGCGGTCTCCGCGTCTCCGAGGTCGCCGGACTGCCCGTCGAAGCGCTGCGCCTGCCTGAAGGATTCATCGTGGTGCGCGGCAAGGGCGCGAAGGAGCGGGTCGTGCCGATCGCGGATTCCTCCGCGCGCTGGGTCGCGCGCTACCTGCAGGCGGCGCGGTCCGAGGCGCCGGGTGCCGCGGGGCGATGGGTGTTCCCGGGCGCACGCGGAAAGCCGATCACGCGGCAGACCGTCTTCCTCGCGCTCAAGGCCGCAGCGCGGAAGGCGGGCCTGCCGGCTTCCGCCGTGTCGCCCCACGTCCTTCGGCACGCGTTCGCCACCCACCTCGTCGACAACGACGCCGATCTCAGGGCCGTGCAGATGATGCTCGGGCACGCGGATATCGCCACGACCGAGATCTACACCCACGTCTCCCGCTCGCGGGTCCGGAAGGTCTACGACCGGACTCACCCCCGGGCATGAAGATCTTCCTCTTCGCCATTCTCGGCGTCTCTCTTTTTGCACGGCCTGCGGTGGCAACCCTCGTCGTGTTTGGGGACGGTCGCCACATACGGGTCGCGAGCTACGAAGTCGTGGGGGGCGACCGGCTCACGGTCGGGCTTCACGGCGGCGGCTCGATGACGATCCCGCTCGACGTCGTCGAGCGCATCGTGGACGAGGAGTATGAGCGCCCGGCTCCGATCCTCCCGGGAGACGCCATAGAAGCCGGACCCATCGCGGCCGAGCTTCCTGCGGGTGCGAGCCGCTCCGTCCGCGCCTTCTCTGAGAGTCTCTCTCTCTCTTCCTCTTCCTTCTCATCCCCTTACTCCGCACAGATCCTCGCCGCCGCTAAAGAGCACAGGGTCGACCCCGCGTTCATCGCGGCGGTCATTCGCGCGGAATCCAACGGCGTCCCGACCGCCGTCTCGCGGAAGGGAGCACGCGGACTCATGCAGCTCATGCCGGCCACCGCGCAACGCCTCGGCGTCAGACGCCCGTTCGATCCGAAGGACAACATTCGGGGAGGTGCCGCCTACCTCGCCGAGCTGGCCGAGCGCTTCGGCGAGACGAACGCGGACCTCATCCTCGCGGCCTACAACGCGGGGGAGAACGCCGTGGAGGAGTACGGTGGCGTGCCGCCGTACCGCGAGACCCGCGAGTACGTGAGGCGCGTTCTTGCGTTCTGGGGCCCGACGGCGCGGCTCGGGCGCGCGGCGCTCTGACGATGTTCCGGACGGCGCGCGCATTCCTTCTGGCGGTTCCCGGAGCCTTCCTCCTCGTTCTCAGCGCGTACCTCGTGGTCCACCCTCGAGCCGCCGAGTCCTTCGCGGCCTATCCGATCCTCGCCGACGCCCTCGGGGTCGCTCTCACCAAGAGGCCCCTCGTGCGGTTCATCGCGGCATCGACACTTTTCTTCCTGCCGCCCTACCTCATGGCGGGTCTCCTGCTCTTTTTCGCGGATGTCGGCGTCTCGGCCGCGGCGCCACTCTGGGCGCGGGGCCGAGTCCGGCGAGCCGACCCGTCCCTGCCGCCCGAGAGCCGCTGGTCGTTCCTCGCCGTTACCGCGCTGGCCGCGCTCGCTTTCGGCGTATCCCTGCATCGCGTCGCGCACGGCGGCGACCTTCCGGGGGGCATCAACGTAGGGCCGCTTCTCGTCGCGCTCGCCGCGTTCGCGGCCGTGGCGGCCGGGCTCTTCGCGGGCGGCATCGCGGCCGGACCGCGCGCGTTGATCGGCTGGTTTCGTCAGCGGGCGAGAGCGGTCGAGAACGAGCCGGGGCGAAATTCGACCTGACGGCCGCGCCCCTATACTTCGCGGCGTGAGCGCCGCCGCCGACACCGTCGTCGTCCTCGATTTTGGCTCCCAATTCACGCAGGTGATCGCCCGGCGGATCCGCGAAGCGCGAGTCCGGTCAGTCGTCCTTCCGTTCGACGCGAAGGCCGATGAGATTGCGAAGCTCGGCCCCAAGGGAATCATCCTGTCGGGGGGCCCTTCGAGCGTTTACGACGGCGATGCGCCCCAGGGCGACGCCCAACTCTTCGACCTCGGCGTCCCCGTTCTCGGGCTCTGCTACGGAATGATGTGGATCGCGCAGCGCTTCGGAGGGCGCGTCGGCAGCGCGCCCGGGCGGGAATATGGGCGGGCCTCCGTGCAAATTCGAGGCGGGCGTCTCTTCCGCGGCCTCGGGCCGGTCGAAACGGTCTGGATGAGCCACGGCGACCATGTCGAGGCGGCGCCCGTGGGTTTCGCGGTGACGGCCCACACGGAAAACGCACCGGTCGCAGCCTTCGAAGACGCGGAGCGCGGCCTCTACGGCATTCAGGGCCATCCGGAAGTCCATCACTCCGAGCATGGCGCCCAGATGATCGAGAACTTTCTTTACGACGTCTGCGGCGCGAAACCCACGTGGACGATGGCGGGATTCCGGGATGCGACGGTCGCGCTCCTCAGGGACGAGGTGAAGCATGGCCTCGTCCTCGGTGCGCTTTCGGGCGGCGTCGACTCGACGGTCGCGGCGGTCCTCATCCGCGAAGCGGTTGGGGAACGCTTCCGCGGCGTCTTCGTCGACACGGGCCTCCTCCGCAAGCACGAAGGCCGGCAGGTGATGGAGGCGTTCCGCCACCTCGGGCTGCCCGTCACTGCGGTCGACGCGTCGGAGCGGTTTCTCTCGGCTCTCGCGGGCGTGATCGAGCCCGAGCGAAAACGGAGGATCATCGGCGGCCTCTTCATCGACGTCTTCACCGAGAACGCGAAGGCGGTGGACGGCGCCGAGTGGCTGCTGCAGGGAACGCTCTACCCCGACGTGATCGAGTCGGTCTCGATCAAGGGCCCGTCGTCCGTGATCAAGACGCATCACAACGTCGGGGGCCTCCCCGAAAAGCTCGGATTCAAGCTTCTCGAGCCGCTCCGCGAGCTGTTCAAGGACGAGGTCCGCCGTCTCGGCGAGGAGCTGGGAATTCCGAAGGAGATGCTTTATCGGCACCCGTTCCCGGGCCCCGGACTCGCCGTGCGCATGCCGGGCGAGATCAACAAGGAACGCGTGCGCATCCTGCAGGAAGCCGACGCGATCTTCATCGAGGAGCTGCGCGACTCGGGCTGGTACGAGAGGACGTCGCAGGCGTTCGCGGTTCTGCTCCCCGTCAAGACGGTTGGCGTCATGGGCGACGGCCGGACGTACGAGGACGTTCTCGCGCTCCGCGCCGTCACGACCGAGGACTTCATGACCGCCGACTGGGCGCGCCTCCCGCACGATCTCCTCGACCGCGTGTCGCGTCGCGTCGTGGGCGAGGTGCGGGGCGTGAACCGCGTCGTCTACGACGTCACGTCGAAGCCCCCCGGCACGATCGAGTGGGAGTGAGATTCGCCCCGTAAACCCCTGGGACCGCAGGCCACGAAGAGCCCAGGGTCCTCCCGAGGCGCAATACCTGATGCACCTGCGTTACGGGCATGTCGGGCGCAATCGGACACACTTCGGTCGGAGGGGTGTCTATGTCTCGTTACCGGATCGCGTGGCTCCCGGGAGACGGCGTCGGCGTGGAGGTCATGGACGCGACCCGGCTCGTCCTCGACGCCGTCGGACTCGACGCTGAGTACCCGCACGGCGACATCGGCTGGGAGTTCTGGTGCAACGAAGGCGACGCGTTCCCGGCCCGGACGATCGAGCTCCTGAAGAACGTGAATGCCGCGATGTTCGGCGCGATCACGTCCAAACCATCGAAGGCCGCTTCGGACGAGCTGGCCCCGGCACTCCGGGACAAGGGCCTCGTCTACCGCTCGCCGATCGTGCGGATGCGGCAGCTCTTCGATCTCTACGTCTGCCTCAGGCCCTGCAAGGCCTACCCGGGCAACCCGCTCAACTTCAAGGAAGGCCTCGACCTCGTCGTGTTCCGCGAGAACACCGAGGACCTCTACGCGGGTGTCGAGTTCTCTCCGGTGCCGCCGGAGCTCGCAGGGACGCTCGCGAAATTGTCTTCGGCCTTCGCGCCGTTCAAGAGCCTCGAGCCGGACGAGTACGCGATCTCCTGCAAGATCAACACGCGCAAGGGCTCAGCCCGCATTGCCCGTGCCGCGTTCGCGTTCGCAAGAACGAAGAACCGCAAGAAGGTCACGATCGTCCACAAGGCGAACGTCGTCCGCGCCTCGGACGGCATTTTCCTCGAGGAAGCCCGGAAGGTCGCGGCGGACTATCCCGGTATCCAGGTCGACGAAGCGAACGTCGACGCGATCTGCATGTGGCTTCTCAAGAACCCGTCGAGCTACGACGTCCTCGTCGCTCCGAATCTCTACGGGGACATCATCTCCGACCTCTGCGCGCAGATGGTCGGCGGCCTCGGATTCGGGTGCTCGGGGAACATTGGGGTGAAGCTCGGCGTGTTCGAGCCGTCGCACGGCTCGGCGCCGAAGTACACGGGACAGAACAAGGTCAACCCGATCGCGACGATCCTCGCCGCGAAGATGATGCTCGACTGGCTCGGCGAGGGCGGGAAGGGCCGCGCCGTCGAAGCCGCCGTCGAGAAGGTCCTCGTGGAAGGCAAGGTCCGCACGTACGACATGGGAGGCACCTCGACGTGCCGTGAAATGGGCGAAGCCGTCGCCCGCGCTCTCCCGAAGGACTGAAGGGAAGGACCATGAAGAAGAAGGGGAATGCAGGTTTCACTGTCGTCGAAAAGATTCTCGCGCGGGCCTCGGGGAAAGACTCCGTGCGCGCGGGAGACGTCGTGGAGCCGCGCGTCGACCTCGCGATGTCGCACGAGAATGCCGCCCTCGTGATCAACCAGTTCATGGAAATCCACGAGGGGACGGGCATCGCCGCGAAGCCGTGGGACCCGTCTCGCATTGCGATCATCTTCGACCACCGCGTCCCGGCCGAGTCGGCGAAGACCGCCACGAACCAGAAGAAGGTCCGCGCCTTCGTCACCGAGCACGGAATCGAGAAATTTCACGACATCCGCGGCGACACGGGCGGCATCTGCCACCAGATCCTGCCGGAGCGCGGTTACGTGAGGCCCGGGATGGTCGTCGTCGGAACGGATTCCCACACGACGAGCCACGGCGCGCTCGGCGCGTTCGCTTTTGGAATCGGCGCGACGGAGATGGCGAGCGCCTGGACGCTCGGTGCCGCCGTGAACATCGAGGTGCCCGCGACGATCCGCGTCGAGGTCTCGGGACGCTTTGCCGACTTCGTGGGCCCGAAGGACCTCATCCTCCACCTCATCGGCGTCCTCACGGCGCAAGGCGGGAACTTTCGCGTCCTCGAGTTTGCGGGCGACGCGATCGCGCGGCTCTCGACCTCGGGCCGTCTCGTCCTCTGCAACATGTCCGTCGAGGCGGGCGCGACGTCGGGCATCGTTCCGGCCGACGCGGAGACCGTGCGGTACCTGCGCCAGGAGGCGGGAGTGACCGATCCGCTCGACCTCGTGACGAGCGACGCCGACGCGTCTTTCGAACGGTCGATCTCCATCGACATCTCGGAGCTCGAGCCCCTCGTTGCGTGCCCGCACACCGTCGACAACGTGAAGCCCGTCTCGGCTGTTGAAGGCATTCCCGTTCATCAGGTCGTCATCGGGTCGTGCACGAACGGGCGGCTCGACGACCTCGCCGATGCTGCTCGCATCGTGAGGGGCCGGCACGTGGCGGCCGGTACGCGCATGCTCGTCTTCCCGGCGTCCGCGAAGATTTACGCTGAGGCGATGCGTCTCGGCTACCTCGCAGACTTCATGGCCGCCGGCGCCGTCGTCATGAACTCGGGTTGCGGCCCGTGCCTCGGCATCCACGAGGGCGCGCTCGGCGACGGCGAAACGGCGATCTCGACCACGAACCGGAATTTCAAGGGGCGGATGGGGAATCCGGGTGCCGACGTCTACCTCGCGTCGCCCGCCGTCGCGGCGGCGTCCGCCCTCACCGGCGTCATCACCGACCCGCGGAAGGAGCGCTGAGATGGCCCCCGTCAGGAAGGCCGACAAGACCCGCGTCAAGAAGGTCGAGATGGTACGCGTCATCCTGGGCCTGGGTGACGACGTCTCGACGGACCTCGTCTATCCGGGTCGTTACATGGCGACCGTCCTTCCGTCGGAGACCCCCGCGTTCGCGTTCGCGGACCACGGCGGCTTCCAGGCGGCCGTGATGGCGAAGTCCATCCCGCCGGGCGCGGTCATCGCGGCAGGGAACAACTTCGGCTGCGGCTCCTCGCGCGAGCAGGCCGTGTCGTGCCTCAAGGGGCTCTGCGTCGTCGTGGTTGCGAAGAGTTTCGCACGCATCTTCCTGCAGAACGCGATCAACCTCGGGCTCAAGGTGGTCGTGGCGCCGGGCTTCGCGGCGGACGAAGGTGACGAGATCCTGTTCGACGGCGGGTGTGTCGAGAATCGCACGAAGCGCACCGCATTCGACATCACGCCGCTTCCACTCGCGCGGCAGGCGATCATCGACGCGGGTGGGCTGATTCCGTTCACGCGGGCGAGGCTGGTGGCGCGGCCGCGGGAACCTGAACGAACCGAAGGTCCGGGGCTCTAGACTCGCACCCACAGGAGGCCCTCCATGCCCTTTCGGCTGATCTACTCCTCCGAGGCGGCGCCGGACCTGGCCACTCCGGACCTCGAGGGAATGCTCGCGGAGTCCCGGATCCGCAACCGGGCGCGCGGCATCACCGGCGTGCTCGTCTTCGTCGACGGCGCGTTCCTTCAGATCCTCGAGGGGGAGAAGGACGACGTCCTCGACCTGATGGAGAGGATCGAGCGCGACCCGAGACACCGCGGAATCAAGGTGTTCCACGAGGAAGAGACCGACGAGCGCGCCTTCCCGTCGTGGAACATGGCCTACCTCAGTCCCAGCGCCAAGGAAGTCTCCCGGTGGGCGGAGCTGGAAGGCGCCACGACGATGGGAAGCGTCCTGTCCTCCCTCGAGAGCGAACCGGGTCGCCTCCCGGGGATGGTCGTCAACATCCTCAAGGCGATCGCGAGTCCGTGAGTGCTTCGGCAGAGTCCGCCGGAACGCCCGCGGGCACTTCGGCGTACAGGCTTTCCAGCACCTCGCGGTAGCGCTGTTCGACGACCCGGCGTCGGACCTTCAGGCTGGGCGTCAGCTCGCCCGTCTCGATCTTCAGCTCCGCCGGCAGGATCGCCCACCGCCGGATCGCCTCGTAACGCGCCAGGTGCGCGTTCACGTGCTCGACGTGCCGACGGATGATCTCGACGACCCTCGGGTCGCGCACGAGCTCCGCGTAGGACGCGCCCTGAATCCCCTCGGCGCGCGCCCACGCGAGAAGCTCTTCCTCGGACAGGCTGATGAGCGCACTGCAGAAGCGGCGCCCTTCGCCGTGCAGGAGCGCTTGCGCGATGAGCGGCATGTCGAGCTTCAGCTTTCCTTCGACGTGCTGCGGCGCGACGAACTTTCCCCCCGAGGTCTTGATGAGGTCCTTCTTGCGGTCGGTGATCGTGAGATGGCCCGCGGCGTCGAGGGCGCCGATGTCGCCCGTATGGAGCCAGCCTTCCGGGTCGATCACGCGGGCCGTCTCTTCAGGCAGGCCGAAATAACCGCGCATGATCCCGCGTCCGCGAAGGAGAATTTCACCGTCCGCCGCGAACGAGACCTCGATGCCGGGAATCGGGAGGCCGACGGTGCCCCAGCGGTTCCGATGCGGGAGGTTTGAGACCGTCATCGCCGTCGACTCCGAGAGGCCGTAGCCCTCGAGGATCGTGACGCCGAACGCCGCGAAGAACTCGGTGAGCTCGCGCGCCAGGGCGACGCTGCCGCAGATGAAAAAGCGGAGGCGTCCGCCGAAACGCCGGCGTACCTTCTCGAAGACGAGGGCGTCCGCGACCCGCCGCCTTGCTTCGAGGAAGACCCCGATGCCACGGCCGTCGCTCCGACGCCGCGCGACTTCCGTGCCGACGCCGAGCGCCCAGCGGAAGATCGCGGCCTTCGCCTTCCCGCTCGCGAGAGCCTGCTCGAGGATCTTCGCGTGCACCTTCTCGAAGATGCGCGGCACGACGCAGACGAACGTGGGCCGGACGGACGCGAGGTTCGCCGCGATGCGGTCCACGCGGCCGTCGACGGCCGTCGGAAAGCCGAAGCCGATCCCGAGAGTCACGCACACCTTGCCGAAGACGTGTGAGAGAGGGAGCCAGAGGAACTGAAGGTCGGACGGGCCCAGGAGATTCAGCTTGCCGATCGACTCGATCTCGAAGAGCCAGCAGTCGTGCGGCAGCTCGACGCCCTTGGGGCGGCCGGTGGTTCCGGAGGTGTAGATGAGCGTCGCGAGATCGGACGGTCCGATGGCACCGGCCGCCGCGTCGAAGCCGCCCGGATGCGCCGCGTCCCACGCGCGGCCGAGAGCCGCGAGGTCGAGGAGGGACATCGCATCGCCCGGAAGGCCGGCCGACGCGTTGAACAGGACGAGATGGCGAAGGCGGGGAAGAGCGTCGCGGCGGCTCACGATTCGCCGGGCCTGGTCGGCGTCCTCGGCAAAGACGATCGCGGCCCGCGAATCGGTCAGGATGAAGGAGGTGTCTTCCTCGGTCGAGACGGGGTAGACGGTGGCCGTCACGCCGCCCGCGCAGGCGATGGCGAGATCCGCGAGGATCCACTCGAGGCGCGTGGACGACACGATGGCCACGCGATCGCCGGCCGAGAGACCGAGCGACAGGAGCCCGCAGGCGAGCTCGCGGACGCGCGCGGCGGTTTCGCGCCACGACAGGCTCTTCCAGATCCCTTCTTCGGGGTAGAGGAAGGCGGGCGCGTCCGGTGTCGCTGTAACGCGGGAAAGAAACAAATCCGGGATCGAGCGATACGGGGCTGCCTTCACGACGAACCCTAGTCTACGGCTCGGACACCTCGTGGACGCGGTAGAACCCTCCCGTGATTCATCTGCTTCATGGCCGGGTTGCACGCCGGGGCCCTACCAGACAAGTAGAGGCTAAGAAGGAGGCGTCCCATGGCAACGCTCCAGGGTATCCAGCCCGGAACTCCGGCCGTCAAGGCGGTCGCCGTTCACCCAATCGTCTTCGCGACGGATTTTTCAGCGGCCTCCGACCCCGCGCTCCGAAAGGCCATCGAGATGGCGCGCAAGGAAGGCGCGGAGCTGATCGTCGCCCACGTCTACGAGTCGCCTGCCACCATGAGCCACTCGGGCATCGCGGACGATTTCATCGAGGCGGAGCTCGAGGGCACGATCCGCAAGGGCGTCGAGAAACAGCTCGAGCCGGTTCTCGCCCAGGCGCGGGCCGAGGGCGTGCGCGTTCGCGGCGAGATCCTCGCGGGTCATGCCCCGAAGCGGCTCGCCGACCTCGCGGAAAAGAACAGCGCGGCCCTGCTCATTCTCGGCACGCACGGCCGGACTGGCCTGAAGAAGCTCGTGATCGGAAGCATCGCGAGTCAGGTGATCGCGACCGCGCCCTGCCCGGTGTTGACGGTTCGCTGACGCTGGCGTGACGGGAGACGCCTGAGGACGTTGCCGGGGCGTCAGCGTGCTTCGAGCGGGATCAGGACCTCGTTTCGCCGAAGGAACCAGGGCGTCCACGGCGGGTCGTAACGGGCGAAGACGGGCGGTCCGTCCGCGGGGGCGAGGCCCGCGTCCCTCGCCCCTGCGGCGAGGCTTCGCGCTGCGTCCTCGAACTTTTCGGCGCCCCATGTTCCCGAGAAGCGCACGGCCGCGACGCGACGCGCGGGGATCTCGCGCAGCCGCACGCGTGCGTCGTCCGGAACGGGCAGCGTCCTCATCGTGAAGGAGGATGGCATCGTGAAGCTCACGATCCAGCCGTTCGTTCCCTTCGGTGTACCGACGGGCGCCGTCATCGCGATCTTCGCTCCCTTCGCCGGCTCGGCTCCGACAGGCGCGGTCATCGCAATCTTCCGGACGCCGTCGTTGCCGCCGAAGATGTAGCCAGCGAGACGGCGGAATCCCTCGTTCGTCCCTTCGCGGAAGGCGCCCGTCACGTCGGTTTCCGCGACGATGACGGGCCTGTAGACGCGAACCTCGAACGTCCCGTAGTCCTTCTCGATGCGGTATTTCGGCTCTTCGACGGCCATGGAGACTCCCGATGCCCCGAGAAGCAGGAGGATCGGGGCGAAACGCGTCTGCGTCACGGCCACCTTACGCTCGTTCCTCCGCTCCGGTTTGGGGGCGTCCCATCCGCCACCCGCATCAGTGCGCGGCGGCCGGAAAAGGCCTAAATTCGGCTGTATGAGTACCGCTACGTCCGCCCCCGCCCTCCACGGTGCCGCGCGCTTCTCGTTCTGGGACTGGTGGGTCGACCGAAAGACCCGCTGGGTGCGCGACGACGTTCACCAGATGGACGAGGGCGTCTTCCGCGCGCTCGCGGCGGGAACCGGGCTGCCGCCGATCCACCAGCGCTCGACGTTCCCTTTCCACAACGTGAAAGACGGCGCCGACCGTTTCCTCGGAATGTCCAAGGGCGGCGAGCGGCCGTACGCGCGCATCTACACGCGCCTCGGCAATCCCACGTCCGAGTACCTCGAGCGTGTCCTGTTCCGCCTCGAGGCCCAGCACGTCATCGACAAGGCGCTCGCGGCCGACGAGAAGGAGCCCACGATCGGCTGCCTCATCTTCGGGTCGGGCATGGGCGCGATCTCGACGCTCCTCCTCTCGCTTCTCAAGGCCGGCGACGCCGTCCTCGCGGGCAACATCTACGGGTGCACGGACAGCCTGCTCCGCAACATGTCGAAGTACGGCGTCGAGGCCGTCTTCTGCGACACGGGGGACGTGAACAACGTCGCGCGGCACCTCGAGATGCACCCGAACGTCGCGGCGGTGTTCCTCGAGTCGCCCGAGAACCCCACCCTTCGCATCTGCGACATCGAGGCCATCTCGCGCCTCACCGAGGCGCGCGGAATTCCGCTTGTCGTCGACAACACGTTCTGCTCGCCGTACCTCCAGCAGCCGTTCCGCCTCGGAGCGGACTTCGTCGTCCACTCGCTCACGAAGTTCATCAACGGGCACTCGACTTCCGTCGGCGGCGCTCTCCTCGGGCCGTTCCGTTTCCTCAAGGCAGACCTGTTCCCCTGGTACAAGGACCTTGGCGCGACGCCGTCGCCCTTCGACTCGTGGTTGAACTCGATGACGGTCCAATCTCTCGCCGTCCGCCAGAAGGAGCAAAGCGAGAGTGCGGCGACGATCGCGGCATTCCTGCGCACGCACCCGAGGGTCGCGCGCGTCATTTATCCGGGCTTCGACGACTTCCCGCAGAAGGATATCGTGAAGAAACAGATGCGCGACGGCGGGTCTCTCATCTCGTTCGAGGTGAAAGGCGGCGCGGCCGCGGGCGAGAAGCTCATGAATTACCTCGCGCGCAAGGACGTCCCGATGGAGCTGGCGGTCAGCCTCGGCGGAGCCATCACGTACGTCGAGCAGCCGGCCACGATGACCCACGCGGTCGTCCCCGAGGCCGACCGCCTCGCGCGCGGAATCACGCCCGGTCTCATTCGCATGAGCGTGGGGCTCGAGGGGCCGGAGATTCTGATGGAGCACCTCGACCGGGGCCTGAAGCTCCCGTGAGCGCCGTTCCGAAGGAATACCGGGACATCCTCCTCACGACTCCACGCCTCCGCCGCGAGCAGCGCACGATCGAGGCGATGCTCCAGATCTGGTGCGAGGCGCACCCCCTCCACGTTCGCGCGCGCTATGGCGAGCTCTGCCTGGGCTGCGAGGGTCTGTTCGAATACGCGAGCTACCGCCTCTTCAAGTGCCCGTACGGCGAAGAGAAGCCAACCTGCAAGAAGTGCCCGATCCACTGCTACACGAGGGACAAGCGCGAGCGGATGCACGAGGTCATGCGTTTCGCGGGCCCTCGCATGCTCCTGCGCCACCCCGTCCTCGCAATCCGGCACCTCCTCGACGAGAAGAGGGAGGCGCCGCCCCTTCAAGAACCCGGATAGCTGGGCGCCGTAGAGTCCTGTCCGATGAACCCGCTGCTATCCTCGCTCGCGTGGGAATGAGGTTCTCGGTCGTCATCCCGGCCCGGAACGAAGAGGGGCTCCTGGCAAGGCTGCTCGACACCGTCGAGGCCGCTCGCGGGGCGTACCGGGGGGGAGCGGAGCTGGTCGAGGTGATCGTCGCGGACAACGTCTCGACCGATCGCACGGCCGAGGTGGCGCGGGCAAGGGGCGCACGGGTCGTGAGCGTCGAGAAGCGCGTGATCGGCGCCGTCCGCAACGGGGGAGCGCGTGAGGCTCGCGGTGAGGTCCTCGTCTTCGTGGACGCGGACATTCGCATGAACTCCGGGACGTTCGACGCGATCGACGCCGCGTTCGCCACGGGCCGCGTCGTCGGCGGCGCGACGGGAGTCCGCCTGGAACGGATGTCGGCCGGCCTCGCCGTGACCTACGCCGCGCTCATGCCCATGGTGTGGCTCATGCGCATGGACACGGGCCCGACGTTTTGCCTGAAAGCCGACTTCGAGGCGATCGGAGGGTACGACGAGAGCCTGCTCGTCGCCGAAGACGTGGCGCTCCTTTTCGCGCTGAAGCGCCTCGGCCGGTCCCGAGGCCAGCGCCTGACACGCCTCCGGAGCGCCAAGGCGGTCGCGTCCGTCCGGAAGTTCGACGCCTACGGCGACTGGCACTACTTCCGCCTGGCGCCGGCGGTGGCACTCGAGGTGCTGCGCCGCGGCCAGAAGGGGTCCCGCTTCCTCGACCGCTACTGGTACGGCGACGTGCGCTGAGCGCGGGCATTCTCCTGCGCGGGGGAAGTCTGCCCGCCGAAGAGCACGCGAACGTCCCCGTCCGGCTCGCTCGATGCGCCTGCCGCGTCAGGCCGCGCGCAGGCCGTCCACGATCGGCCGCCGCGCGGCTCTGATTGCCGGGACGATTGCCGCGAAGAAGCCCACGGCGAGAGCGACGCCTGCCGCGAGGGCGACGACCTCGGGAAAGATCCTCATCCCGGCCGCGAAAGGCGACATCCGCGTCTCCATGAGCGCGCCCTTGAGACGGGAAAACGCCGCGAGAAACAGGAGGAAGCCGAGGCCGCCCCCGACGCACGCGAGCGCGAGGCTTTCGCCCACGATGAGGCCGACGATTCGACCGCGCGAGAAGCCGAGTGTCCGGAGGACCGCGACCTCGACGACGCGCTCGCGCACGGCGAGGGCCATCGTGTTCGCCGCGACGAGGATGACGACTCCGATGATGATCGCGCCCATCGAGGTCAGGAGGAGCTGGACGTTCCCGAGGAGAGAGACGAAGCCCATCGTGAAGACGTTCTCGCTCTCCGTTTTCGTCGGGGCGGGCGCGTTCTCGAAGAAGTCGTCAATCTTGCGCGGAAGAAGTTCGGCGCACGCGGCGTCCGCACAGCGCGACCAAACGGTCGAGACGCTTCCGCGAAATGGCGGGTACGCCTCCTCGAGGTACGCCCGGTGGAAGAAGATGCTCGCCGAGTTCTCGTACGGAAGGCTGTAGACGGCCTGGACCGTGAACGTGAGGTCCACGGGGTAGAGAGTTCCCGTAATCGTGACGCGGTCGCCGATCTTCCAGCCGTACTTCTTCACGAGTGCGGTGCCGACGAGACCGCCCGCCCGGTCCCTCTTCCAGTCTTCTGCCGACCCCTTCACGATCGTCGCGTCGTCGAAAACGTCCAGGAAGCTCGCGGGGTCGACCGCGAACCGCGGGAAGACGTTCCCGGCGCTCGCGTCGCGGTAGAGACCGCCAAAGCGGTCGATCGGCGTGATCGCGCGGACGCCCTCGAGCGCGGCGAGTTTCGCGAGGATCGCGAAAGGGAGGGGGGTCGTGAGCCCAACCTTGTGCCGCGTCACGAGCCGATAGAGGCCGCGCTCCTTCGCCGGATCGGGGAGGTTCAGCGTCCTCAGGAAGGTCGCCATGAACGCGACGAGGAAGACGGGAAGCAGGACCGAGCCGATCGTCAAGAGCGTCCGCGTCTTCTTGCGGAAGAGGTTCTTGAGGACGAGAGGCAGGAAGCGCATCGGCGACCCGGAATTATGAGGCACTACAATCGGCCCCGGCATGTCCGGCGACTTCGTTCACCTCCACCTTCACACCCAGTACTCCCTCCTCGACGGCGCAAGCCGGCTCAAGGACCTGATCAGGCAGGTCAAGTCGTCGGGCATGGACGCGGTCGCGGTGACGGATCACGGAAACATGTTCGGAGCGTACGAGCTCCAGACGTCCGCGCTCGAGGCGGGAATCAAGCCCATCCTCGGAGTCGAGGCTTACATCGCGCCCCGCTCGCGCTTCGACCGGGAAAACGTGAAGACGCTCGACGGTGAAGGGAGCAACTATCACCTGACGCTCCTCGTCGAGACCCCCGACGGCTACCGGAATCTCACGCGGCTCGTCTCGGAGGCGTTTCTCTCCGGCTTC
Source organism: Acidobacteriota bacterium (assembly GCA_030278895.1). Taxonomy (GTDB): domain Bacteria; phylum Acidobacteriota; class Thermoanaerobaculia; order UBA5066; family UBA5066; genus Fen-183. The sequence continues at coordinate 18,494 of JARXKK010000014.1, forward strand.
TACTACAAGCCCCGGATGGACTGGGAGCTCCTCGAGAAATACCACGAAGGAATCATCGCGCTGTCCGGCTGCCTGAACTCCGAGGTCTCGAAGCGCCTCCGGATGGGCGACTACGAAGGGGCGAAGAAGACGGCCCTGAAGTATCGCGACCTCTTCGGCAAGGACCGCTACTTCATCGAGATCATGGACCACGGTCTTCCCGAGCAGAAGCAGATCCTGCCGGACCTCCTGCGCCTTTCCTCGGAAACCGGCATTCCGCCGGTGGCGACGAACGATTCGCACTACCTGACGCGCGACGACGCCGCGGCGCAGGACGTTCTCCTCTGCATCGGGATGGGGAAGACGCTCAACGATCAGAAGCGCATGAAGTTCTACAACTCGGAGTTCTACGTCAAGAACGCCGAAGAAATGAGCGACGTGTTCCGCCCGTACACGCTCGAGGCGGTGAAGAACACGGCCGCGATCGCCGAACGCGTGACGCCGAGCGTCATCGTGGACACGGGTCTCAAGATTCCCGCGTTTCCGGTTCCGGGCGGCGAGCAGGCCCCCGAGGCGTATCTCGAAGACCTCGCGAAGGAGGGCCTCGAGCGCCGCCTCGAGCCGCAGCGAGCGGCCTTCGAGAACGGCACGGCGAAAAAGCCGAGGGCGACGTACGACGAACGCCTGACGTGGGAGCTGTCCGTCATCCGGAAGATGGGCCTCTCGAGCTATTTCCTCATCGTGTGGGACTTCATCAAGTACGCCAAGGACCAGAAGATCCCCGTAGGGCCGGGGCGGGGGAGCGCGGCCGGCTCGCTCGTCGCATACGCGCTCGCGATCACGGACGTCGACCCGCTGAAGTACGACCTGCTCTTCGAGCGCTTTCTGAACCCGGATCGCGTCTCGATGCCCGACATCGACGTCGACCTGTGCGAGCGCCGGCGCGGCGAGGTCATCGAGTACGTGCGCACGAAATACGGGCGCGAGAACGTCGGCCAGATCATCACGTTCAACTCCATGAAGGCGAGGGCCGTCATCCGCGACGTGGGCCGCGTCCTCGACGTGCCGCTGGCCGAGATCAACCGCCTCTGCTCGCTCATCCCCGCGAATCCCGGAAAGCCCACGATGCTCGCCGAGGCGCGGCGGGACGTGAAAGAGCTCGCGGACGCGCTCCGGGACAACGAGACCTACCGGCGTCTCTTCGACCTGGGTGAGCGCCTCGAGGGCGTCTCACGACACGCCGGTGTCCACGCGGCCGGCGTCCTCATCGCCCCGAGGCCGCTCGTCGAATATCTCCCTCTCTATCGGAACAGCAACGACGAGATCACGACGCAGTTCGAGATGAAGTCGGTGGACCGGATGGGCCTGCTGAAAATGGACTTCCTCGGGCTCATCACGCTGACGATCCTCGACGACGCGCTGCGTTTCGCGGAGAAGAAGGACGGAAAGCGCCCCGACGTGGACGCGATTCCGCTCGACGACCCCGAGGTCTACAGGCTCTTCGCGGACGGGCGGACGGACGGGGTCTTCCAGTTCGAGTCGTCCGGGATGCGCGATCTCCTCCGCCGCGTGAAGCCCGAGGTGTTCGACGATCTCGCGGCGCTCAACGCGCTCTATCGACCGGGCGCGCTGGACGCCGGGACCGTCGAGGTCTACATCCAGCGCCGCCGGGGAACGAAGTTCGAGTACCTGCTGCCTCAGCTCGAGCCGATCCTCCGGGAGACGCACGGCGTCCTCGTCTATCAGGAGCAGGTCATGCTCGCGGCGCGGGTCGTGGCCGGCTACACGCCGGGCGAAGCGGACAAGCTCCGGAAGGCGATCGGCAAGAAGGACGAGGCGCTTCTCAAGGCCGAGGGCGACAAGTTCATCAAGAAGTCGGTCGCGAACGGAACCTCGAAGAGGAAGGCCGAGGAGCTTTGGGCCCTCATCCTGCCGTTCGGCCGGTACGGCTTCAACAAGTCGCACTCGGTCGTCTACGCGCTCCTCGCGTATCGCACCGCCTGGATGAAGGTGCATTACCCGGTGGAGTTCCTCGCGGCCACGCTCACGGCGAGCTCGGGGAGCTCGGACGACGTCGTGAAGTACGTAAACACGTGCCGGGAAATGAAGATCCCCGTGCTGCCGCCCGACGTGAACGCCTCGGATCTCTCGTTCGCGCCGGACGGGCCGGCCATCCGCTTCGGGCTCGGGGCCGTGAAGGGGGTCGGCGAAGGCGCCGTCGCCTCGGTTCTCGCGGCGCGCGCCGGCGACGGGCCCTTCAAGTCCCTCACGGACTTCTGCTCGCGCGTCGATCTCCGTCTGAACAACAAGAGGGTCATCGAGGCCCTCATCAAGTCCGGCTGCTTCGATTCTCTGGGAAAGAGTCGTGCGGCATTTCTTGGCGGACTCGATCACGCCGTCGACGTCGCGGCGGCGGCGCGCGAGGCCGCGGCGTCGAACCAGAGCCTGCTCTTCGACGTCCCGGAAGAGACGCAATTCAACGACGATTTCCCCGACGGGCCGGAGTGGAGCGTCGACGAGAAGATCCGCTACGAGAAGGAGACGCTCGGCTTCTACATCACGGGCCACCCCCTGGCGCGCTTCGAAGACGAGATTCGGATGTTCGGCGACGTGACGTGCGAGACGCTGCGCGATCGTCTCGACGCGCAAGTGAAGCTCGTGGGCCTCGTCGGCGCGATCAAGAAGAATCAGATCAAGAAGGGGCAGAACGAAGGAAAGATGATGGCGAAGGCCGTCGTCGAGGACCTGACCGGATCCGTGCCCGTCACGGTGTTCGCGAGCCTTCTCGAGCGCGTGGGGTCGTGGCTCGCGCCGGGCAAGGCCGTGCTCGTGACGGGAACCGTGCGCCTGTCGATGTCGCCGGGCGGGGGCACGCACGACGCGTCCGAAGGCGAAACCGCCGGCATGCCGATCGAGGTCATCGCCCGGGAGATCCAGCCGCTGGAGGGCATGCGAGAGCTTGCGGCGCGGGAGGTCGTCATCTCACCGTCGAACTTCGACACCTTCGACGAGTCGGGGATGAAGGAGATTCTGAGAAGGTATCCGGGCTCGATGCCCGTTTCTCTCGAGATGCGCAGGGCGGGTCAGTTCGCCGCGCTCCAGAAGATCGACCAGCGGCTGTGGGTTCGGCCCACTCCCGATTTCACGGCGGACCTCGAGAAATTGCTCGGGCCCAAATCCGTCCGATACTCCTACCCGGCGTCTCCATGAAGGAGCGGGGCGCGTGAGTGAAGGCGGCGCGTCCGCTCCCCGGTTCGATGCCGAAGAAGTCGGCGCGCAGCTTGCGCGCGCGGGCGAAGTCGCCGAACGGCGCGAGGTGGGTCTGTGGCTCGTCGGAGGGGCGCTGCGCGACCTGCTCCTCGGGCGGCCGCTACGCGATGTGGATCTGGCGGTGGAGGCGGGCGCGGCGAACGCCCTGAAGCTCGCGGCACGGTTCGGAGCAATGCCCGGTTGGGTGCTCGAAAGAACGCACGCCCGATTCGGGACCGCGACGCTCCGGGCGCCGGGCGGCCTCCGCGTGGATCTCGCGGCGACACGTCGCGAGGAATATCCGGCGCCGGCGAGCCTCCCTGTCGTGACCGGCACGACCACGATCGACGACGACCTCGGCCGCCGGGACTTTACGATCCACGCGATGGCGCGCCGGGTCGGACGCCGCGGCCTCTCCGGGCGCGTCCTCGATCCCTTCGGGGGAAAGTCCGACCTCGAGAAGAAGAAGATCCGTCTGCTCCATCCGAAGTCGCTCGTGGACGACCCGACACGTGCGTACCGCGCGGTCCGGTACGCGGTGCGTCTGTCCTTCAGCTGGGACGAAGAATTCGAGAAGGCTCTGAGGGCGGCGAGGCGTGCCAAGGCATTTCAGGCTCTTTCGGGCGATCGAATGAGGAGGGGGATAGAAGAGATTTTCCTAGAAAGTGAATGGGAGAATGCTGCGGCGCTCGCGAACAGCCTCTCGCTTTTTGGCGATGTCTTGCCGGGCTGGTCGGTTCCCCTATTGCCTTCTAAGAAAATATTCAGCGGTGAAGCGGCCCCGACACTTGTCGACGCGCCCCTCATGCCGGATGCGCGTCCGAAGCAAGATGAAATCTGGCGCTGGCTGCTCGAGCCGCTGCCGCCGCCCGAGCGCGCCGCCGTCGCGTCACGGCTGAACTTCCCGAAAACCCTGAGGCGTGCTGCGGGCGTGGAGCCTCGATGATGGGAAGCCTGACTCTTCTCCTGGCCCTTCTTGCCGCGGCGCCCGTTCCGACGCCCGCCCCGTCGCCGACGCAGTTTCCGACGCTCACGCCGACGCCCGAGAAGCGTGACCCGCGCCTCGTCGCCGCTCTCGAGTCGCGGCAGGGTCTGGGCATGGACCGCATCGCCCTTTTCGACGACGGCTCGCTCGTGCACGTCCGGGGGTTCCGGAGCGAGCGGATCGTCGATCGCAAGGCGCTGGCGATCGAGGAGGTGGCGATCGTGCGCGGGGTCTGCCTCGAGGCGCTCACCGTGCGAGCGAAGGACGTGGATGACCCGGCCCGTTCGGTGCTCGGCGACGCGGGCGGCCGGCGGATCACGCTCGAGATCGCCGTACCCGGAGGGGGAACCCGCGTATACACGTACGACGATTTCGCCTCGCTTCCCATCGCCGTCGGGAGGGCTCGGGGGGCGCTGGAGGACCTCGGGAGCCGATTCGAGAAGCAGGATCTTGCCGAGACGAAGTGGGACACGGGAGGTCTCAGACCCGGTGCTCTTCTCCGGCGGCGATCCGACGGAGTCTGGTATCGCGTCGTGCACGACGACGCCCTCGATCACGATTTCGAGCTCGAGGAACTCGCCGCCGGGGGGGCGCCGGGAAGCTCCAAGATGAGAATGTTCGCGTACCGCGGCGACCTGCCGCGCCTCTTCGAGGATCCCGCCGTGGCCGGGCAACGGCCGCCGGACGCAACGCCGGCGATGAGGCGCTGAGCGTGGTCCGCCTGACGGGCGGCGCGTGGCGCGGACGGAAACTCGATGTCCCCGAAGGCATCCGCCCGACGACCGAGCTCGCGCGCAAGGCCGTGTTCGACATTCTCGGCGACGCGATCCGGGGCGCGCGAGTCCTCGACGCATGCGCGGGGTCGGGCGCGTACGGCCTCGAAGCGCTTTCGCGAGGAGCGGCGCACGCGACGTTCGTCGAATCGGATCGGAAGGTCGCGAAAATCTTGAGGGGGAATGTGGAACGCGTCGGTGCGGGGGAGCGCTCATCCGTCGAAGAGATGTCCGTGGCCCGTTTTTCTTCGAAAGGTGAAGAGGCGGGACCGCCGGCGCGCCGGTTGTTTGACGTGATCTTTCACGATCCCCCTTTCAAAGAAAATTCCGAATCCGATCTTCAGGCTCTGCTCGGTCTCGTCGCACCTCTCGGTTGGCTGTTTCACGAGCGGGGAGACGACGAGGTTTTCGCACCCGGCGGCCTCGAGCCCGCCGATCGCCGCCGTTACGGCACGACGCGCTTCCTGGTTTTTCGACCCTGACGCCCTGCTAGACTCACGCCTCGCCGCTTCGCGGCTTTGGAGCGTAGAAACATGGGCAAGCGCCACAGTCTCTTCACGTCGGAATCCGTCACCGAAGGCCATCCGGACAAGATCGCCGACCAGATTTCGGACGCCATCCTCGACGCGATCCTGAAAGATGATCCGATGGGGCGTGTCGCGTGCGAGACGCTCGTGACGACGGGGCTCGCGCTCATCGCGGGCGAAATCACGACGAAGACATACGTCGACATCCCCGGCATCGTGCGGGAGACGATCAAGGACGTCGGTTATACGCGCGCGAAGTACGGGTTCGATTACGAGACGTGCGCCGTGATCTCGACGATCGACAAACAGTCGCCGGACATCGCGATGGGCGTCGACACGGGCGGGGCGGGCGACCAGGGCCTCATGTTCGGCCTCGCCGTACGCGAGACCGAGGAGCTCATGCCGCTCCCGATCACGCTCGCGCACAAGCTGACGATGCGCCTCGCGGACGCCCGCAAGTCGAAGTCGCTCGAGTGGCTGCGTCCGGACGGCAAGAGCCAGGTGACGGTCGAGTACGAGGGAGACCGGCCGGTGCGCGTGGAAGCGGTCGTGATCTCGACGCAGCACGCCGAGTCGGTTCCGACGCCCGAACTGCGCGAGGCGATTCGCGAGGAGATCATCCGGCCGGTCGTGCCCGCGGCGCTTCTCGACGACAAGACGAAGTTCCACATCAATCCCACTGGCCGTTTCGTCACGGGCGGACCCCAAGGCGATACGGGCCTTACGGGCCGGAAGATCATCGTCGATACCTACGGCGGCTACGGAAGGCACGGCGGCGGCGCCTTTTCCGGCAAGGACGCGACGAAAGTGGATCGGTCGGCATCCTATATGGCGCGCTACATCGCGAAGAACATCGTGGCTGCCGGCCTCGCCGACAAGGTCGAGGTCCAGCTCGCATACGCCATCGGGGTCGCCGACCCGGTGTCGGTCCTCGTCGAGACGTTCGGAACTTCGAACGTGGATCCGGATGCGCTCGCGAGAGTCGTGCGGGAGAACTTCAAGCTCACGCCGCAGGGGATCATCGAGTCGCTCGACCTCAGGAGGCCGATCTTCCGGAAGACGGCCGCCTACGGACACTTCGGCCGCAACCTTCCGGAGTTCACGTGGGAACGCACCGACAAGGCTCCGGCCCTGGCGGCGGCTTTCTCGACGACGGTTTCCGCGACGGCGTAAGCACATATCAACTAAGCATGATGTTGTGATATGGTCTGGCGATGCTGGACGCTGCCCCCGCGCTTTCCGCTCTCGCCGACCCGCTTCGATTGCGGGCCGTCCGGCTTCTCGCCCGCGAGGGGTTGCAGGTGAGGGAGATCCAGCGGATTCTCGGCGCCGGGCAGTCGCGCGTCTCGAACCACCTCGCCGTCCTCCGCCACGCGGGTCTCGTCGAGTCCCACCGGGCGAACGGGGCCGAGCGGTACGCGGCGACGGAAGACGGCCTCAGGCTCTGGACCTGCGTGGCCCCCGCCGTCGCGGACTCCGCGTTTTCCGTAGACGACGAGCGGCTGAGGGACGTGCTCGAAGAGCGTAATGCCGCGCTGCCCGAGGGCGGTTTCGACGCGGTGGCGGGGGAGTGGGACCGCTTTCAGGGCCCGTTCTATTCGGCGGGGGTCCGCGAGGCCGCGCTTCTCCGGCTCCTGCCGCGAGGCCTCCGCGTGGCGGACATCGGATGCGGCACCGGGCTCCTCACCCTGGCGCTGGCCGGCGTCGCCGAGACCGTCGAAGCCGTCGACGCGAGCGACCGGATGGTGCGCCTCGCGCGCGAGAAGCTGCGGCGCGCGGGCGCCGCGAACGTGACCGTTCGGCGTGCGAACGCCGAGAAACTGCCTTTCGAGGACGGTGCGCTCGACGCCGTCTTTGCGTTTCATCTCCTCCGGCACCTCGTTCGCCCCGCGAACGCCCTCGGCGAGTTCGGACGCGTCGTGAAAGCGGGCGGGCGCGTCGTCCTGGTCGAGCTGGAGCCGCACGGCGTTCGCGCGCTCCGTGCCGCCACGGGCTCGCACCACCTCGGACTCCCGCGCGAGACCGTCCGCGCCGCCCTGAAGCGTGGGGGTTTCGCCGACGCGCGCTTTTCCTCACTCGCTCCCTACCGCGTCCCCTCGGAATCCGGGGAGGTCGCTCTCGCCACGTACATCGTCGACGCCGTCCGGGACTCCGCGCACGGCCATAAGGAGATCGCATGACGACCGCCACCCTCCCCGCCCACGACGTCAAGGACCTCGCGCTCGCCGCGAAGGGCCGTCTGCGCATGGAGTGGGCCGACCGCTCGATGCCCGTCCTCGCCCGCATCCGCGAACGCTTCGAGAAAGAGAAACCTCTGAAGGGCCTCCGTCTCTCGGCCTGCCTCCACGTGACGAGCGAGACGGGCAATCTCGCCCGCGCGCTCAAGGCCGGCGGCGCTGACGTCGTTCTCTGCGCGTCCAATCCGCTCTCCACGCAGGACGACGTCGCCGCGGCGCTCGTCGCCGAGTTCGGGATCTCCACGTACGCGATCAAGGGCGAAGACAACAAAACGTACTACTCCCACATCCAGGCCGCGCTGGCCCACAAGCCGAACATGACGATGGACGACGGAGCAGACCTCGTGTCGTCGCTCCTCTTCATCGCGCTCGGCAAGGAGAATCAACTCGAGCCGTCCCTCGCCGCATGGGCGAAGGGGCTGTCGGCCTCGGAAAAGAAGACCCTCCTCGACGGGATCGTCGGCGGCACCGAGGAGACGACGACGGGTGTCATCCGTCTCAAGGCGATGGAGAAGGAAGGCGTCCTGTCGTTCCCGGTCCTCGCGGTAAACGACGCCGAGACGAAGCACTTCTTCGACAACCGTTACGGCACGGGCCAGTCCACGATCGACGGGATCATTCGCGCGACGAACCTCCTCGTCGCCGGCCTGAACGTCGTCGTCGCCGGCTACGGCTGGTGCGGCAAGGGCGTCGCGATGCGGGCAAAGGGGCTCGGCGCGAACGTGATCGTCACCGAGATCAACCCGGTGCGCGGCATCGAGGCCGCCATGGACGGCTTCCGCGTGATGCCGATGTCCGAGGCCGCGAAGATCGGCGACATCTTCGTCACGGTGACGGGAAACAAGAGCGTCCTCGCCGACGAGCACTTCGCCGTGATGAAGTCCGGCGCCGTCATCTCGAACTCGGGGCACTTCAACGTCGAGATCGACATCCCGTCTCTCGAGAAACGCGCCGCCTCGCGCCGCGTGATCCGCGAATTCGTGGAGGAGTTCCGCCTGAAGGATGGGCGCATCGTGTTCCTCCTCGGCGACGGCCGCCTCATCAACCTCGCGGCGGCCGAAGGCCACCCGGCCTCCGTGATGGACATGTCCTTCGCGAATCAGGCGCTCGGCGCCGAGTACATGGTCAAGAACCATGCGACGCTCGGGAAGAAGGTCTACTCGATCCCGCAGGCGATCGACGCCGAGATCGCCCGCCTCAAGCTCCTCTCGATGGGCGTCGCCATCGACATCCTCACGCCGGAGCAGGAAAAATATCTGGCTGGTTGGGAAGAGGGAACGTAAGAGGGATTTCATTCTTCTTCAAGTTCTTATCCCAAGGAGCCCCCACGCCGCCCCGAGTCCGAAGAACACGTTCGGCGCCCAGGCGGCGATGAGGGGGGGGATCGCCCCCTGCTCTCCAAACGAAACGAAAAGCGCGGACAGGAACAGGTAGGTCAGGCCGAGAAATAGCGCGACGCCGACGCCCGCGACGGCGCCGCGCTTTCCATACGCGAACGCGAAGGGGAGCCCGACGAGCGTCAGGAGAAGCGCGGAAGCCGCCACCGCGGTCTTCTGGTGCAGTCCGGTGGCGAGCATGGCCGTGCTGGCGCCCGCCCGGCGGCGCACCTCGATGAATCGCGCCAACTGGCGGTAAGTCATCTGGCGCGGGTCCGCCTGGCCGGAGGCGAAACCGGCCGCGGCCTCCGGGGCATCGATGAAAAAGGGGCCATCACGTCGAATGGCGAGGGCATTGCCCTGCGTAAACGTGCGGATCCAGCCGTCTTCCGCGAACAGGCCTTTCCCGGGCGCGAGACGTGCCCGCGCCGCGTCCTGGCGGGAGACGAGCTTCCAGGTCGAAGGATCGATCTGAAGGACCGATACGCCGGCGGCGATGCGCGAAGCCGGGTCGTAGGCGTCCGCGGCATAGAAGCGTCCCGTGTCGCCGCGAAACCAGGCGCCGCCGACGCTGGTGGCGGGCGGCGTCTGTCCCTTCAGCAGGAACCGGATCCGATCGGCCTCGGCCGCGGCCGTCGGGACGACGCGCTCGGCGAAGACGAAGAGGACACCCCCGGCGATCACGGCGAGGACGAGAATCGGCGCCGTCGTCCGATAGAGCGAAATGCCGTTCGCAAGGAGCGCGGTCGTTTCGGCCGAGCGCACGAGGCTCGCGATCGTGACGAGGGCCGCGACCAGGAACGCGAACGGCACGATGGTCAGAATGATGGGCGAAAGCGAAGCCTGCACGTAGCGGAGGATCAGGGACGTCGGAGGCCGATGCCGCGCGATGTCGTCGGAAATCTCGAGGTAGTCGATCAGCACGTAGAGCGTCGCGATCGAGGCCACGACGAGAGCGAAGACACCGAGAAATCGTCTCGCGATGTAACGGTCGATGAGCAGGATGCCCGGCAGGGAAGCGCGGCGGCTCGCTGTCGCGGCCGGGCGTTCGATGCGAGCGGCGGCGGCGTCAGGAAGGGACTCGCTGGCGTCGGACGGCGCGGACCGGCGCCCCTTTTGAAACGGGAGCGAGAAGATGCCCTTGTCGCGCCGCACGCGGGCCAGGGCATAGGCGCCGAACGCGAGCAGGAGGACGTTCGGCAGCCACATCGCGAGGCCCGGCGATATCCGGCCCTCGATGGCGCGCGCTTCGCCGGTCGCGAGGAGGGCGTAGTAGAGGAGAACGATCCCGATGGAAACCGCGAAACCGGCCGCGCGACCCCCGCGGCGATTGACGATTCCGAGGGGGAGTCCGATCAGGCCGAAAACGAGGCAGGCGGAAGGTAACGCGAATTTCTTGTGTACCTCGGTCAGGGCGAGTCTCCGTTCCTCCGGGAGGCGCATCCGGGCAGAGGCTCGCTCGAGCAGCTCGCGGAGGGTCTGCTCCCGCATCTGCTTCTCAGAGACACCCAGCGTCGGCCCATTGTCCTGCAGAACCATGCGCTGCCGGGAGAACGATGTGACGTCGTACCGGCGCCCGTCCTCGGCCAGATGGTGCCGCTCGGCGTCCTCGATCCGGAGCCACAAGCGGCCCTGGTCCTCCTCCAGCTCGAGCCAGCCGCGCCGGGCCAGGGTCAGCTGGGCGCCTTCGGGATTGGACCGGTCCGAGATGATCAGCCCGGTGAGCTCCCGCCGGTCGGCGGATGCTCCCTCGGCATAGACCCGGAGGCCGGCAATCTCCGGGCTGAATACGCCGGGCTGGATTCTCTGGGCGAAGGCGAAGCTCGAAAGCCGGAGCTGCATGGCGAAGAGAAGGTGGTTCGTGACGGGGATGACGGCGAGCATCAGGACGAGCGTCACGCCGGCGGTGGCGGCGGCGAGCGCTCCGATCGGTCGGTAGAGCAGCACGAGATCGACGCCTGAAGCCCGGAGGGCCGTCAGCTCGGAGTCGGCCGAGAGGCGGCCGATCCCGATGAGGAGCCCGAGCAGGAAGGCGACAGGCAGAGTGAGGACCACGATGTGCGGGAGCGAGAGAGCGACGACGAGGCCAGCGTCGCCGAATGGGTGTTCGCTCTGGACGAGCAGCACGGAGAACTGCACCAGCCCGCGCACGGCCATGAACCCGGTGTAAGCGAGAAAACCAACGAGCGTAGGCCCGGCGACTTCCAGGAAGACGTACCGGTTCAGGCGCGAGAGCACGACAGATCGTAGCCGAGTGAGACCCAATCTGACGCCATAACGCAATGTCCGATAATAGTTATTATGTTAAATACCAGATGGCGCTGGCCTTAATACATTAGGCGCGGGGGCGGAAGACCGAAGAAGGGATTTCTTAGAAGGTAAGAAAGAAAAGGACGTGGACGTCGTCCGGCTTGATTCTCTTCCTAAGAAGTTTTTCTCTTCGCCTTGGGCTTCACGAAGCGACCCTGGGTCTCGAGATCGATGTCGCCCTTTTCGATCCGGTGCGCCAGATCTCTGATCGCCTCGAGGATCTCGTCCTTCTTGTGGATGCGCCCCTTGAGCACAAGGCTCACTTTGTAGTTCCGATCGGCCGGCGTGAAGTCGAGCGTGTAGGCTCTCTTGAGGCCCGCAAGTTTCGACCCGGACCTGGTTCCCTGGCGCGCGTCCTTCTTCGCTTCCCTAAGGGCGTCTCGACTGAAGCCTTCGCCGTTCGCCATCGCTGCGACGGCGGCGAGCATCAGGTCCTCGTCTTTAAGACGTCCGAGCTCCAGGAGGAAGGACCGCGAGCCAATGTCGGCGCGCCGACATTCGGCCTGAACACGGTCCGGGAGCCGCGCGATCGACAGCGCCTCGGTGATCGTGACACGCGACTTCCCCACGGCATCAGCTACCTGCTCATGCGTGTATCCGTGTCGCTCCTGCAGGGCCCGATAACCCTCCGCTTCTTCGAAGGGGCTCAGATCCTTCCGCTGTAGATTTTCGATGAGTGCGATCTCGAGAAGCTCGTTGTCCGGGACGTCCATCTCGATGCAGGGGATTTCCGCGAGACCCGCATCGAGCGAAGCTCGGAATCGGCGCTCGCCCGAAATGATTGTGAAGCGCCCATCGCCGCGGGGGCGGACCAGGATGGGCTCGAGGACGCCCTTGTCGACGATGGACTTCGTGAGCTCCGAGAGATCTCCCATGACACTGCGGGGCTGATCCGGATTCGCCTCGATGAGGTGAATTGCGATGCGGCGCCCGACTGGAAGCTCGTCCGCGCGAACGAGCTGGTCGACGAAGTGCGAGTCGTGCCGCATACGCGAGGTTTCGGGAAGGCCACGGCGCTTAGACACGGGAGAGTATCTCCTCCGTCAGGCTGTAGTACTCGAGCGCGCCTGACGAACGCGGAGCGAACGTGAAGATGGATTCTCGGTACGCGGGCGACTCCTCGAGGCGTATTGATTTCGAAATCGTCGTCTTGAACAGCTTTCCTTTGAAGACACCTTCGATCTGGCCCTGAATGTCTCTTCCGAGCGTCGTGCGCTTGTCGTGCAGCGTGATCACGACGCCGAGGATCTGGAGATTCGGATTCGGACGGCTCTTGATCTTCTCGATCGTCTCGAGCAGATCATCTGTACCCTCCAGCGCGAAGTAGGAGGACTGGATCGGAATCAAGATGTGAGTCGAGGCGACGAGCGCATTCACCGTGATCATGCCGAGCGTGGGCGGCGTGTCGATGAGGATGGCGTCGTATTCCCCGGATTCCCGAACGACCTGGAACTTGTCCTTCAGCCTGAAGTGCCCGTCGATCTCTCCGAGGAGCTTGGACTCGACCTTTGCCAGCGAGATGCGGGCAGGCGCGACGGTGAGCTTCGGCAGCTTCGTGGGCTTGATGATGTCGAAGACGGAGACGTTCGAATCGGTCAGAACGTCGTACATGGACTTGTCCACATCCTTGCGGTCGAGGAAGGACATGGTCGAATTCCCTTGCGGGTCCAGGTCGACGAGCAGTGTGCGGAGGCCCTTCTGGGCGAGTGCAGCGGCGAGATTGATCGCCGTCGTGGTCTTCCCCACGCCGCCCTTCTGGTTCGCAACGGTGATGATCATGTGATGGAGTCGCGGATGATACGGGGGGTCCGAGAGCGCATCAAGGACGAAAGTCTTGTCGGGCCCGAAAACTACATCCGGTAGTTGCTGAGCGTGTCCGGGTCGGCTTCCTCGAGCCACTTTCGAAGGCGCTCAGAGTTCCGTGCGTCCGAGGTGTCTTCCCCGCTGCGGCTCTTCTCCAGGACCGATTCCTCCACGAACACCGGAGCCGCGACCCGGAGCGCCAGCGCGATCGCGTCGGACGGGCGGCTGTCCACGAGCACCTCGCGGTTCGCGACGCGGAGATGGATCTGTGCGTAGAACGTATTTTCCTTGAGGCTGTTGATGACGACGCGCAAGACATCTCCCTCGATCTGCGTGATGAGATTCTTCAGGAGATCGTGCGTCATCGGCCTCGGCGTGGTGACACCTTCCATCTGAAGCGCGATCGCGTTGGCTTCGAAGACCCCGACCCAGATCGGAAGGAAGTTCTTTTCCTCTTCGTCCCGAAGGATCACGACCGGCATGTTTGCGATCGGATCCACGATCAGTGCCTTGACGTCCATCCTGACCGCCAAATTGGATTCTCCTGAGGCTCAATTTAGGGAGAGAAGAGCGCGAATGCAAGGCTCATTAGCCCGAATGGGCTCATCTCTGAACATTAACTTGTTTTCTTAGAATGGTTTAGGGGAGATTTTGCACGTCGAGGCTCAGCGGGATTCTCGCAGCCGAGGCCGCGTCTGCGGCCCCTTTCAAAGAAATCCCCTCTTCGGCCTCTTCTTCTTCCCGTCTTCTTCCGAGCAAAGAATTCGGAAATCCCCGTTCGATCCGAACGTCCACAAGCGTGCCTGGCGCGAGCTCCGACTCCCCCGCGATGTTCACGACGCGGCCACAGCGCGTCCGGCCGGAGCTGTTGCGCCGCTTGCGGTCGAGTCCCTCGACGAGTACCTCGAGCGTTTGCCCCTCGAGTTCGCGGTTCAGCTCCCTCTGAACGCCCTGCTGGAGCGCCTCGAGGCGCACGAGGCGCGCGGACGCTTCCGGTGACGTCACATCGTGCTCCCAGCGCAGAGCCGCCGTCTGCGGGCGGGGTGAATACGTGAAGGAGAACACGCCGGCAAAACGAACCTCTTCGAAGAGAGACAGCGTCTCGACGAAGTCGGCCTCGGTCTCGCCCGGGAACCCCACGATGACGTCGGTCGAAAGCGCGAGGCTTGGGATCGCGGCGCGGAGCCGCGCGACGAGATCGAGATACTCCGCCCGCGTGTACTGGCGTTTCATGCGCTTGAGCACCGCATCGGAGCCCGACTGCACGGGCAGGTGAAGAGCCGTGACCACGGCCGGTGTCTCGCACATCGCGGCGATGAGCCGGTCCGAGAAATTGCGCGGATGGGACGTCACGAAACGCAGGCGCAGGATTCCCGGCAGCGCACCGACCGCGCGCAGGAGGTCCGCGAGATCCTCGCCCGTCTCGGGGTCCAGGAACGCGTTCACGGTCTGGCCGAGGAGCTCGACTTCGAGGACACCGGCCTCCACCAGGGAACGCGCCTCGTCCACGACGTCGCGCAGGCGGCGGTTGCGCTCGCGCCCCCGGGTTCGGGGAACCACGCAGAACGTGCAGTTCTTGTTGCAGCCTTCGATCACCGTGATCCCCGCACGGTGCGGCACCGCGTGCGCGACCGCGCCGGGCGTGTAGACGACCTCGTCCAGGTCGAAACCGGTCTCGCAGGGCCGGTCACCTTCTTCGTCGACGCGGCGCAGGACCGAGGGGAGAGCCTCGATGCGCCCGGTCCCAAGCACGAAATCGACGTGCGGAAGGCGCGCCAGGAGGCCTTCCGCTTCCTGCTGAGCCACGCAGCCGCACACCCCGATGACCATCCCCGGGCGTTCGCGCTTCAGCTTCGCGAGGCGGCCGATCCGGTCGTAGACCTTCTGCTCGGCCTTGTCGCGCACCGAGCAGGTGTTGAGCAGGACGACGTCCGCTTCCTCGGCGGACCTGGCCTCGACGATTCCTTCGCGCCCGAGGAGCCCGACGAATCGCCGCCCGTCGAGCACGTTCATCTGGCAGCCCCACGTCTCCACGAAAACGCTTCGGGCCTTTCGGGGATCCGAGAGCTCTCTCACCACGGGAGCTTAGCAGGACGTCCGAGCGGAATTAACGCAGCCAACCGGGCGGGGTGTTCGACTTCCGGGCGTCCTCCTGAATGTCGTCGACGGCCCTCCGCGCATCCTCGAGCTCCTGCCGGGCCTTCGTCAGGTCCTCGCGGGCGCGGTCCCAGGCGGGCTTGACGACGGCATCCCGGCGGTTGCCGTCGCTCATCGCGTAGAAATCGTTCTCGAGCTGCTTCGACCTTGTTTCGAGGTCGCGCACACGGGCCTCTCCGTTCGTGACGAGGCCCTTCTTCTGGGCCATGAGCGTTTTCCAGTCGTCTTCGCTCCGGCCCTTGTCGTCGCGAGGAGCGTCAGGAGCTTCGGGTGCGGGGGTCGGGGAGGCCGCGCTCTTGGCGGGCTTGCCCGGCGTCGCCTTTGCCGGTGCTCCCTTGCCGGAGGCCGGCGTCGGGGACGCGCCCTTCCGGATCGAGTCGTTCGTGATCGCTCCGAGCGACTTCTTCCGAGGCTGGTCCTTGCGATTCTCCTTCGACAGCTTCACGACGTCCGCGAGGGAACTGCCGCGTGCGGCACCCGGTATCTCGGTCTTTCCTCCGGACAGCGATGAAGCCGGGACTGGTGTGGGCGTGAGCGACGTCGCAGAGGCCGGAGTCGGTTCGACGGCCATCCCGGACAGCGCGACCGTCTGCGCGTCCGACGGAAAAGAGGCCAGACCGGCGAGGATGAGAAGCGAGGCCCCGATCCGGCTCTTCATGGCCTGGACGTGCCTTCCCGCCCGTAGCGGTCCGAGAGCCTGACGACGTCGTCGAGCTCGGGCGTCGAGACTTCGACCAGAAGGCAGTCGGCGCCGTCCGCATACATCCGGTGGCGCGTTCCAGGGGTCACGTGAAAGGTCTCTCCCGGGCCCAGCCGAAGGTCCGCTCTTTCGCCCTCTCTCTCCAGCTCGAGTCCGAGCGTTCCTTCGAGCACGTGGATCGTCTCTTCCTTGCGGTTGTGATACTGGTACGAAAGCGATTCCCCCGCGCGGATCAGGATCAGCTTCCCGGCGTATCGCCCTGTTTCCGCGAAGATCCGCTCCTCGCCCCAGGGCTTCGGCACGATCCGGGGACGGCGCGACGAAAGGCGTTCGCTCATGCCCGCACTCCGGCGGCGCTTCTCTCGAGATCGCGCAGCTCCTGAGCGAGGAACGCCGCGACCTCGTCGGCCGTCGAGAGCGAAAATGCGGCGCGGGCGACGCGCTCGGCATCCGGGATCGAAATTCCGCGCAGGAACTCCTTCACCACCGGAACGGTGCGCGGCCCCATCGAGAATTCGCGGATTCCGAGCCCGAGGAAAAGGACGACGAGGGCGGGGTCCGCGGCCATCTCGCCGCATACGGAGAGCGGCTTCTTCGCGTTGCGGGCGGCCTCGGCGACACGCGCGACGAGGCGGAGCACCGCCGGGTGCGTCGGCCGGAAGAGGTCCGCGACGGTTTCGTTCGCGCGGTCGACGGCGAGCGTGTACTGGATGAGATCGTTCGTGCCGAGAGCGAGAAAATCGACCTCGGGCGCGAGCAGATCGGCAGTCATCGCCGCCGACGGAACTTCGATCATCGCGCCGAGCGGGATGTCGTCGGGCACGGGGATCCCCCGCTCGAGGACGTCTTCGCGCGCTTCCTTCAGGAGAGTCCGCACCCGCCGCATCTCCTCGACCCCCGAGACCATTGGGACGAGGATGCGCAGGTTGCCCCCGGCCGCGGCGGCGAGCAGCGCGCGCAGTTGCGTCGAGAACATCTCGGGCCGCGCGAAGCAGAGCCGCACGCCCCGAAGACCGAGGACCGGGTTCGACTCGTCGGAGCCGATCAGGTGACGGGCCCCCTTCTTTCCGCCGAGGTCGTACGTGCGGATGACGACCGTGCGCGGCGCGAGCCGCTCGATAACCTCGCGGTACGCGGCCGCCTGCTCCTCCTCGGAAGGGAACTCGACTCCCTCCTTCGACAGGTAGAGGAACTCCGAGCGAAACAGCCCGACGCCGTCGGCGCCGTATTCGAGGACGTCGCCGATCTCGCTCGAGAGCTCGATGTTCGCGCGCACGATCACTTCGGCGCCGTCCCGCGTGCGGGTGACGCCGCCGTGGCTTCGCTCCTTGAGCGACCGCTCGTGCCGGGCTTCCTGATCGCGGCGGTTCCGGAAGAACGCGATGACGTCTTCGGAGGGCTCGCGCCAGACGATGCCGTCGCGGCCGTCCACGACGACCCGATCGCCTTCGCCGACCTCGGTGAGGAGCTGCGGGATTCCGACGACGGCGGGAATGCCGAAGGAGCGCGCGAGGATCGCCGCGTGGGACGTGCGTCCGCCGCGCTCCGTCACGAAGCCCACGACCCGGTCCCTCGGAATGCGCACGGCGTCGGACGGCGTGAGCTCGTCCGCCACGAGGACGATCGCCTCGCCCGCGAGGTCCTCCATCCGGAGTCGGGAGTTCTCTTCCCCGCCGAGATGCTTCTTCAGCACGCGCGCGACGTCCTCGATGTCGGCGGCGCGGTGGGCGAAGTTCTCGTCCGGGAGGCTCCGGAAACGCGCCATGAGGTCCGCGGTCGTCTCCGAAACGGCCCACTCCGCGTTCACCTTTTCGTGCGCGATCCGCCGCTCGATCGGACCGAGGAACGTGCGGTCCTGCAGGAAGAGCGCGTGCGCATGGAAGATTCCCGCGTACTCCGAGCCGAGGCGCTCTTTCACGTGGCGCGCCGTAGCCTCGATCTCTTCGGCCGCGGCCTCGGACGCCCGGCGGAAGCGCTCGATCTCGGATTCGATCTCCTCGGGCTCGAGCGTCCGCTTCGGCGAAGAATCTTCCCGCGAGACCCACAGGACAGCCCGACCGACGGCCACGCCGGGAGAGACGGGTATGCCGGTGAGCGAAAGGGGGCGCTTCACACCGGCATCTTAACCGCGGCTCAGTCGGCCTCGTCGAACTTGCGGTCCACGAGGTCGCGGAGGGCGGCGAGCGCCTGTTCTTCGTCGCTTCCCTCGGCGCGCACGAGGAGCGGTGTTCCCTTCCCTGCCGCCAGGAGCAGGAGACCAAGGATGCTCTTCCCGTCCACCTCGTCGCCGTCGCGCTCGAGCGTGATCTTGGCGTCGAACGAGGACGCCGTGTGAACGAGCTTCGCCGCGGCGCGCGCATGCAGGCCGAGACGGTTTTTGAGCGTGAGCGTCTGCTCCTTCATCGCTTCGGCGCTCCCGGCGAGCCATCGACGAGCTCGGCCGCGGCCACGATGGCCCGGCGCCCGCGTTCCACGAGCGTATGCGCGATGTCGCGAGGGTTCCGGCCTTCGCGCGCGAGGGCGCGCGCTTTCACGACCATCGGGAGGTTGATGCCCGAAACGATCTCGATCGTGCCCGGCTCGAGGAACGCGAGCGCCAGGTTCGACGGCGTGCCGCCGAACATGTCGGTCAGGAGGACGACGCCCATTCCGCGGTTCACCTCGGAGATCGCCTTCTCGAGCCGCCGGCTCGCGGCCTCGGGAGCTTCGTCCCACGCGAGCGACAGGGCTCCGAGGTCGTCGGGCTCGTCGGGCTCGAGCATGTGAACGGTCTCGCGCATGGCGTTCGCGAGCGGCCCGTGAGACAGGAGGAGGAGACCCACGAAAGGACCGGCGGAGGTCGTCATGTTCATGTTCAGTCGAGCGCCTCGTCCCGGTGCGAGACGCGCACCGGATAGCCCATGGTCGCGAAATCGCGCGCGAGGCGTTCGGCGACGTATACGGACCGATGGCGGCCGCCCGTGCACCCGATGCCGATCGTGAGATACGCGCGGTTCTCGCGCCGGTAGTTTGGAAGACAGAAGGCGAGAAAGTCCCGCAGGTGGAGGTAGAAGGGCTCCGTCTGGTCGCCGGCCTCGATGAACCGCGCGACCTCGGGATCGCGCCCGGTCCGGGCCCGGAGGCGCGCGTCGAAATGCGGGTTCGCGAGAAACCGCACGTCGAAGCAGAGGTCGAGCGCGGCAGGATGCCCGTGCTTGAACCCGAAGGAGATGAGCGACACCGCGAGGACGCCTGGGTCTCCCGGGTCCCGGAAATTCTGCGCGACGGCGGCCCTGAGCTCGTGGACCGTCATGGCCGTCGTGTCGAGCACGAGGTCCGCCTTCTCCTTCACCTCGGCGAGGAGGCGCCTCTCGAAGGCGACGGCCTCGCCGAGAGAACGTCCGTCGGCGAGCGGATGAGGCCTCCGAGTCGCGGAAAACCTGTTCAGGAGGGCCCGGTCTTCGCAATCGAGAAAGACGACCGTGATCGGAAGCCGCTGGCGGAGCTTGTCGAGGAGACCGGGAAAGCGCTCGGCGAAGTCGGGATTGCGAACGTCGAGCACGACCGCGTTCTTCCGGCGCGGCATCCGGCCCGCGGCGACCTCTCCGGCGAACTCCTCGAGAAGGGAGAGCGGCAGGTTATCGACCGTCGTGTAGCCAATGTCCTCGAGCGCGTGGGCGACGTAGGACTTTCCGGAGCCGGAGAGTCCCGTGGCGACGACGAGGCGCGTCCCGTCCCCCGTCACCGCGCCCTCTCCCGGGCGATGAACTTGCGCCGGGTCCGCCGCGAAATCACGAAGCGATCGGAGGCGGCCTTTCGGGCGATCTCGTCGTGCACCTTCGCCGCGATCTCGCGCGCGGCGTTGAAACCGCGCCGCTTCAGGAGCTGGTTGCGCGCCGCGATCTCGACGAGGAGGGCAACGTCGCGGCCGGTCGCGACCGGCATCCGCACGCGCGGAACGGCAACGCCGAGAATGTCCTCGAACTCCTCGTCGAGCCCGAGCCGGTCGACCGTCTGTTGCGCATCCCAGTCGGTCAGCTGGATCACGAATTCGACCGTGTGCCGCTCGAGGACGGCGGCGACGCCGAAGAGCATCGGGACGTTCACGATCCCGAGGCCGCGCAACTCCATGTGATGACGGATGAGCCCGGACGAGGAGCCGATGAGAACGTCGTTCGGAAAGCGCTGCACGACGACGAGGTCGTCCGCGACGAGGCGGTGCCCGCGCTGGACGAGAGAGAGCGCGCACTCGCTCTTGCCGACGCCCGAGTCGCCGAGGAGCAGGGTTCCGAGACCGCCGACCTCGAGAAGGACGCCATGGAGGGTCGCGCGCGGCGCGAGAGATTCCTCGAGAAACGCGGTGAGCCCCTCGATGACGATGCTCGTCATGCGCGAAGTCGTGAAGAGCGGGATTCCCCGGCGGCGGCACAGGTTCGTCAGGACGGAGCCGGGCTCGATTCCCTTCGTGACGACGACGCAGGCCAGCGGCAGCCGGGTGAAGGCGTCGAGGCGCTCCTTGGCCAGGCTCGCCGACAACGTCCTCAGGAAGTCGAACTCGCTCTTTCCGAGAATCTGGACGCGATTCGGCTTCACGTAGTCCATGAAGCCCGCGATGGCGAGGCCGGGCTTCTGCACGCGCGGCCAGTCGATGGGCCGATCCAGCCCCTTGTTCCCGGCCGCGAGCTCGAGGCCGAGCGAAGAGAGAGCGGGAGATCGCAGATCGCCGGCGCGGACCAGAGGTTTCGTTTCGGCCGGATCTCTCATCGTCACGCCTCGCCTTCTCGCCTATTCGGGGGCCACGAGGCCAATCGTCCCGTCCTTGCGCCGATACAGGAAGCGCAGGGCGTGGTGAGAGGCCGGATCGCGGAAGACGAGGATTTCGCGGCGCGAAGATGCGAACGCGGTGAGGGCGTCCTCCTCGAACATCGCGCGCGGTGCCTGGCTCTCACGCCGGGGCCCGGCGCGCCGCGCCACCTCGGTGGCCGGCTCCGTCGGCCAGCTCCCGGGGTTTCGCACCGGTGAGGCGGCGCGCTTCTTGACGCCCGTCGCCTTCGTCTTCGACTTGACCGCCTGCGCGGCGATCCGGTCCATGACTTCCTGCGCGGCGCTCGTCTGGTCTCCCGCGCGGGCGGCCGCGGTGAGCGTGCCATGGCGCCCGGACACCGAAACCTCGACTTCCAGGTCCTTCTTTCCCGCCGTCACGACGACGTGCGCCTCCGCGTCGTGCGGAAGCGTGCGCGCGAGCTTGGCAAGCTTCGTCTCGACGATCTCACGCAGACGCGGGTGGAGCCGGACGTGCCTGGCGGTGAAAGTGGTCTTCATGGTTCCTCCTTGAGGACGACCGGGTCTGTTTCGCCGATCTCCTCCGGTTCCACCTCGTGCCGACCGGACCCGGCCGCCGTCTCGCCGACGCGGCGTATCGAGCTGGCCGGAATGCGGAGCTCCTCGCGATACTTCGCGACCGTGCGGCGGGCGATGCGGATCCCGTCGCGCAGAAGCAATTCGGCGAGGCGGGCGTCCGAGAGAGGATGCGCGGGGTCCTCCGCCTCGACGAGACTGCGGATCTTGCCCTTCACGGCGAGCGACGAGACGTCCTCCCCTACCGACGACGCGATCGCCGAATGGAAGAAGAACTTCATCGGGACGAGGCCGCGAGGGGTCGCCATCCACTTGTTCGAGACCACGCGCGAGACGGTGGATTCGTGCATGCCGATGTCCTCGGCGACGTCGCGGAGGACGAGGGGCCTGAGATGAGCCACCCCGTAGTCGAAGAAGTCGTGCTGCTTCTTCACGATCGACTCGGCGACGCGCACGATGGTGCGCTTCCTCTGGTCGAGGCTTTTGAGGAGCCACTGAGCCGCGCGCATCTTCTCGCGCAGGTAGCTCTTCCCCTCCCCGTCGAGGGCGCCGTCGCGGGAGAGGAGCATCCGGCGGTAGAGCGCCGAGACGCGAAGGCGCGGCAGGCCGTCGTCGTTGAACAGGATGACGTAGTCCTCCTCGACCTTCACGACGGCCACGTCGGGTTCCACGTAGATCGTCCGGGAGGAGTCGTAGGCGCGGCCGGGCTTTGGGTCGAGCCGGCGGATCCAGTCGTGCGCCTGCTGGATGTCTTCGAGCGGCACGTTCATCTGCCGCGCCAGAAGGGCGGCGGGTTTAGAGCCCAGCTCCGCGAAGCGGTGGGTCACGA
>JARXKK010000015.1 GCA_030278895.1 Acidobacteriota bacterium
AACGACGACAGCCGGGATCTCGACCAGCTCTCCGTCGCCGAGGAGCTGCCCGGCGGCGCCGTGAAGGTGCTCATCGCGATCGCGGACGTGGACGCGCTCGTGAAGAAGGGGACGCCTCTCGACGAGCGGGCCGCGCAGAACACCACGTCCGTCTACACGTCGGGAGGCATCTTCCCGATGCTTCCCGAGAAGCTCTCGACGGATCTCACGTCGCTGAACCCGGACGAGGACCGGCAGTCGATCGTGATCGAGTACGTCGTCCACGCGGACGGGACGCTCGGCGACTCGAACGTGTATCGCTCCCTCGTGCGCAACAAGGCGAAGCTCGCCTACAACGCGGTGGACGCGTGGCGCGACGGACGCGGCCCCGTGCCACCCGCGATGGCCGCGGTTCGCGGAATCGACGCGCAGATCCGGCTCCAGGAGGAGGTCTCCCAGCGCCTCCGCCGCCTTCGGTACGCGCAGGGCGCGCTGGACCTCCAGACGATCGAGGCGCGGGCGGTCTTCGAAGGCGAGGAGATCAAGGACCTGACCGTCGACGAACAAAACCAGCCGAAGGAGCTCATCGAGGACTTCATGATCGCGGCGAACGGGGTGACGGCGCGCTACCTCGAAGAGGCGGGCTTCGCCGCGCTGCGGCGCATCGTGCGCTCGCCCGAGCGGTGGCAGCGCATCGTGTCTGTCGCGGCGGCGGACGGGTACACGCTTCCCGGCGAGCCGGATTCGAAGGCGCTCGAGGGGTTCCTCGCGGCGCGGAAGAAGGCCGATCCTCTGCGCTTCCCGGATCTCTCACTCGTCATCGTGAAGCTCATGGGCGCGGGAGAGTACGTCGTCGAGCTGCCGGGCAAGGAGCCGGTCGGCCACTTCGGGCTCGCGGTGCGCGACTACACGCACTCGACCGCTCCGAACCGGCGGTATCCGGACGTCATCACGCAGCGCCTCCTCAAGGCGGCGCTCGCGCATCGCCCGTCGCCCTATTCCGTCTCCGAGCTGAACGGCCTCGCCATCCGCTGCACCGAGCAGGAGGACGCCGCGAACAAGGTCGAGCGTCTCCTCCGGAAGGCGGCGGCCGCGATGCTCCTCGAGACGCGGATCGGGGAGCGTTTCGACGGCGTCGTGACGGGCGCGTCGGAGAAGGGCACGTGGGCCCGCATCTTCCGGCCGCCGGTGGAAGGGAAGATCGTGCGCGGCACCGAGGGTCTCGAGGTCGGCGACAAAGTGCGCGTGAAGCTCGTCGCGACGAACGTCGAAATGGGCTTCATCGACTTCGTCAGGGCCTGACGCTCGTCAGGAAGCGGATCAAAATCTCGTTGACCCGCGCGGGCGCGTCGGCCTGCACCCAGTGGCTCGCGTCCGGGATCCGCTCGACCGTGAGGTTAGGCACCCAGCGGTCGAGTCCTTCGAGGAGTCCGGGTCCGAGATAGCGGTCGCGCATTCCCCAGATGAGAAGCGTCTTCAGCCCCTCCGGCCACTTGCGGCCGCGGACCCGCGGCGGAAACCGGAACGCCGCCCGGTAGTAGTTGATCGCGGCCGTGAGTGCGCCGGGCTGGCCGAGAGCTTCCTTGTAAAGACGGACGTCCTCGTCCGAGAAGGTGCCCGGTGTCACGGGGTCCCGCCTCAGCATCTTCTCGAGGACCGCGAAGTTTCCGGCGCGGATCCGGCGCTCGGGAATCCAGGGAAGCTGGAAGAGAAAGATGTAGGACGACTTCTTCCGCTGTGCGGGGTTCGTCTTCAGCTCGCGCCGGAAGGCGAGAGGGTGCGGGGCGTTCATCTGGGTGAGAGAGAGGATCTTCTCAGGGCAGAAGAGGGGCGCGTACCACGCGAGGGCGCCTCCCCAGTCGTGCCCGACGACGTGCGCTTTCTTCTCGCCCTCGCCAAGAAGTTCGACGAGCCCCGCGAGATCGGCGAGGAGCGCCTCGATGCGATACGCCACCACGCCGGCGGGTTTTTCTGAGAGGTTGTAGCCGCGCAGATCCGGCGCGACCGCGCGGAAGCCCGCGGCGGCGAGGGCCGGGATCTGGTGCCGCCACGCGTACCAGAATTCCGGGAACCCGTGGAGGAGGACGACGAGCGGCCCTTCGCCCTGCTCGACCCAGTGCAGCCTCACGCCGTTCACGCGGTCCTCGCGGTGCGTCCACGTCCCGGTCATGCGGCCTCCCGTCGCGGCTCCCGGACGCGCGTGAAGAGCGCGGCGGAAAGGAGCCCGAGTGCGAGCATCGTGAGCCACAGGGTCCGCCCGCCGCCGTGCTCGAGGAGCGCCGTCCCGAGCGGCGACCCCACCACGAGCGCGAGGTTGAACGCCATCGTGTAGAGACCCATGTAAGCGCCGCGCTTCTCGGAAGGCGCGGCGTCGGCGACCCAGGACGACATCGCGGGCAGGAGGATCATCTCGCCGAACGTCCAGACGACGATCGTGAGGACGACCGCGGGCAGCGAACGCGCGAAGGCGAGCGCGCCGAATCCGGCGGCGACGAGGATCGAGCCGAGGGCGAGCGCGCGCCGGTGGGGCCAGTGGGCCGTCGCGAGGTTCAGCGGCACCTCGAGGAAGACGATCAAGAGCGTGTTGACCGTGTGGAGGAGGCCGAAGGTCCAGACGGCCATCCCGAGGTCGCGCACGATGTAGACCGCCATCGACGACTCGTGCTGGAAAAACACGATCGCAACCGGGACGAGGGCGACAAGGAAGAAGACGAGCGCCGGGTCGCGCACGCCCTCCCGCCGCGGACCCGGGACGTCGGCCGGCCGCGCGGACGGGAAGGAGACGCCCTTCGGGAAGAGAAGGACGAGCGTGACGGCGGCGAGGAGCGACGTGGCGCCATCGACGAGGAAGAGCGCGGGCCAGGAGACGGCCGCGAGGAAACCGCCGAGGGCGGGCCCGACGCTCATGCCGAGGTTGATGGCGAGGCGCTGGAGCGCGAAGGCCGCCTTGCGCTGGTCGGGCGCGGTCAGGTGCGAGATGACGCTCATGCTCGCCGGGCGGAAGGCCTCGCCCGCGAGAGCAAGGAGAAGCGTCAGGATCGCGATCGACGGAAGCGACCGCGCGAGGGGGACGAGGAGGAGGAGGAATCCCGAAATGACGAGCGATCCGCGCATCATCCGTACGGGGCCGAAGCGGTCCGCGAGCCTCCCGGCGAAAGGGCTCGCGACGAGCGCGCCGAACCCGAAGAGCGCCAGCACGCCGCCCGCGGCAGACGGCGTCACGCCCATGTCCTTCGTGAGGTAGAGGATCAGGAACGGCAGGAACATCGTCCCCGACCGGTTCACGAGCGTGGCCGCCGCGAGCACCCAGAGTGCGCGGGGGAGGCCGGAGAGTCCGCGCCACGGGTTCATCCGGGCGTCATAGCACGCCTCCGGCGTGGCCGGAGACGTGCAGCCAGGTCTAGTGCGGGCTCGTTCCGACCGGGCCCTCGGCGTAAAGGAGGACGACGGTGCGGCAGTACTGGAAGGGCGAGACGTTGAAGTGATAGCGCAGCGAGAAGTGCCCGGTGGGGCTAGCGGGAATCGGTTCGGCGCTGACCGTGCATGGAGAGATGAAGTTCCCCTTCGAGATCGAGTCGATGGTCTGTTCCACGATGACCCACCCGTTCTTGAGATCGGCGCTGAGCGTGTCGTCGCCGGTGTCCGACGTCACGTCGATCGTGTTGCTGTGCGCGGCGTCCAGCGTGCGGCCGGCGACCGGGTCACAGTTGTTGATGTCGGCCTGGATCGAGCACTGGGTCTTGACCTCGTGCGCCGCGAGGAGCCGGTGCTCGCGCGCCGCGTGGAAGTCCACGCGGGGCGCGACAGGCGGGTGCTGTCCATTCGCCGTCGCGATGACGATCTGGGCGCCCTCGAAGCCGAGCTGGTCGGGGCCGCCGGAGAGGCTCGACGGGATGTGGAGACCGATCCCGCCGTCGTGCCACTCGATGATGATCAGGTTGACGTTTCCGAAGTTTCCCTGAAGGGACGCCGAGCCCTGCTGGGTGCCGAAGCAATGTCCGAGGACGAGAACGTCGCTGTTGGGCGTCACGAGGCCGATGACGCCCGCGACGACCGGCCCTGCGCACGGCGTCGGCGTGGCCTTGGGCGCCGGCGGAATGAACTGTTTCAGCTTCGCGAGCTCGCCCGTGACGAGTGTCCTGGACCTGCCCACCTGCTGGCTGTGCAGCGAGGCCGACCGCACCTTGAGTGTTTCGAGCTTCGAGGCCGATTGGGCGAGCTTGATCTTCAACTCGGCGTCGGCCTCTACGCGCGCGTTCCTGAGGGGTGCGAGAAGGGTCGCCTTCGTCGTGACCTTGCCCTGGAACTCGATCGGATCGTTGTCGCCGAGCGTCTGGAGCTGGGCCTTCGTGAGTGACGAGAAGGGGACGGGAGCCTTGACCCTCGGCGCCTGTGCCGTCGCGGGCGGGGTGAACGAAAAGACGAGGGCGAGCCCCGCGAGGGCGACCGGGAAACGGGTCGGGGTGTGTGCCATGGGTTCTCCTTACGGAGGAATGACGGCGTCGCGGGCGGAGCGACATAGGCGCGAAAATGCTTTCACCCGCATCATTCCCGCCGGTTCCGGCCCGCTCCGACGATAATTCGGCCGTGCATGTCGAGCTGATGCTCAACGGCGCTGCCCGGGGCTTCGACGTCGCGGCCGACGCTTCCCTCCTCGAGCTGCTCCGCGATCACGCCGGGCTGACGTCGCCGAAGGACGGCTGCTCGCCGCAGGGCCAGTGCGGCGCGTGTCTCGTCCTCGTGGACGGCCACCCGAAGACCGCGTGCGCCGTTCCGGCCCGGACCGCCTCCGGCAAGAGCGTCCTGACGCTCGAGGGGGTCCCGGAAGCGGAGCGCCACGTCTACGGCGAGGCGTTCGCCCGGACGGCGGGTCTCCAGTGCGGTTTCTGCATCCCGGGAATCGTCCTCCGGATGAAGAGCGTCCTCGACGCGAACGCCGAGCCCACGGATGCGGAGATCCGCAAGAGGCTGGACCCCCACCTCTGCCGGTGCACGGGCTACGTCAAGATCATCGACGCGTTCCACGCGGCGGCCCGCCTGCGCCGCGGCGAGGCCCTCGATCCGCCGGACGTTTCGGGCCGCGTCGGAACGAGTCTCGACAAGTACGAGGCCGAGGAGCTCGCACTCGGCGCCCGCCCGTACGTCGCCGACCTCGCGTTCCCCGGAATGCTCCACGGCGCGGTCACGCTCTCGCCTCACGCGCGCGCCCGAGTCCTCTCGATCGACACGTCCCGCGCCGCGCGCCATCCGGGCGTGATGGCGATCGTGACGGCGAAGGATGTGCCCGGAAAGCGTTTCTACGGCCTGATCGTCCCCGACTGGCCCGGCTTCGTGGCCGAGGGAGAAGAGACGCGATACGTGGGCGACGTTCTCGCCGCGGTGGCGGCCGTGGACACGCGCACGGCCCGCGCGGCGGCGGCGCTCGTCGACGTGACGTACGAGGTGCTGCCTCCCGTGACCGATCCGGAGGAGGCTCTCCGCGAGGGCGCCCCGCGCGTCGGGCCCGAGGGCAACCTCCTTTCGCGCTCGGTCGTGAACCGCGGCGACGCGGACGCCGCTCTCGCCGCCTCGGCTCACGTGGTCGAGGGCACGTGGCAGACGCAGCGCATCGAGCACCTCTACATCGAGCCCGAGGCCTGTCTCGCCGCACCGGGCGATACCGCGGGCCAGAACCCGAAGGCGCGGATGACCCTCTACACCCAGGGGCAGGGCATCTTCGACGACCGGCGCCAGGTCGCCGCCTTCCTCGGGCTGCCTGAGGAAGAGGTCCACGTCGTCCTCGTCCCGAACGGCGGCGCGTTCGGCGGCAAGGAGGACATGTCGGTCCAGGCGCAGACGGCTCTTCTCTCCCGCATCACGGGACGGCCCGTGCGTCTCGTCCTCTCGCGGGAGGAGTCCATGCGTCTTCACCCGAAACGGCACCCGATCCGGATGCACTACCGCGTCGGCTGCGATGCCGAGGGCCGGCTCACGGCCGTCCGCGCGCGGATGCTCGGAGACTCGGGCGCGTACGCCTCCGTCGGAGGCAAGGTGCTCGAGCGCGCGGCCGGCCACGCGGCCGGGCCATACCGATGCGCGAACATCGACGTCGAGGCTCTGGCCGTCTACACGAACAACCCGCCCTGCGGCGCGATGCGCGGCTTCGGCGCAAACCAGGCTCACTTCGCGATGGAGGGCGCTCTCGACATGCTGGCCGAAAAGGCCGGCCTCGACCGGTGGGAGATTCGCTGGCGGAACGCGCTCGAGGCGGGCGACGAGTGGTCGTGCGGACAGCTGCTCACGGCCTCCGTCGGCCTCAAGAAGACGCTCCTCGCCGTGAAGAAAGTCTGGGACGAGAACGGCGGCCGGGCGGGCATCGCCTGCGGCATCAAGAACACGGGAATCGGAAACGGCATGAAGGAGTGGGGGCGGGCGCGGCTCGTCGTCGGGAACGACGGCACCGTCACGATCCACAACGGCTTCACGGAGATGGGCCAGGGCCTTCTCACGGTCCTCATCCAGTGCGCGTGCGAGGTGACGGGCCTTCAGGCGTCCGCCTTCAGCGCGCGCGTCGACACGCGCTTCCCGATGGAGGTCGGCCAGACGACCGGGTCGCGGGCGACGTACCTCGGCGGACGCGCCGTCGTGGACGCGGCGAAGAAACTCCGCGCCGAACTCGATTCCGGGAAAACACTGACAGAACTTTCCGGCACGATTTACGTCGGCGAAGCGCTCGTGGACGACACGACGAAGCTCGGGCACGAGCCGCCTCCCGGAATGCCGATGAAGCTCCACTCCGCGTTCAGCTTCGCGACGCAGGTCGTCGTGCTGGACGAGAATGGCCGCGTCGCGAAAGTGATCGCCGCCCACGACGTGGGGCGCGCCATCAACCCGAAACTCTGCGAGGGGCAGATCGAGGGCTCGGTCCACATGGGCCTCGGCTACGCGCTTACGGAAGAAATGGTCTGCGCGAACGGCATGCCGACGTCGTTCCGCATCCGCGACGTGGGCGTCCTCCGGGCGCAGGACATGCCCGAGGTCGAGGTCATCCTCGTCGAAGATCCACAGCCGGACGGCCCCTTCGGCGCGAAGGGAGTGGGAGAGATCGGCCTCGTCCCCACGGCTCCCGCCGTGGCGGGGGCCCTCTTTGCATTCGACGGTGTCCGCCGGTTCACGCTGCCCATGAAGGACTCCGCCGCGGCGCGGGCGCTGAAGAGGTGACGGCTTGAGCCTTGCGCTGCCAAAGGTGACGGGTCTCAGGTGCGTCCTGTGCTCTGCCGTGTACGCGCACGGCGAGGTCGAGTACACGTGCCCGCGCTGCGGGATCGAAGGCATCCTCGACGTCGAGCTCGACCACGACTTCATCGCGCGGACGTTCGGAAAGTCCGCGCTCGCGGCCAACCGCGACCTCTCGCTCTGGCGGTACCGGGCCCTCCTGCCGGTGCCAGACGACGCCGCGCTGCTCCCGCCGCCGCGCCTTCAGGTGGGCTTCACGCCGGTCGTCGAGTCGCCGGCCCTCGCGAAGGAGCTGGGCCTCGGAGCCTTCTTCGTCAAAGACGACGGGCGCAATCCGACGGCTTCCTTCAAGGATCGCGCGAGTTCGGTGATCGTCCTCCGCGCGAAGTGGCTCGGCCGGAACGAGATCACGTGCTCCTCGACCGGGAACGCGGCTTCGTCGCTCGCGGGTTTCGCGGCCGAGGCGGGGATGAAGGCGTTCATTTTCGTCCCGGCCTCCGCGCCCGAGGCGAAGGTCGCCCAGCTCCTCGTCTATGGCGCGAAGGTCTTTCTCGTCGAGGGGCCCTACGAAGACGCGTTCCGCGTCTGTCAGGCGGCGGTCGAAGAGTTCGGCTGGTACAACCGCAACTGCGCGATCAACCCGTACCTCGTCGAAGGCAAGAAGACGTGCGGTCTCGAGATCGCCGAGCAGATGCAGGGGAGCCTGCCCGACGTCGTCACCGTGGCTCTCGGCGACGGCTGCACGACGGCGGGAATCTGGAAGGGTCTCGTCGAGATGAAGACGCACGGCGTGATCGACAGGCTGCCGCGTCTCCTCGCCGTTCAGGCCGAGGGCGCCGCGCCGCTCGCGAAGACGTTCGCGCGCGGCGACGAGCGGATCGATCCGGTCGAGGCGACGACGCTCGCCGATTCCATCAACGTGGGCTCGCCGCGAAACGGCATCAAGGCCCTGCGGGCCGTGCGCGCCTCGGGCGGCGCCATCGTGACCGCGCGCGACGAGGCCATCCTCGCGTGGATCCCGCGTCTCGCCCGCGCGACGGGCGTCTTCGCGGAGCCCACCGGAGTTGCCGCGCTCGCCGGCCTCGAGGCCGCGCTCGAGAAGGGCCTCGTGGCGCGCGGGGAGCGCGTCCTCCACGTCGCCACCGGCAACGGCCTCAAGGACACGCGGGGAGCCATGCGCTCGGTCGGCCCCCCGACACGCATTCCGCCGAACCTCGACGCGGTCCGGCGCACATTGGAGAAAAGATGATTCACGGTCCCACGTACGCCGAAATGCGCGACCCCGGCCTGCTCCCCGCGGAGCTCCGGAAGCGCGCCCAGGCCGCCGCCCGCGAGGCGCGGCTCGACCCCGTCAACCTTTTCAACATCACGTGGCACGACGACGACGGGCGCGTGCGCGCGCTCCGGCTGCCCGAGGCCCTCACGGGAATTGAGGCGCCGATTGTCCTCCTCTACGCGAAGGACTTTCCGACGGGCGCGCACAAGGTCGGGGCCACGTACTCGGTCCTCATGGAGCACCAGCTCCAGGGCGACGTCACGCCCGGGACTTCGACGCTCGTGTGGCCCTCGACCGGCAACTACGGCATCGGCGGCTCGTGGGTGGGCCCCCGCATGGGCTACGAGTCGGTCGTCATCCTTCCCGAGGAGATGAGCGCCGAGCGCTTCGAAAAGATCGCCGCCTACGGCGCGCGTGCGATCAAAACGCCGGGCTCCGAGAGCAACGTCAAGGAAATCTACGACGAGTGCAAGCGGCTCCGGGTGGATCCGAAGATCCGCGTGATGAACCAGTTCGAGGAGATGGCGAACTACCGCTGGCACTACAACGTCACGGGCGCGGCCGCCGCCGAGGCCGTCGAGGCGCTCGGCTGCGGCCGGCCCGCGGCCTTCGTCTCGGCGATGGGCTCGTCGGGCACCATTGCGGCGGGTGACGCGCTCAAGGCGCGCTTCGGGGCGCGCATCGTCGGCCTCGAGCCGATCCAGTGCCCGACGCTCTCTCGCAACGGCTACGGCGCCCACGCGATCGAGGGGATCGGCGACAAGCACGTCACCTGGATCCACAACGTCATGAACATGGACGCCGTCATGGCGATCGACGACCAGGAGTGCCTGCTCGGGCTGCAGCTCGTCGCCGAGCCCGTGGGGCGCGACTTCCTCGCCGAGGCGGGCGGGCTGGGAGAGGCCGCGAACCGGCTCTCCACGCTTCTCGGCGTCAGCGGCGTCTGCAACATCCTCGGGGCGATCAAGACCGCGAAGTGGCTGGGGCTCGGGAAGGACGACGCCGTCGTCACGGTGGCGACGGACGGCCTCGACCGGTACCCGTCGGTCCTCCGCCGCCTCGAGAAGACGACCGGCGCTCTCACGCGCGACAAGGCCGAGGCGCATCTCGAATCGATCTTCCACGGGCAGAAGCTGGACTGGATCATCGAAGGGACCGTGGAGAACCGCGAGCGCTGGCACAACCTGAAGTACTTCACGTGGGTCGAGCAGCAGGGGAAGACCGTGGCGGAGCTCGACGCCCAGCGCTCCCAGGGCTGGTGGGCACATGAGGCCGCGCTCGCAGGAGATGTGGACCGGCGGCTCCGCGAGGTGCGCGGCTGGTGACGGGACTTTCGATTGCGGGCGGAACGGTCGTCACGCTCGACCCGCCGGCGGCCGAGCGGAGGGACCTCGTCCTCGGGGGCGAGCCGCGGCGGACTCTCGACGCGTCGGGCTGCCTCGTCCTGCCCGGCCTCGCGATCGCCCACACGCACCTCTATTCCGCGCTCGCGCGTGGGATGCCGGTCCCCGCCGAGCCGCCGCGCTCTTTCCGCGAGATCCTCGAAAAGGTCTGGTGGCGGCTCGACGCGGCGCTCGACGAGAAATTGCTCGAAGCCTCCGCGGAGCTGGCCCTTCTCGACGCGGCGCTTTCGGGCGTCACGGCGGTGATCGACCACCACGAGTCCCCGTCGTTCATCGACGGCTCCCTCGACGTCCTCGCGCGCGCCGCGCGCTCGGCCGGAGTGAAGGCCGCGCTCTGCTACGGCGCGACGGACCGCCACGGAGCCCAAGGCGCCCGCGAGGGCCTCGCCGAATGTGAACGCGCGATCCGCGCCGGCCTGCCGGCGATGGTGGGCCTCCACGCGGGCTTCACCGTCTCGGACGAGACTCTCCGCACGGCCGCGGACCTCGCGAAACGGACGGGCGCGTGGCTGCACGTCCATGTGGCGGAGGCTCTTTGCGACGCGGGCTCTTTCGAGCGTCTCGAGAAGGCCGACGCCGTGGGGCCGAAGACGATCCTCGTCCACGGCGTGCACCTCTCGGCGGCCGAACGCGAGCGCGCGACGAGCGCCGGCACGTGGATCGTCCACAACCCTCGCAGCAACATGCAGAACGCCGTCGGGTACGCGGACCCGAAGACGCTGGGACCGCGCGTCGCCCTCGGGACGGACGGCATGGACGCCGACCTCTTTATGGAGGCGCGGGTCGCGCACGTGCGCGCCCGCGAGGCCTACGGACCCGAGGGTGGAATCGACGCCATCGCCCTCCTCGCGAGCAGCGGGCGACTCGCCGATCTCGCGCTCGGAGAGAGGCCGGGCGACTGGATCGTCCTCGACTACGACCCGCCGACGCCACTCTCCGCCGCGAACCTCGCGGGACACGTCCTCTTCGGGCTGGGCGTCCATCACGTCCGCGACGTCGTCGTGAACGGCGAGATCGTCGTGAAGAACCGGCAGCACGTGCGCCTCGATGCGGCCCGGATCCGCGCGCGGGCGCGCGAAGAAGCGGCCCGCCTCTGGAGGCGGATGGCGTGAGCGTGCTCCGCCCGATCCCGCTTTCCATCCTCGTGCGCCGCGCGGCGGAAGAGCTTCCAACCGGCTCGGTCTACGACCTTCCCGTCCGCCACATCTTCCGCGGCGCCCCCGGCCTCGACCTGTCCGTGGGATTCCACGGCCATCGCGCGGCGACGCCCATCGGCCCCGCGGCCGGACCCCAGACGCAGCTCGCGCAGAACATCGCGCTCTCGTACCTCGCGGGCGGAAGGATCCTCGAGCTCAAGACCGTGCAGGTAAATGACCACCTCGTGATCCCGCGCCCGTGCATCGACATGCGGACCGTGGGGTTCAACGTGGAGTGGTCGCAGGAGCTCGCCGTCGGGGACTCGCTCCGCGAGTACGCGAAGGCGCGGCTCCTCGTGGCGATCCTCGACAGCCTCGCCGGCATTCCTGAGAGCGAGCGCGACGTCGTCTTCGACGTCTCCGTCGGCTACGACCTCGCGGGCATCCGGTCGCCGAAGATGTCCGGGTTCTTCGACGGCATCCGGGACGCGGGCGCGATTCTCGACGAGGAGCGCTCGGCGTTGCGGCGGGACCTTCCGTCCGCCCTCCGGCATTTTGCGGACGTCCCGTGCGACGCGCGCCTCTCGGACTCGGTCACGCTCTCGACGTTCCACGGCTGTCCCGCCGAGGAGATCGAGGCGATCGGCCGCCATCTCCTCGTCGAACGGGGCCTCAACACGATCGTGAAGCTCAACCCGACGCTCCTGGGTTACGAGGAGGTCGAGGAGATCCTTCACGGCCGGCTCGGCTACGGGCACATCGCGCTCCGCCGCGCGGCGTTTGAGAAGGACCTCCAGTGGGACGGTGCCCTCGCGATCGCCCGCGACCTCTCGGCCGAGGCGGCCCGCCTCGGTCTCGGCTTCGGTTTCAAGGTCACGAACACGCTCGTCGTCGCCAACGCGGGCGACTTCATGCCCGGCGACGAGGCGTATCTCTCCGGCGAGCCGCTGCACGTCCTCGCGCTCGCGGTGGGGCTCAGGCTTCGCGAGGAGCTGGGCGCGGAGCTCCCGGTCTCCTTCTCGGCCGGGGTGGACGCGGCAAACGTGGCCGGCGTCGTCGCCTGCGGCTTCGTGCCCGTGACGAGCTGCACCGACCTCCTCCGCCCGGGCGGTTACCAGCGCTTGCACCGGCAGGCCGAGGCCCTCGCCGCGGCGATGGGCGACACCGCCACGGCCAGTCTGCCCGCCTTCATCCGTGCGCGCGCGGGACTCCCGGGCGGCGGCGTCGCGGAGGCCTCTCTCGTGAACCACCGCCGCGTGGCCGCCGCGGCGCTCGGTGACGCGCGCTACGCGGCCGGGCGGACGGGACGGCCGCCACGGAAGATCGGATCGCACCTCCACCTTTTCGACTGCATCAACTGCGACAAGTGCATCCCCGTCTGCCCGAACGACGCGAACTTCGTCTACGAGACCGCGCCGCGAACGATCGCCTACCGCGACCTCGTCGTCGAGGGCGGGTGCCTCGTCCCGGCCGGCGAGAAGACTCTCGCGCTCGGCGGGGCGAAGTCGTCGCCGCATCAGATCGCGAACTGGGCTGACGCCTGCAACGACTGCGGGAACTGCGACGTCTTCTGCCCCGAGGACGGCGGACCATACATCGAGAAGCCCCGCCTCTTTTCGTCAATGGCCTCTTTCGTCGCCGACGCGCCGCGCCCGGGCTTCTTCCTGCGACGGGAGGAGGACGGCTCGATCGCCGCCCGGGGACGCTGGGGAGGCCGCGAGGTCGACGTCGTCGTCGCGCCTGGCGGCTCCGCTCTCTTTTGTGACGGAGTCGCGGAGCTGCGGTTCGCCTCCCGCGAGGCGGCCGCGCCCGAAGAGGCCCGACTTCTCGCGCCGCCCGTGCCCGAGGGGCACGTCGTGCCCGTGGGCCATTACCATGCACTTCGCGCGCTCGCAGCCGGCCTCTTTGCGCCCGGCGCCGTTTCGTGGCTGACCGCATCGTTTCCCGACGCGTCCCTCATGGAGATTTCGAAATGACGACGACCGCCTCGATCGACCCCGCCGCCGCGGAGCGCCTCCGCGGCCGGAGCCTCCTCTTAACCTCCGACGCGTCGGCGGACGAACTCGCCGCCCTCCTCGCCGTCGCCGAGCGCTTCGCGGCGCTGGACCGCGCCGGGAAGAAGGCGGCGCTTCTCCCGCACGAGCTCGCGTACGCGATGTTCTTCGACAACTCCACGCGCACCAAGTCCGCGTGGGCGGGCGCTGCGGCCCGGCTCGGGATGCACCCCGTCATCGTGGACGGTTCCTCGACGCAGGTCTCGCACGGCGAGACCGCGGCCGAGACCGGCGCCATGCTCGGGATGAACGCGCATGCGCTCGGCGTGCGGCACGACCTCATCCTCGGCGAAGGCAACGCCTTCATGCGCGACGTGAAGAAGGGCATCGACGACTACCTCGCGGCGACGGGCGACCCGCGCAGCGTGCCGGTCGTGAACCTCCAGTGCGACATCGACCATCCGACGCAGACGCTCGCGGACCTCTGCTGGCTGCGCGAGAAGTTTCCAGAGGGCATCGCCGGAAAGCACATCGCGGTGTCGTGGGCGTACTCGCCCAGCTACGCGAAGCCGCTCTCGGTGCCGCAGGGGCTCATCATGCTCATGACGCGCTTCGGCGCCCACGTCACGCTCGCGCATCCGGAGGGCTACCGGCTCATGGACCCGTGCCTCGCGTCCGCGGCGTCGCACGCGGCTTCGTCGGGCGGTTCCTTCCGGACCACGTCCTCGATGGACGAGGCGTTCGAGGGTGCCGACGTCGTCTATCCGAAGAGCTGGGGCCCGTACGACCTCATGCTCTCGCGCGTCGAGGCGAACCGCGCGCGCGACACGAAGAGGATGGGGGAGATCGAGAAGGAAGCCCTCGCCCGCAACGCCGGGCACAAGGACTGGATCTGCGACGAGCGGCGGATGAAGGCGACGCGCGGGGGCGACGCCCTCTACATGCACTGCCTGCCCGCCGACATCGGGGCGGAGGTCTCGCCCGGCGTCATGGCGAAGCACGTCGTGAACGTCGCGCGCGAGGCGAACTGGAAGGTCTACGTCGTGATGGCGCTCCTCGCGGCGGCGAAGGTCCCGGACCTGGCCCGCCGGCTGGAGGCCCTGTGAGCGCAAAGGAGAAGACGATGAACGAGCTCGACGCGCGGGTTGCCGAACTCGCGGCCCGGTACCGGCCGCTGGCCGCCGAGATCCTGCGTGAGGTTATCCGCATCCCCGCCGACTACGTCGACCGGCCGCGCAACGCGGGCGGCGACCCTCGCTGCGGGCTCTCGAACCACGAGAAGCCGAGGCTCGAGTACCTCAAGAAGAAGATCGTCGAGGCGGGCGCCGTCCGCCGCCCCGAGGACGTCGGATACGACGGCTACGGGAACCTCGTCTGGACGGTCGAGGATCCGTCGGACGGAATTCCCGCGAAGGACAAGCGCGTCGTCTACTTCGACGGCCACACCGACACGGTGAACGCGCTGCGTCCGGCGTGGCGCGAGAAAACGGGCGGCGTGGACGCGTACGACGGGCTCGTGGACGCGGCGGGCGTCAAGCGCGACTTCCTGAAGAGCGAGCTCGGCCACCTGCCGCCCGATTCCGAGTGGGACCACCTCGTCTTCGGCCGCGGCGGGGCCGACCAGCTTTCGGGCGTCGTCACGCAGGTCGTTGCGACGAAGATCCTCCTCGAGCTCGCGCCGCTCGGCGCGCTCAAGGGCGCGATCGTCCGCTCGTACGCGACCGTCGCCGAGGAGGACAACGACGGCGGCGGCCCGCAGTACCTCGTGAAGAAGGTCCTGCCGGGGGCCGGGCCGGAGCTCGTGCCGGACGCCGTCATCCTCACGGAGGGCACCGGGGACTCCGCAAAGGGCGCCCTCGGAATCTACCGCGGCCAGCGCGGCCGCATGCAGATCGAGGTGTCCGTCACGGGCAAGTCCTGCCATGGCTCGATGCCGTGGGAAGGAAAGAACCCGCTTGAATGGGCCGGGCCCATTCTCGCCGAGGCGGCAAAGCGTTACGACGCCCGCGACGGTTTTCTCGACCACCCGTTCCTCGGCCACGGCACGCGCACGGCCTCGTGGGCGCGCCTCGACACCCCGAGCGACTGCGCGGTGCCCGAGCGGTTCGTCTTCCGGTTCGACCGGCGACTCACGATCGGGGAGACGCCGGAGAAGGCGGTCGCCGATGTCGAGGGGCTCACGGCCGTGGCGGCCGCGCGGGCCGCAGGGCTGACCGTCACCGTCACCGTCCCGACGTACGACGAGCCCACGTGGACCGGCTTCATCCTGCACAACCCGCAGATCTACATGGGCTGGCTCACGCCCGAAGAGCACCCGGCGATCCAGGCCGCCGTCGCCGCGTACCGCGGCGTCGTCTCGCCGCACGTCCCGGACGGAGGCGTGCGCGGCACGCTCCGCAAGGAGCCGCGCGTCGACCGGTGGATCTTCTCGACGGACGGCGTCGGCTTCCCGGTGCCGAAGGACGACACCTCGATCGTCGTCCCCGAGAGGAAGCGCTGGGTCACGTCGGGCGCCGTGAAGCACCCGGCCATGCTCGGGATCGGCCCCGGCATCGAGCAGAACACGCACAAGATCGGCGAGTGCGTGGACCTGCGCGAAGTGGTTCACGCGACGGCGATGCTCGCCCGCTTCCCGAGCGCGTTCGTGGCGGCTTCCGGCTAGCGGACGATCCGCGTCGCGGCGCGGGTGAGCCGGTCCATCACGGCGCGCCCGATGCCGCGGCGGGGGATGGCGAGGACGAGAAGCTCCGTCCCCCTGCGGCGCGTGCGCAGGGCGGCGAAGAGATTTCGCGCGATCTCTTCGGGGGAAGAGCCCAGAGAAAGAATTCTTTGCTTCGAAAAGAGAGGAGAGAGGCGGCTCGGGCAAAGGATGAGCGCGCGAGGATGCTCGCGAACGTAGGAGAGAAAAGAAGATTTTCTTAGAAAGAGGGTGAGGGGGCGCGTCGGTGCGTAGTGTGCGTACTTCGTGCCGGGGCTTTCGGCGGCCCCATTCACTTTCGAAGAAAGACCACCTGTGCCCGCGGCGAGTTCGTGTCTCGCAGCGCCTGGTGCTCGACGAAGATCGGGAATCATCTTCCTGAGCAGGTCCCCCGGTATCGCCCCTTCCCGCAGGATCCTCGGCGGGTCGAGCGCGACGACCGTCGACTCGACGCCGTGCTTCGTCGGTCCGCCGTCGAGGACGAAGACATCCGGGAAGTCCTCGGCGACGTGCGCGGCCGTCGTCGGGCTGGGGCGGCCGGACAGATTCGCGCTCGGGGCTGCGATCGGCACGCCCGCGAGGCGGACGAGCTCCCGCCCAAGGCCCTGCGGCATGCGTACCGCCACGGTGTCGAGGCCGGCGGTGACCGAAGAGGGTATTGAAGATTTCTTAGAAAGTATGAGCGTCAGGGGGCCGGGCCAGAAGTGCGCGATGAGCCTCTTCGCGCGCGCAGGCACCCTCCGCGCGACCTTTCCAAGCATCTTCTGGTCGCTGACATGAACGATCATCGGGTTGTCGCTTGGACGGCCCTTCGCCGCAAAGATCTTCGCGACGGCCTTCTTGTCCAGCGCGTTCGCGCCGAGGCCGTAGACGGTCTCCGTCGGGAAGGCGACGAGCGCGCCCTTCCTCAGGCGCGCCGCGGCCGCGTGCAGAGAGCGCGCGTTCACGGGGTGGACGTTCGGGTGCTTCTGGCGCTTCACCGTCGCATCTTAGCGAGCGCTCGTCGCTTCGGTCCGGACGGGAAAGCCCGTCGGAGCCTGGACACACCTGAGATTGAGATATGATCTCAGTCTTCCGGCGAACCGTGCGATTTTGCCCCGGCTTTCGAGGAGGGCTCGACACATGAGGCACACGTCTTGCGGCCTTGAGGTCTTGTTCCTTTCTCTTTCTCTCGCCGCGGCCGGCAGCGCTTCCGCGGCCGATGCGGGGGCGCTCGTCCGCATGGAGATGGCGTCGACGGTGGGCGTCCTCCTCGACGAGATTCCGGCCGGTCCACTGCGCGACCAGGCGGCCGCGGAAGCGCTCGCACAGCCGCAGGACTTCTGGCGGGACCGCGCGTCGCGCCAGGTGCGACTCACGAACTACCGCCTCGTCTTCCGACAGTTCTTCTATCCCGGGTCGTGGTCCGCGAACCCGAACGGCAAGGGGCCGCTCCCGCTTCCACCGCGGGACGTGTGGGAGATCGCGCTCGCGGGCACCCCCGTCCGCCGCAGCCTCGCGGGGCACGACGTCGTGGCGGCGGACTTCGCATTCCGGAGCCACATCCTGACCGATCCGGCGTCGCCGGGCGTCGTCGAGGGACGGCTGGGCGCCGTCGGAGGAACGTGGGACGAGCCCTTCACCCTGCCCGTCGATCCCGAGCTCCTGCTCGAGCGGACGGGCTATGCATGCATGGACGAGGACGAATACCCGCCCGGGAGCGTCTTCGAGGAGAACACGTCCTACTTCTACGACGACACCTGCGGCGGGCAGAACCGGCGTTGCCACATCACGTCGTTCCCGAAGGAGTCCTGCTCGGAGGCGCTGACGCGGAACGTCGGTCCTGTCCGGACGAGCATGCGCTTCACACGCGTGCCCTGGGACGCGGCCCTCGCGGCTCATGTCCGCGTGGGGACGATCACGAATCCAACCGGCGCCGACCTCGCGGTCGCGACGGGCGGAATGCAAGAGGAACGCCGGTTCATCTACAGGTTCTTCACGCCGGGTTCCTGCGAGCTGAACGAAGGGGTCATTGCGGCGCCGGGGTGGCGGCGGCTCCTGACGTTCTCGGCAGTCGCGCGCAATGACGGCACCCAGCCCGTGCACATCGGCGACGTGTCCGACCCCGCGAACCCGTGGGTGCTGAGCGGGGCTTTCGAGTTCAGCCCCTGCCACCATCACTTCCACTTCTCTCATTACGGCACGTTCGGCTTCGCGGGCGCTCCGGGCAGCAAGCGGGCGTTCTGCCTCGAGGACACGAACCGCTTCCACAACGACGAGACGACGCCCCTGACGGCCGCCCACCAGACCTGCGCATTCCAGGGCATCGGCGCGGGCTGGGGGGACGAGTACCAGTTCGGGATACCCGGACAGTGGGTGGACATCACGGGGATCGACACGTCGACGCCGCACGACCTCACGTTCCGGCTCAATCCGGACCTGTTCCTGTGCGAGGGCGTCCCCGTCCTCGACCGCGCCGGTAACCTGATCTTCGAGCCTTCACCCTTCACGGACGCTCAGGGAAAGCCGGTCTCCCGCATCCGCTGCGACTTTCCGGCGCGCTGGGACGCGAACAATCTCGGAACGGTCTCCACGTCGTCTCCGGGCGGGAGCTTCGTGACCGAGGCCTGCACGCGCGGCCAGACGGGCCCGCTCCGCAGCTGCGGCTTCGGCCTCGTACCGGAGCTCGCCTTGGCCCCCGCGGGCGCGACCGCTGGACTCCGCTGCGCGACCTCCGGCCCGAGCCAGGTCCTCCGGGTCTGCGAGCGGAGCGAGGCGCTCGGAGGGATTCCCTGCACGGTGGCGGAGGCGGTCGCAAACGTCGTGGTGGCAGCCGGACAGACTGCGGCGTTCCGCTTCGTCGTGCCCCCCGTGCGCGACGCGGCAACGGCCGGCGCGGGCGGCTACGCGCTGTATCGGGCGCCGGTCCTCCCGTCGCAGGCAGCGGCGCCGGTAACCTGCACTGCATGGTGACCATTCCCTCGCCGTCGCGCGGCGCCACTGTCGATCGGCATCCAGCCGTGAGCCTCTACCGCATCGCCTCCATTGGCGAGAGGCGCGAGGCGCGGATCGCGGGGTAGAGGCCGAAGACGAGGGCGAGGCCGATCGCGACGACCCACGCCAGTGCGAGGCCCATCGGATTCACGACGAGACCCCACGGAAACTTCGAAGACAGCGCGCGGCACAGCACCGCGCCGCCGACCGTGCCGATGCTCGCGCCGAGCGCCGCGAGAACGCAGGCCTCGAGGAGGAACTGCACGAGGATTTCGCCGTCGCTCGCGCCCAGCGACTTGCGGAGGCCGATCTCGAACCGGCGGTCCGAAAACGAGATGAGCATGACCGAGAGGACGCCGACGCCGCCCACGAGGAGGACCGTCGCGGCGAGGCTGGAGAGGACGACGCGCCATCCGCGCATCTCTTCCATGAACCCGGCGTAGCTCTTCGCGGCCTCGGACTCGAGGTCCTTGATCTCGACGTCCTCGATGCCGTGGTGGGCCTGCTTCGCCCGGCCCATGACGAGAGCCGATACCTCCGCGAGGTCGCCCCTCTTCCGGAGCTTCACGGCCACCTGGTTGAGCTTGTGGCTCGCGTCCATGCGGTCCATGTATGTTTCGAGCGGAATCATGATGCCGTTCGAATCGAGCCACATCTCCTCGTTGAAAATGAGAACGGGCCCCTGCAGGCCGACGATCCGGAACGGCACGCCGTCCACGAGAACGTCGCGCCCGATCGGGTCGGCGCCGCCGAAGAGCTTTGCGCCGAGCGTCGAACCTACGACGGCGACCGCGCTGTGACGGCGCCGGTCATCGTCGGTGAGGCCGCGTCCCGAGGCGATCGGGCGGTTCATCATGAGCGCGTAGTCGGGCGTCAGGCCGGTGACCCACATGCGCTCGGTTCCGCCGGCGACGCGGACGCTCGTGCGCTTCGTGGCCCGCGGCAGGAACGCGACGACGGCGGGATGCGGCGCGGTCAGACGCGCGAGGTCTTCGTAACGGAGGCCCGGGCTCATCGCGAACCGCTTTTGCTCGTCCGTGGTCTCGGGTGTCTTCGGCTGGATCACGACGGTGCCGTCCCAGCTCATGCCGGCGAACCCGGTCCCGACCTTGTCGAGAACGCCGTCGAGGACGGAGGTCATGACGACGAGCGCGAAGACTCCCAGCATGAGGAGCGTCAGCGTCAGGACCGAGCGCAGCTTGTGCGCCCACAGCTCGACGAGCCCGCCGGCGATCACCTCGTAGAAGAGGTTGAACCGTGCCGGCCAGGACAGTCGCCGTCCCTCGAATGAAGCCGCATCGCTCGTTGCGGCGGGGAGGGCGACGCTACTCATACCGCAGCGCTTCCATCGGAGAGAGGCGGCTGGCCTTCCATGCGGGGTAGAGCGCGAAGAGGAAGCCGAACGCGGCCGCGAGCGCGAAGGCCCACAGGAAGCTGGCGGGCTGCATGTAGAGCTTGATCTCGAGGAAGGACGTGATGACCTTCGAGAAGGCGACGCCCGCCCCGAACCCCACGAGGGCACCGAGCCCGGTGAGGAGAAGCGCCTCCGTCATGAACTCCTTGAACACTTCGCGGCCCGAGGCGCCGATCGCCATCTTCACGCCGACTTCGCGGACGCGTTCCTTGAGCGTCGCCATCTGGATGTTCACGTTCACCATGCCGCCGCCGATGAGGGACAGGACACCCGACAGCATGAAGATCATGTTGTAGACGTCGCCCTGGCTCTGCCGCTTGCGCATGCGGGCGGCGACGTCGTCGATGCGGAAGTCCTCCTGCTGGCGGTGGTTTCCCCGCAGGATCGCGCCGAGGCCCTCGCTGAACGCTTTCATGGCGCCGAGGTCCCGGATGCGGAACGCGACCCGGTCGACGCGTTGCCACTTGTCCCCCTGCATGCGCCGGGCGACGAGCGTCGAGGGAACGGCCACGATCCGGTTCCGCCATGCGAACTGGTTGCCTTGCCCGTCGCGCCACCGGAAGATCTTCTCGGTGAACGTGCCGACCACCGAGACGGGAATGTCTCCCAGCCGGACCGTCTGGCCCACGGCGTCGCCCGTCGGAAAGAACGTGGCCGCGGCCTCGGCGCCGAGGATCACGACGGGGCGTCCGTTTTCGAAATCCTCGGAGGAAAATTGTCGGCCCTTCTCGATGGCGTAGCCGTTCAGAGCCATGTAATCGCCGCCGATTCCGGTCAGCTGCCGGTCCTGGTCTGCGTAGGCCGAGCGCACGCGCGCGCGCGCGAACTTCAGCTGCATGACGCCGGACACGGCCTTCGTGTCGAGGGCACCGCCTTCGTTCGCGTCCTCGTTCCGGAGGCCGAGATTCGCGGCCTGGAGCGCGGTGGGCCGCCCGTCGCGGATCGCTTCCGAGGGCTGGACGTTCAGGCGGTCCATCCCGCCGAGCTTCATCCAGCGCTCGTCCGAGCGCCGCCGCTGGCTGTCGGAGATCGAGAAACCGCCGAGCACCGAGGCGACGCCGAGGATGACCCCGAGCGTCTGCAGCGTCGAGCGGCCGGCGTTCTCGCGGATCTCGACCCAGCAGCCCGCGAGGCGCTCGCGAAAGGCGCCGCTCGCCATTCAGGCCGCCCGTTTCTCCGAGACGTCCGAGACGATGAGGCCGTCGCGGAGCTCGACGCGCCGTTCGGCGAGGGAGGCGATGTGCGCGTCGTGCGTCACGAGGACGACGGAGTTCCCCTGCCGGTGCAGCTCCGTGAAGAGTGCGAGGACTTCTTCTCCCGTCTTCGAATCGAGCGCGCCCGTGGGCTCGTCGGCGAGGAGCAGCGCGGGGTTGTTCGCGAGGGCGCGCGCGATCGCGACGCGTTGCCTCTGGCCGCCGGAGAGAACGCCCGGGAGCACGTTCGCCTTCTCGGGGATGCCCACCTTCTCGAGGAGCTCGAGCGCCCGCCGCCGCCGTTCCTTGCGGCCGACGCCGGCGTAGAGGAGCGGCAGCTCGACGTTGCGGGCGATGGAGGCCTTCGGGAGCAGGTTGTAGCTCTGGAAGATGAACCCGACCTTCTCGTTGCGGATGCGCGCGAGCGCG
This sequence comes from Acidobacteriota bacterium, assembly GCA_030278895.1. Taxonomy (GTDB): domain Bacteria; phylum Acidobacteriota; class Thermoanaerobaculia; order UBA5066; family UBA5066; genus Fen-183. The sequence goes on from JARXKK010000015.1 coordinate 21,711, forward strand.
GCGCCCGAGAGGCCCTCGACGTTCGTGCCGTCCAGGGCATACGACCCGCCCGTCGGGGAGTCGAGGCAGCCGATGATCGCCATCAACGTCGACTTCCCCGAGCCCGAGGGGCCCACGAGGGCCACGAACTCGCCGGCCGAAACCGTCAGGTCGATGCCGCAGAGCGCGTGCACGGCCGTGCCGTTCGCCCCGAAGGTCTTCGTCAGGCCGCGCGTCTCGATGATCGAGCGCATGTCAGTTGTCGTCGTCCTTTTCGACCTTCTTCTTCGTGGGGTCCTCGAGCGCGACCTGCTCGCCGCCCTTCAGGCCCGACAGAATCTCGACGCGCTCGAGCGTCGCGATGCCCGCGGTGACCGGGACCGCTTCGTAGTAGTCCTTCCAGTGGTCCGAGAGCCACACGTATTTGCCGCGCCCGTTGAGGCCCTGCTTGGCCGCGGAGAGCAGGTTCGGCTTGAGATCGCTCTTGAGGCGGTAAGCCACGGTCTTGCCGTTGGCGCGCTGAAGCGCCTCGAGCGGGATCGATACGGCTTTCTCACGCTTCTCGCCTAGGATCTCGACGTTCGCGCTCATGCCCGTCCGGTAGGAGTCTCCGAGCTCGTCGAGAGCGACCTCGACCGGGAACACCTTGATCTTCTCCTGGAGCTTGGCGGCGGGGGCCACGAAGCGCACCTTCCCCGTGAAGACCTTCTGCGGATACGCGTCGAGCGTGATCCTCACGGGCTGGCCGACCTTGACCTTCGCGATGTCGACCTCGTTCAGGTTCACCTTGATGAGAAGCGTCTTGAGGTCGGCGACCGTGAAGAGGATCGTGCCCGCGTTGAACGATGACACGCCGGACGTGACGGTCTCGCCCAGCTCGACGCCCTTCGTGATGACGACGCCCGACATCGGGGCCGTGACGCGCGCGCGCTGGGTCACCGCGTCGCCCGAGATCGGGATGCCGTGCCCCTCGACGATCTGGTAGCGCTGCCGGGCGGCCTTGACGCTCTCGGCCGCGAGGTCGCGCTTCGTGACGAAGTCCTTCAGGGCCTCGCCGCCGATGAGGCCTTCCTTGAAGAGGCGTTCCTGGGAGGCGAGCTGCCGCTCGGCGTCCTTCAGGGCGACTTCGGCTTGTGTGACGCCGGCCCGGACGTCCGAAAGCGACTGAGCCTGGGTGACGTCGGGCTCGACCTCGGCCAGGACGTCTCCCGCTTTCACGATGGCGCCGTCCCGGACCTTGAGGGACACGACGCGGCCCGACACGACGGACTTCACGTCCACCTTGGTCTCGGGGTCGACGACGCCGACCTCGCGGACGCTCACCTGGAGGTCTTCCGCCTGGACTTTACCCACCCGGAACGGAGGGGGCTCGGGCTCCTTGCCCTTTTCCTTGCCCCGGGAAGCGAAGAGGACGCCTCCTCCCGCGAGCAGGACCACCCCGGCGGACGTGAGGATCCATTTGATCTTCTTCGACATACGAGACCTCTCTCGGCTATACGGATTCCGGAGCCGAATGTTCTCTGTCAACTTCGGGCAGGATTGGAACGTCGAACAGTGGACATGAGCCTGAAAACCCCCTTCCCGGCGGCCCTGGTCGCGACTCTCGCTGCGTTCGCGGTGGCCCCCGGGCCGCTTTGGGCCCAGCCGCTGTCCTCCCCTCCCGGGAACGTGTCCGTTCAGGCGAACGCCTCCTCCGACGAGCTCGCGGCCGCCTCGCAGCTGGGAGCGCAGGCCGTGAGGGCCATCCCGAACGTTTCCTGGCTCGGCATCGAGCGCGTCGTGGGCGGGGGGTACGACTGGTCCTCTCCCGACGCTAACCAGCGGCTCGTCCAGTCCCACGGCCTGGAGTACTACCGCGTCATCAATTCCTCGCGGCCCGACGACCCGGGAAAGCCTTCGTGCGCCACGGACCAGGGCACGATGTTCCTGCTGTCGCCGAATCTCAGGACGCCCTATCAGGACTTCGTGAAAGCGGCCGTCGAACGCTACGACGGCGACGGCGCCTTCGACATGTCCGGGCTGACCGCGCCCGTGAGGCGCTGGTCGTACACCCCGGAGAACGGGACGTATTTCTGCCCGCAGGGAGACGTGACCGGCTTCGCCACGATGTTCCAGCTCACCGCAGACGCTGTCCACGCGGCCGATCCGACGGCCGAAGTCCTTCTGCCCCTCAATGCGCCCGGCGTCTATCTCTGCGCTTTCGCGGACGGCTACTTCGCGCGCGCCACGATCGACTTCAAGGGCCAGAATCTGACCCGGTCGCAGGTCTCGACTCAATACGCGCAGAACATCGCGTATACGAAGGCGCTCATCGCAGCGATCCGGCCGGATGCATACGACCTTCACCTCTACGGCGACGCCGACTCCATCCCCGCTCGGAAGAAATGGCTCCTGGACTACGTGGCGTCGCAGGGCCTTCCCGCGAGACCGGTCTACGCAATGGAGGGCGGGGAGCCTTTCGCCGACTTCGGAGAGCGCTTTCCGACGGGACCCTCGACGTGCCCGGGCACGGGGAGTGTGGCCGAGGACGCGTCCCGGCTCGCCTTCCAGTCGGGATCTCTCGTGAAGCATTTCGTTCTCGCGCTTTCGAGCGGCTATGGAACCGTGACCTCGAACTTGTTCTCGGAGTACGGGGATTTCGGCACGAACTTCGGGGATCTCGACCTTCTCGACGCCTGCCATCGGCCACGCCCGGCCTTCGCCACCTATCAACTGGTGAGGCAGAAGCTCGTTCCCTTCGCATCGGCGGTGGAGATGGCGGGGCTTCCCGCCGGCGTCCGCGCCTTCCGGTTCACGTTCGCCGCGCCGAGGTCCGACGTTTACGTGGCCTGGGACTCGAGCGCCGCGGGCGGAGGCATAACGCCCCGCGACCTCTCGGCCTTCCTGCCCTTCGCGACCGCGACGGTCACACACGCGGTGACGGCCGCCGGCGCGTCCGGACCGCTCGTGACGTCGGAGCCCTCCTCGGCCGTGGCGCTCGGCGCGACGCCCGTTTTTCTCGAGGGGATGGGTCGCGTGCTGCCGCGGCCCGTCGTCGCGGGGCCGGGACTGCCGCCGGTCCCCCGCCTGCCGCACCGCTGAACGCGGCGTTCGAAACTTCGATCGTGCCGGGTCCATCGCGGTTGCGCCAAAGAGGGTATCGGTGTATCCTAGTGTCTAGTGTTGTCCATCGATGGCGATAAGAGAGGCTCGGGACCGCTGAACCAGACGGGCGACATCCTCACGATCAGGCAGCTTTCCGAATACCTCATGGTCTCGGAGAAGACGATCTACCGGATGCTCGACAAGAACCTCCTGCCCGCGGTGCGCGTCGGGGCGCAGTGGCGATTCCGGAAGAGGGACATAGACGCCTGGCTGGATGAGCGGGTCAAGAAGGTGGAGATCGAAGGGCAGAGGGCGGTTCTCGAGGAGCTCGCGCCGTCAGAGATCGACATCCACCCGCTGCTGCTACCGAAGAACGTGTGGCTCGACGTGCCGCAAATGCCGCGCGATGAACTTCTCTCGTGGATCGTCATGCATGCGGCCTTGGAGGCCGGGGTCGACCGGGAGGCGCTCTTCGAGTCGATCCGGACCCGGGAGGAGCTCTGCTCGACCGCGCTCGTCAAGGACGCGGCGTTCCCTCATCCCAACGAGCCGTCCGATTTCGGGTTCGTCAGGAAGCGGGTTCTGCTTGCCGTCGCGCACGAGCCGGTGAGCTTCAACGACCCTCACGGCCACAGGCCCCGCGTCATCGTGGTCATCCTCGCGCGGACGATCCAGGGCTACCTCCTCACGATCTCTCGCGCGGTCAAACTCTTCGGGAACCCTGCCCTGATCGGGCGGATCACCCGGAGCGGCAGCACCGGCGAGGTGATCGCCTCGATCCGCGACGCGGAGGAGCGCCTCATGGCGTCGGCGCCCCGGTGAGGCGGGGCACGACATGCGCGTGACGGTCAGGGAGGCCGCGGCTCTCCTGAACGCCCCCGAGGCGAAGGTGTACGCGTGGATCGACTCCGGCGACCTGCCGGCGTACCGGATCAACGACCAGTACCGGATCAACCGGAGCGAGCTCCTCGAATGGGCGACCGAACGGAATCTCCCCGTGGCCCCCGCCCTTTTCCACGAAGCCGAAGAGGACGAACGCATCCCGTCGGTATCCGAGAGCCTGGAGCGTGGCGGGGTCTTCGGCGACGTCGGGGGCGCGACCCGCGAGGAGGTCCTCCGGTCGATCATCGCGCTGCTGAAGCTCGAGGACGAGGGAGACCGCGAGACTCTCCTTCAACTGCTCCTCGCCCGCGACGCCGCGGCAGTCGTGCCGGTCGGCGACGGGATCGCGATCCCCCACGTGAGGAATCCGATCGCCCTCTCGACGGACGAGCCTTCCCTCACGCTCTGTTTCCTCCGGCAGCCGGTCGATTTCGCGGCGACGGACGGCCAGCCCGTCTTCGCGCTCTTCTTTCTCGTCAGCCCGACCACCCGCGTGCACCTGCAGATGCTCGCGAAGATCGCGTACCTCCTGCGCGACCCGGCGTTTCGCGAGGCGATCCGGACCCGCGCCCCGGCGGCGCGTCTGATCGAAGTCGCGAGGAACGTCGAAGGGGCTGTGGCGTGAAGCCGTTCGCGTCCCGGTCGAGGGGGGCCTATGTCGCCCGTTGAAACGGTTCTTGCCGCGCTCGCTCTCCACCTCGCGGGCGGCGTCCTTGCGCTCGTCACCGAAGGACGCATCGCCGAGCGCGCGACGGTGGCCCTGGCGGCGATCGGCTCGCTCGCGGGGCTGGCCGGGGCCGCCGGCGCTTTCCTCGCGCCGGTGCCCACGCTCCTCGTCGCGCCGTGGCACGTGCCCGGCGGTGCGATCCTGCTCCGTCTCGACGCCCTTGCGGCGGCATTTCTCCTCGTGATCTTCCTCGTGTCGGGCCTCGGCTCCGTGTACGGGCTTGGTTACTGGTCGTCCCGGGAGCAGCCGCGGTCCGCCGCGCGCCTGAGGTTCTTCTATGCGCTCATGACCGTCGGTCTCGCGCTCGTCGTCATGGCGGCGCACGGAGTGCTCTTCCTTCTGGCGTGGGAGCTGATGGCCGTCTCCGCCTTCTTTCTCGTCGCGACGGACGATGTTCAGGCGGAGGTGCGGCGCGCGGCATGGGTGTATCTCGTCGCGACGCACGCGGGTACGGCCTGTCTCTTCGCCGGCTTCGCGCTCCTCAACGCGAGAACCGGCTCGTTCGAAATCCAGAAGGTCGCGCTCTCTTCCTCGGTATCCGCCGTCTTCCTGCTCGGGGTCGTGGGGTTTGGCATGAAGGCCGGCATCGTTCCGTTGCACTTCTGGCTCCCCGCGGCCCATGCGAATGCGCCGAGCCACGTCTCCGCGCTGTTGTCCGGAGTCATGCTCAAAGCCGGCATTTACGGCATCCTCCGTTTCTCCTCTCTCGTCGACGTGCCGCCGCTGTGGTGGGGACTCGTTCTTTCCGGGCTTGGCGCGGTCAGCGCGGTCTCGGGCATCGCCATGGCGGCGGGTCAGACCGACATCAAGCGGGCGCTCGCATACTCGAGCATCGAGAACATGGGGATCGTGTGGCTCGGCATCGGCCTCGCGCTTGCGGGCCGCGCGCTCGGCCAGCCGTCGTGGGTCGCGCTCGGATTCTGCGGCGCGCTCTTCCACGTCTTCAGCCACGCCTGCTTCAAGTCGCTCCTCTTCTTCGGGTCGGGCGGGGTCATGCACGCTACGCGCACGCGGAACATGGAGCGCCTTGGCGGGCTCGTGAGGCGGATGCCGGTCACCGCGAGCCTCTTCCTCGTGGGAGCGCTCGCGGCCGCCGGACTGCCGCTCTTCAACGGGTTCGTCGGCGAATGGCTCATTGCGCTGGGACTCTTCGACACGCTTCGGTCGAACTCCTCGGGCGGGTGGCCTCTCGCGTTCGGAGCGCCCGCGCTGGCGCTCGCCGGCGCGCTCGCGCTCGCGTCCTTCGTCCGGATCGTCGGGGTGACGTTCCTCGGCGCGCCGCGGAGCACTGAGGCTGCCGAGGCGCACGAGGCGTCGCCGCTCATGACGGTCCCGATGGCGATCCTCGCCGCGGCGTGTCTCGGACTTGGCCTCTGGCCGTCCGCCGTCCTCCCGGTGCTGAACGCCGCCGAAGGCGCGTGGCTGGGCGCTCCGGTGGACACGGGGTTTCTCGCGGCGACGCTCGCACAGCCCGTTCGGGCCGTCATCCTCCTCGGTATCGTGCTCGCGTCCGTCAGTGCGTGTCTTCTCGCGCTCCGCCCGCGCTCCCCCCGCCTGGTCCCGACCTGGGATTGCGGCTATGCAAAACCGACCACGAGGATGCAATACACGTCGGGGTCGTTCGGCGCCGCGATCACCGCGGTGCTGCCCGGATTCCTCGCGCCGTCTTCGCTCGCCGAGCCGCCCAATGGAGCATTCCCCGCCGCGGCGTCGTTCTGGACGGAGGCGCCGGACCCGTTCGGGGCGAAGCTGTACGAGCCCTTCGCCGCGTGGTGGGCCGGCCGCCTGGCGCGCCTTCGCAGAATGCAGAGCGGGCAGCTCACGCTCTACCTCGTCTACGTGTTTCTCACGATGCTCGTGACGCTCGCCTGGTCGGTCATCCGGCCGTATGTCCGATGACGAGTCTCGAGCTTCTCTTGTTCGCCTCCGTGCTGGCCGGACTCAGCGGCCTTCCGGGCCTTCTGTTTCCTTCGGGATGGACCGCGGGGCAGCGAATCGCGACCGTGCTGCACGTCGCCGGGTGCGTCGCCGGCGCCGGAGCCGCGGCGTGGGCGCTCGCCGGCGGCACGGTGGCGGCGCGGTTCGCCTGGCCGTTGCCCGGCGGGTCCGTGACGTTCTCGCTCGACCGCCTTTCGGCGTTCTTTCTCGTGCCGGTTTTCGTCGTTTCCGGCCTCGGCTCGATTTACGGCGAGGGCTACTGGGCGGAGATCCGTCACCCGGAGAACGGCCGCAAGCTTCGCTTCTTTTACGGCGTCACGACGGCCAGTCTCGTTCTCGTGATGGCGGCCGGCGACGCGTGGTCCTTTCTCGCCGGCTGGGAGGTCGTGTCCCTCGCGGCCTTCTTTCTCGTCACGACCGACCAGAACGACGCCCGGGCGCTCCGCGCGGGATGGATCTATCTCGTGTCGGCCCACGTGGGCACATTGATTCTCTTCGCGATGTTCACGCTGCTTCGAGACGCGAGCGGCGGGTGGCTCCTCGTTCCCTCCCAGGCGCTGGGCTCTTCCGCGCTGCTCCGCCCCATCCTCCTGCTCGCGCTCGCCGGCTTCGGCCTCAAGGCGGGCGTGATCCCGCTTCACATCTGGCTGCCGGACGCGCACGCCGCGGCCCCCAGTCACGTCTCGGCTCTCCTGTCGGGCGTCGTTCTGAAGATGGGAATCTACGGCCTCGTCCGGGTGCTCTCGATGCTCCCCGCGTATCCGACGTGGCTCGGGCTCGCGCTCGTGGCCCTCGGGATCTCATCCGGCGTTCTCGGCGTCGTCCTCGCGCTCGCGCAGCACGATCTCAAGCGCCTCCTCGCGTACCACTCGATCGAGAACATCGGCATCATCCTGATCGGGCTCGGCGTCGGCGCCCTCGGGATGGCGCAGGACAGGCTCGACTGGGCCGTGCTGGGGTTCGCCGGCGGCCTCCTTCACGTCTGGAACCACGCGGCGTTCAAATCGCTCCTCTTCTATTCGGCCGGAGCGGTGATCCGCGCGACCGGCTCGCGGGAGATCGACACGATGGGCGGCCTTTTCCGGCGCATGCGTTTCACGGGAGCCGCGTTCCTCGTCGGCGCCGTGGCGATCTGCGGCCTGCCGCCCCTGAACGGGTTCGTCAGCGAGTGGCTGATCACGCTCGGGAGCTTCCGGGCGCTCACCGACGACAGCGCGGGCGTCGGAATGCTCGGCGCGGCAGCGGGCGCCCCCGCGCTCGCGCTCATCGGCGCCCTCGCCGTGGCCTGTTTCGTGAAGGCATTTTCTGCCGTGTTCCTGGGATCTCCACGGGGGCCGGCCGCGGCGATCGAGGCCGGAGACCCGAGCCGATCGATGCTCTTCTCGATGGGGGGGCTCGCCTTCGTGTGCGCCGTCATCGGGCTCTGGCCCGCGGGCGCCGCGCGGCTCAGCCGCGACGCGGCAAGCGCGCTTCTCCTCGGCCGCGCGGGGATGAAGACCCAGACCGACCTGGGCGCGCTCGGCGGAATTCCGCTTCTTCTCCTCGGCATACTCGCGGCCATGGGCATCGCCGTCGTGGCATGGACCCGGCCGGCGATACGGACGACGACGTGGGACTGCGGCTACGCGGCGCCCGGCCCGCGGATCCAGTACACGGCCTCGTCGTTCGCCCAGATGCTCGTGGGGTTGTTCCGCTGGGCCGTCTTGCCGGACGAGCACCGCCCGAGCCTGACCGGACCCTTCCCCGCGGCGGGCGAGCGTTTCGAGAGCCATGCGCCCGACCCGGTGCTCGACCGTTTCCTGCTTCCGGGTCTGACGCGAGCTCGCTCGTTCCTCGGCCTCGCGCGCGTCATTCAGGCAGGCCGCATCCAGACCTATCTGCTCTACATCGTCGTCACGCTCGTGGTTCTCCTCGCGTGGAGCGCGTCATGGTGAGTTCGATCACCAACCTCGCCGCCGTGCTCGTCCTCGCCCCGTTCCTCCTCGGCGTGATCAACAAGACGAAGGCCCTCGTGGCCGGACGCACGGGGCCGCCTCTTCTCCAGGTCTATTTCGATCTCGCGAAGCTCCTCCGAAAGGGCTTCGTCGTGAGCAGCACGACGACGTGGGTGTTCCTCGCCGGCCCGGTCCTGTCCGTCGTGGCGCCGGTCGTCGCGGCGCTCCTGCTGCCTCTCGGAGGCCGGCCCGCGCTCCTCTCGTTCACGGGAGACATGATCCTGTTCGTTGGCGTTTTTGCGCTGGCGCGTTTCTTCGTCGCCTCCGCGGCCATGGACACGGGGTCGCCGTTCGAAGGGATGGGCGCGGCGCGCGAGGTGACGTTCTCGGCTCTCGCGGAGCCTGCCCTCCTCTTCGGCATGCTCGCGCTCACGCGGATGTCGGGCTCGCTGACGCTGACCGGCATGTTCGACCTCGGCGCTTCGGCGGCCTGGCAGAAGGCGAGCGCATCCATCATTCTCATTCTCGCGAGCTGGTTCATCCTTCTTCTCGCCGAGAACGCGCGCGTGCCATTCGACGACCCGACGACGCACCTTGAGCTGACGATGATCCACGAGGTGATGGTCCTCGACCACGCGGGGCCCGCGTTCGGCTTCATCGTGTACGGCGCCGCTCTCAAGCTCACCGTCTTCGCGGCGCTCCTCGTCATGCTCGTGATCCCTTCCCGCCCGGACTCGGGCGCGCTCGCCCTCGCGACCTTCGTGAGCGGCCTCGTCGGGGTCGGCGTCGTCGTCGGGCTCGTCGAGTCGAGCATGGCGCGCCTCCGGCTCGTCCGCGTCCCGCAACTACTCGTCACGGCGACGCTTCTCGCGGGATTCGCCGTCGTTCTGGTCCTGAGGTAGACGATGAGAGAAGCCGCCTCCTCCATCCTCATCCTCGCCGTCACGATGAACTTCCTTGCGCTCGGTTCCTCGAACCTGAAGGCGTGCATCCGGGCGGCGGCCTTGCAGGGCTTCTTTGTCAGCGTGTTTCCGCTGTTCTTCCAGCCGGAGCCGACGGCCCGCCTTCTCGGCCTTGTGATCGTGGCCGGCGTCGTGAAGACCTTCGTGATCCCGGGAATGCTCATGCGGGCCCTCCGCGAGGTGCACATCCGGAACGAGATGGAGCCCTACCTGGGCCTCGTCCCGTCCGTGCTCCTCCTCGCCGTCGGGACGGGCGGCGCGGCGCTCTTCGCGGATCGCCTCCCGCTCATGCCGGCGCACCGCGATCTCCTCGTGGTCCCGGTGGCGCTCGCGACGCTCTTCGCGGGATTCCTCCTGCTGACGACACGGCGCAAAGCCATCTCGCAGGTCACCGGATACCTCATTCTCGAGAACGGGATCTTCGTCTTCGCGCAGCTCCTCCACGAGGCGATGCCGACTCTCGTTGAGGTGGGCGTTCTCCTCGATCTCGTCGTCGGGATCTTCGTCATGGGAATCGTCATGAACCATATCCAGCGGGAGTTCGGCTCCCTCGACACGGAGCGTCTCTCGGAGCTCAGGGACTGATTCGATGCTGCTGCTCGGGCTGATTCTCGTGCCTCTCTTCGCGGCCCTCGTGGCCGCCGTGACGCCCTCGGCGCGGGTGCGGCCTCTGATCGTCGCCGGAACCGGGCTGCTTCATCTCGCGGGCGCGCTCGCCGTGCGGTCGGGCGACGCGGTCTTCGGAGGCTGGTTCGCGGCCGACCCGCTCGGCCATCTGATCCTCCTCGTCGTCTCCCTGCTCTTCACTCTCTGCGCGCTCTACGGCGTCGGATACCTGCGGGTGCGGAAGGAGCGACCGAACCTCGTGTTCTGCGTCTGCCTCCTGACCTTCCTGTCGATGACGACGGCGATCACGTTGGCGCAGCACCTCGCGGTCGTGTGGGTCGCCGTCGAGGGCGCCACGCTTTCGACGGCCGTCCTCATTTACTTCAACCAGAACGCCCGCTCACTCGAGGCGGCGTGGAAGTACCTGATGATCGGGTCGGTCGGGATCGCGCTCGCGCTCCTCGGCTCGCTCTTCGTGGCGTACGCGGCGCTGCACGGCGCGTCGGGGGACGAGAGCCTCCTCTTCGCGGCCCTGCTCGAGCACGGAACCGGCTTGTCCCGGCCCTGGCTCAGGGCCGGCTTCGTCCTCCTCGTCGTCGGCTACGGCACGAAGATGGGGCTCGCTCCGATGCACACCTGGAAGCCGGACGCTTACGGCGAAGCCCCCGGGATCATCGGAGCGCTTCTCGCCGGCGGCATGACGAACTGCGCGTTTCTCGCGCTCCTCCGGGTCTACCGTGTGATGCAGGCGGCCGGTGAAGGGGCGTTCGCGCGCGAGCTCTTCCTCGGTTTCGGGCTGGTTTCGATGGCCGTCGCGGCGGCGTTCATGGCGGGGCAGCGAGACTTCAAGCGGATGCTCGCGTACTCGAGCGTCGAGCACATGGGAATTCTCGTGATCGGCGTCGGCGTCGGCGGCATCGCGCTCGTCGGCGCGCTCCTGCACGTCGTCAACAACGCCCTGACGAAGGTCGTCCTCTTCCTCTCGGCCGGCAACATCCACCGTGCGTACGGAAGCAAGTCGATCGACAAGGTGAGCGGCGCGCTTCGCCGCGTCCCCGTGTCCGGCGCGCTCTTCCTCGCGGGCTTCCTCGCGATCACGGGCTCGCCGCCGTTCGGCCCGTTCATCAGCGAGTTCACGATCCTCTCGGGAGCGATGTCGGGACGGCACTTCGTCGTGGCGGCCCTCTTTCTTCTCTTCCTCGTCGTCATCTTCATCGGCATGGGCGCCACGGTCCTCGCGGTGGTCCAGGGGCCGGTTTCCCCGGCGGGCGAGACGACCGACTTTCGCGACACCTTCTGGAGAGTCGCCCCAATGCTGGCGGCGTTGTCGATGGTCCTCGTCATGGGCATCTGGATCCCGGGCGCGGTCTACGACCTGATCCTTGCCGCCGCGAAGATGCTGGAGGGCGCCTCGTGACGGCGGGCGTCGCGACCCATAACGGCCGCGCCCTCGCCCTGAAGGACGTGCCCTTTCTCGAGCCGTCCCAGTTTCGCGGGTGGCTCGTCAACGGCGTGCGCGACAAGGGAAGGCGCATCGCGTCGTATTTCGGCGTAGCCGGAGGTCCCGAGAGCGGGCCGGCGGCCGATGGCATCGGTCTCGTCGCCGTGCTCGCGGACGACGCGAACGGGCGACTTTCCGTCGCGCGCGCGTCCTGTGACGGCGCTTCCTTCGCGTCCCTCTTCCCCGAGATCGCGCAGGCGCACCTCTTCGAGCGCGAGATCGCCGAGCAGTACGGCGTGACGTTCGAGGGGCATCCCTGGCTGAAGCCGGTGCGTTACCACCACTCGTATCGTCCAGGCCACGACGCCTGGGGCCGGCCTTCGGACGCCGCGATTCCGCCGGGAGTGATGGACTTCTTCCGGGTCGAGGGAGACGAGGTGCACGAGGTCGCGGTGGGACCCGTCCATGCCGGGGTGATCGAGCCGGGGCATTTCCGCTTCCAGTGTCACGGAGAGCAGGTCTTCCACCTCGAGATCGCGCTCGGTTACCAGCATCGCGGCGTCGAGCGGGCGCTCGTCGGGGGGCCGACGAAGCGGACGCTTCCGTACATGGAGACGGTGGCGGGCGACACGACGATCGGCCACGCGCTCGCATACTCCCACGCGGTCGAGGCCCTCGCCGGCACGCAGGTCTCCGCGCGCGCCCACGCGATTCGCGGCATCGCGCTCGAGCTCGAGCGGCTCGCGAACCACGTCGGCGACCTCGGAGCCCTCGCGGGCGACGTCGCGTATCTCCCCACCGCGGCGTACTGCGGACGCCTGCGCGGAGACTTTCTGAACATGACGGCGGAGATCTGCGGCTCGAGGTTCGGGCGCGGTCTCCTCCGTCCCGGCGGCGTCGGATTCGACCTTCTGCCCGCGCAGGTCGAGGACTTGAGATCCCGGGTCGCTGTCGCGCGGCGCGAGGTCACGGAAGCGGTGGAACTCCTGTGGGACACGCCGAGCGTGAGGGAGCGGTTCGACCACACGGGAACCGTGACGCCGGAAGACGCGGAGTCCGTGGGTCTCGTCGGTCCGGCGGCGCGCGCATGCGGCATCCAGCGGGATGTGCGGCACGATTTTCCCGCTGGCATCTACCGTTTCGTCCACTTGCCCGTCATGACGGCCCATCACGGGGACGTCAACTCCCGCGCCTACGTCCGCTGGCTCGAGGTCCAGCAGTCGATCTCGTTCATCCTCGACCAGCTCGACGGGGTCCCGGCGGGCGGGCCCGGCGCCGCGGCCGGCGCCTTGAAGCCGGATTCGCTCGTCGTGTCGCTCACGGAAGGCTGGCGCGGGGAGATCTGCCACGTCGCGATGACGGACGCGGCCGGCCGCTTCTCCCGCTACAAGATCACCGATCCGTCCTTCCACAACTGGATCGGACTCGCCCTCGCGCTCCGCGACGGCCAGATTTCGGATTTTCCGCTGTGCAACAAGAGCTTCAACCTCTCCTATTGCGGCCACGACCTGTGAGGGAGATCCCATGCTGAAGGCGCTGCTCGCGCGCGCTCACCAGGGGCACCGCACGATGGCGTATCCCGCGGGCGAGCCGCCCGCGATGCCGGAACGATTCCGGGGCGCGCCCACGCTCGACCCCGCGAAGTGTCCGGACGGCTGCCGGTCCTGCGCCGACGTCTGCCCGACGGACGCGATCAACAAGGACGGGCCGCTCGCTCTCGATCTCGGCCGGTGCCTGTTCTGCATGGAATGCGTCACCGCCTGCCCGGACGGAGCCATCGCGTTCACGAACGACTACCGTCTCGCGACCCGGCGGCGGGAGGACCTCCTGGCCCGCGGGCAGGAGCTGGCGCTCGCGGACGCGCTCGAACGGAATCTCCGTCGGCTCTTCGGCCGCTCGCTGAAACTGCGCGTCGTGAGCGCGGGGGACTGCAACGCCTGCAGCGCGGACGTCAATGTCCTCGGGACGATCGGCTGGGATCTCGGGCGCTTCGGGATCAACTATGTTGCTTCGCCGCGGCACGCGGACGGCCTCCTCATCACGGGGCCCGTGACCGAGAACATGCGGCTCGCCCTCCGGAAGACCTACGACGCGGTGCCATCGCCGAAGATCGTCATCGCCGTGGGGGCCTGCGCGATCAGCGGAGGGCCGTTCGCGGACCACCCGGAGCAGCACGGCGGCGCGTCGTCCGTGGTCCCGGTCGACCTTTTCATCCCCGGCTGCCCGCCGCACCCTCTCACGATCCTCGACGGCCTCCTCAGGCTGCTCGGGCGGGTCGAAGAGCAACGGCGAGTGCCGCGGGGATGAGCCAGGAGCCCTGCCCGAGCGGCCGCTTTCACCCCGGCCCCTACAATCCCCGAATGGACGAGGCACGGATACGGCAACGCGTGGCCGCGGCGCGGCGGATCGTGGTGAAGGCCGGGACGAACGTGATCATGCGCGACGACGGCGCGGTCGCGCTGGGGCGCCTGTACGGGCTCATCGAGTCCGTCGCGAGCCTCAAGAAGCAGGGGCGGCAGGTCCTGATCGTCTCCTCGGGCGCGGTGGGGCTCGGCGCGCAGCGGCTGAGGCTCGACGTGAAGCCCGGCTCGCTCACGCTCAAGCAGGCCTGCGCCGCCATCGGGCAGAGCCGGCTCATGTCCGTCTACGAAGAGGGCTTCGAGAAGATGGGCCTCCTCACGGCGCAGGTCCTTCTCACCGAAGACGACTTCACCGACCGGACGCGTTTCCAGAATCTCTCGGCCACGCTCGAGAAGCTCCTCGAGCTGGACGCCGTGCCGATCCTGAACGAGAACGACACGGTCTCGACGCTGGAGCTGAAGTCGCCCGACGGCAAGGGCGCGCGCGGCCGCTTCGGCGACAACGACCGGCTCTCGGCGCTCGTCATGAGCAAGGTGAAGGCGGACGTCCTCGTCATCCTCTCCGACGTGGACGGGCTCTTCACCGGGAACCCCGCGCACGATCGCAAGGCGACGCTCGTCCCGCTCGTTCGGAAGATCACACCAGAGATCGCGCGTTCCGCCGACGGCGCGGGAGCGCGCGGCCGCGGCGGCATGAGCTCCAAGCTGGCCGCGGCAAGCATCGCGACGGGAGCGGGCGGCATCGCGGTCATTGCGAACGGCCGGACGCCCGGAATCCTCGACCGGCTCTTCGCCGGTGAGGCTGTCGGTACCGTGTTCTGTCCGAAGGCCGGGACGAGAGAGAGATGACCGAAGAGGGGGATTTCCTAGAAGGTGAAGAGGGGGCCCTGCGCGTTGCCGTCGCGGCGCGCGCTGCGGCCCGGCAGCTCGCGGTGGTTCCCTCCGAGAAGAAAAGCGAAATTCTCCGAATGGTGGCCGACGGGATCGACGAGAGCCACGCCGCCATCCTCGAGGCGAACCGCGCGGACGTGCGCGCCGCCCGCACCACTTTCAAAGAAAATCTTCTTGCGCCCTCGGCCTTCGAACGCCTCGAGCTCGACGAGGGCAAGATCCGCTCGATGGCCGCCGGCGTCCGCGCCGTCGCCGCCCTTCCCGACCCGTCGGGCCGCGTCCTCTCGCGAACGCTCCTCGACGACGGCCTCGTCCTCGAGAAGGTGACGTGCCCGCTCGGCGTCCTCCTCGTCATCTTCGAGTCGCGCCCCGACGCGGTGACGCAGATCGGGTCGCTGGCCCTCAAGTCGGGCAACGCGGCGATCCTCAAGGGCGGCCGCGAGTCCGCCCGTTCCACGGCGGCGCTCCTCGACGTCTTCACGAAGGCTTTCGCGTCTTTCCCCGAAATCCCCGCAGCCGCGCTCTCTTCCGTGGCGGACCGGGCCGGGGTGGACGCGCTCCTCGCGCTCGACGAACACATCGACCTCGTCATCCCGAGGGGCGGGTACGACCTCGTCAGGCACGTCCAGGCGACGACCCGCATCCCGGTGCTCGGCCACGCGGAAGGCATCTGCCACGTCTACGTGGATCGCGCGGCGGACGAGGCGATGGCGACGGCGATCGTCCTCGACAGCAAGCGGCAGTACCCGGCGGCGTGCAACACCATGGAGACGCTGCTCTTTCACCGCGAGGCGGCGGAGCGCTTTCTCGTCCCGCTGCTGAACCGGCTCCTGGAGGCCGGCGTCGAGATCCGCGCCTGCGCGAAGACGCGAGCGTTGGCTCCTTCGCTCGCGACGACGCCCGCCACGGAGGAAGACTGGCGGACGGAATACGGCGGGCTGATCCTGTCCGTCAGGCTCGTCGAGTCGCTCGACGAGGCCGTGGAGCACGTGAACCGCCATGGCTCGCACCACACCGAGGCCATCGTCACCGGCGACAAGGCCGCCGCCGAGGCGTTCCTCGGCCGCGTCGACGCGGCCGGCGTCTTCCACAACGCCTCCACGCGTTTCGCCGATGGTTTCCGCTATGGTTTCGGCGCGGAGGTCGGGATTTCGACGAGTCGCATCCATGCTCGCGGCCCCGTGGGCCTCGACGGCCTCGTCACGTACAAGTACCTGCTGAGAGGCAGCGGCCAGATCGTGGCGACGTACAGCGGGGAAGACGCCCGTCCGTTCCGGCATCGGACGCTTCCCTGACCTGCCGTTACACTTCCGCCACCCTCGGAGGTCTCATGCGCGTTTGCTCGCTCGTCGTCGTTCTGGCCGTCTCTTCGTCCGCCCTCGCCACGGCCGGGCCGCCCGCGCCGGGGCCGGAGTGGTTCGCGGCGCACCGCGCGGCTCTCGTGGCGAAGCTTCCTGCGGGCGCGGTCGTCGTCCTGCGCGGGCCCGCCGAGCCGGAAGCCGAAGTCGGGGACGGCTACCGGCCGGACTCGAGCTTCTGGTACCTCACGGGCTTCACCGAACCCGACGCGGTGGCCGTGCTGCGGCCCTCGGCGGCCGAGGGCAAGCGGTATGTTCTTTTCGTCAAGCCGAAGAACTGGACCGAGGAAAGGTGGACCGGCCGCCGCGCCGGTGTCGAAGGGGCCAAGGCGGCCTATCGAGCCGAGGCCGCCTTCCCCGTCGAGGAGTTCCAGAAGGAATCGCCGTCGCTCCTCGCGGGTGCGAAGGCGCTGTTCTATCTCGACGCGCGCGACCGGGCCTTCCGCGACAAGCTGATCACGGCCTGGCAGACTCTCGCGGCCGCCGGCACCGAGTCGCTGCCCGCCTCCGACGTGGCGCCCGTCGTCGCCCAGATGCGCCTCGTGAAAGACGCGGCCGAGATCGCGATCCTGCGCGAGGCGGTGAATCTATCGGTCGAGGCGCACCGCGCGGCTCTCGCGGTGGCCCGGCCCGGCGTGAACGAGGGTGTCCTCAAGGCCGCGATGGTCCAGCGCTGCCTCGCGGGGGGTGCCGCGCGCATGGCCTACGCGCCGATCGTGGGCTCGGGCCCGAACTCGGTGATCCTCCACTATCCCGACGCGAATCGCATCATGCAGCGGGGCGAGATGATCGTGAACGACACCGCCTGCGAGTACGGCCTCTATGCCGCCGACGTGACGCGCAGCTATCCCGTTAACGGCACGTTCTCCCCCGAGCAGCGCGCGCTCTACGAGATCGTCCTCGCGGCGCAGAAGGCCGGGATTGCGAAGGTCGTCGCCGGAGCGAAGCAACACGAGATCCACGACGCTTCGTACGAGGTCCTGGTCGACGGACTCCTGAAGCTCGGACTTCTCAAGGGCACGCCCGACGACGTGAAAACTTCGCGCTCTTACGCGGCGTTCTTCCCTCACGGCACCTCGCACTGGCTCGGCCTGGACGTGCACGATGCCGGCAGCTACGAGTTCGCGGACCCGAAGGACCGCTGGACGCGCTACTTCTCGTCGAACGCGACGCTTCGGCCCGGGATGGTCCTCACGGTCGAGCCCGGCATCTACATCCCCGAGAAGAGCGAAGGCGTGGACCCGAAGTGGTGGAACCTCGGCGTGAGGATCGAGGACGACGTCCTCGTCACGGAAAAAGGCCCGGACTGCCTCTCGTGCGCCGCGCCGCGCGAAATCGCGGATCTCGAAAAGGCGATGAAGCCGGCCGCCGCGCAAAGCCGCTAACATCCCGCCCGTGCCCGGGCCCGTCCGCGTTCTCTCGGATGCCCTCGTCGACCAGATCGCCGCGGGCGAGGTCGTCGAGCGCCCGGCGTCCGCGGTCAAGGAGCTCGTGGAGAACGCGCTCGATGCCGGCGCCCGCCGCATCACGGTGGGCGTGGAAGGCGGCGGGATCGCGCGGCTCGAGGTCGCGGACGACGGCTCGGGCATGTCGCCCGAGGACGCGCGGCTGGCCCTCGAACGCCATGCGACCTCGAAGATCCGCTCATTCGAGGACCTCACCTCGATCGGCACGATGGGCTTCCGCGGCGAGGCGCTTCCCTCGATCGCGTCCGTCTCGCGCCTCGTCCTCACGACGTCGCCCGACGCGTCGGGGCTCGGAACCGAGGTCGTCGCCGACCGGGGCGCACCTCCCCGCGTGTCGCCGTCGCGGCACCCGAAGGGCACGCGCGTCGTCGTGGAGGACCTCTTCGGAAACGTCCCGGCGCGGCGCAAGTTCCAGAAGAGCGCCGATGCGGAATTGCGCGCGGTCGCGAAGACAGTCACCGCCCTCGCGCTCTCGCGTTCCGACGTGGCGTTCACGCTGCGTGCGGGCCCCCGTCTTCTTCTCGACCTGCCCGCCGCGGACGTCCGCGAGCGGTTTCGGGAGGTCCTCGGCCTTGCGGTGGCGGCGCGCCCCCGTGACGTGGACTTCGCGTTCGGCGGCATGACGTTGACGGGCGCGGTGTCGTCGCCCGAGACGACGTTTCCGTCGCGCGCGCATCAGTGGTTCTTCGTGAACGGCCGCGCCATCAGGGATGCGACCGTGACGCACGCCATTTCCCTGGCGACACGCGAGGTGCTGCGCTCGGACCGCCACGCGGCGTTCGCTCTTTTTCTCACCTGCGATCCGGCGCTCTGCGACGTGAACGTGCACCCCCAGAAGCTCGAGGTCCGCTTCCGCGATCCGAACGCCGTGCATTCGCTCGTGCACCGCGGCCTCGTCCACGCCCTCACGGGCGGCAAGGGCGCCGTCGCTGTCGAAGGGGACGCATTCGAGGAGGTGGCGGCTCGCTACGGCGCGGCCCGCGCAGGCGGCGCCCGTGCTACCACCGAAGCGCTGCTCGAAGCGATCGCCCCTGGCATGTCGCCCTCTTCCTATTCCCTTTCAGAAGAAAATTCTTCTTCTTCCTCTTTTTTTTCCTCTTCCCCTCTTGGAGATCTCCGTCTCCTCGGCCAGTACCGCGATTCATTCCTCGTCGCCGAAGGCGAGGAGGGGCTGGTACTCA
>JARXKK010000016.1 GCA_030278895.1 Acidobacteriota bacterium
AGCGACCGCGAGAACGATCCTCTTCATGTCGTCTTTCTACGGACGGCGGTGCCCCACCGTCCCTTGCCCACCGGATTTGGCGACCGGGAGACGTCTTCCTCGGATTCTAGTCGCCGAGCCCGGCGCCCAACGGGCGGCGTCCACTAAGCTATGCGGATGATTCGAGCCGGCTTGCCGACATCCCTCCTCCTCTCCTTCCTCCTCGCTTCGCCCGCCTTCGCGGCCGATTCGCGCCGCGCCTTCACGCTCGACGACCTCTACCGCGTCAAAGGCGTCGGCGCGCCCGCGATCTCCCCCGATGGGAAGACCGTGGTCTACGCCGTCACGACGAACGACTGGGGAACGAAGAAGAAATCCGTCGCCCTCTGGCACGTCGACGCCGACGGGAAGAACGCGCGCGCGCTGACGTCCTCCTCGGGGAACGACGACCACCCGTTCTTCTCGCCCGACGGGAAGACGCTCGCCTTCGTCTCGACGCGCACCGGCGATCCGCAACTCTTCTTCCTGCCGCTCGCGGGCGGCGAAGCCGAGCAGAAGACGCGCTTTCCCGGCGGCATCGACGCGCCCGCGTTCTCGAAGGACGGCCGCTTCGTCGTCTTCACGGCCGACGTCTACCCCGACTGCGGCGCCGACCCCGCGTGCAACAAGAAGGCCGCAGACGCCCGCGAGGCGAACAAGATCAAGGCCCACCTCGCCGACTCCCTCCTCTATCGCCACTGGACCGAGTGGAAGGAGGGCAAGCGCACGCACGTTCTCCTCCTCGACCTCGGTGAGGCCGACGCCGGGAAGGCCGTCCGCGACCTGACGCCCGGCGACTTCGACACGCCCGTCTTCTCCGTGGGCGGCGGCGGCGACTTCGACCTCTCGCCCGACGGGAAGGAGCTGGCCTTTTCCTCGAATCGCGACGCAGACCCCGCGTTCTCGACGAATGCGGACGTCTTTACCGTGGCCACGAGCGCGGACACCCCCGCGCTGGCGTCCCCGAAGAATCTCACCGCTGCGAACCGGGGCTTCGACGGCTCGCCGCGCTACTCGCCGGACGGAAGGTTTCTCGCGTTCAAGCGCCAGCTCACCCCGCGCTACGAGGCCGACCGGTTCCGGATCATCGTGCGCGACCGCGCCACGGGCGCCGAGCGCGATCTCACGGCGGCGTTCGACGACAACGTCCGCAACTTCGACTTCTCGAAGGACGGCGAAAGGATCTTCTTCACCGCCGAAGTGAAGGGACGGACGCCGCTCTACGAGATCGTCCTCGCGACGGGCGCGTTCCGGGCAGTCTCGTCCGTGGGCGCGCTCGACGCGTGGACGCTCGCGCCCGATGCCTCGTTCGCCGTCGCGGCCCGCCGCCGGATCGGCAGCCCGCTCGAGCTGTGGCGGCTCAATGTCGTCGCCGGAGCAGGTGAAACCCGCCTCACGACGCACAACGCCGCCTTCGAGAGCGAGGTCGACATCCGGCCGGCCGATGAGATCAGCGTGCCCGGCGCCGACGGAAAGCCCGTTCAGGTGTGGATCGTCAAGCCCCACGGCTTCGATCCCGCGAAGAAGTACCCGCTCATCCTGAACATCCACGGGGGGCCGCAGCAGCAGTGGGCCGACGCCTACCGCGGCGACTGGCAGGTCTATCCCGGCGCGGGCTACGTCGTGGCGTTCCCGAACCCGCACGGTTCGACCGGTTTCGGGCAGGACTACACGTCCGCCATATCGGGCGACTGGAGCGGCCGCGTGATGACCGACGTCGAGAAGGTCGCGGACGCCCTCGAGAAGCTCCCGTACGTCGACAGGGACCGCATGGGCGCGATGGGCTGGTCCTGGGGCGGCTACGCGACGATGTGGCTCGAGGGCCACACGACGCGGTTCAAGGCTCTCGCCGCCATGATGGGCGTTTACGACCTCCGCGCGATGTACTCCTCGACCGAGGAGGTCTGGTTCCCGGAGTGGGACCTCAAGGGAGCGCCATGGGTGAACGCCGCTCTCTACCGGCAGCAGAGTCCCTCCGAATTCGTGAAAGCCTTCAAGACGCCCTGCCTCGTCATCACCGGCGAGAAGGACTTTCGCGTTCCGTACACGCAGTCGCTGGAGTTCTTCACTGACCTGCAGGCGCGGGGCGTGCCCTCACGGCTGATCGTCTTCGAGATGGCGGGCCACTGGCCGAGCGCGTTCGAGATGGGTCTCTACTACGCGGCTCACCTCGACTGGTTCCACCGTTATCTCGGCGGCGCCGCTTCGCCGTGGAAGCCCGAAGACCTCGTGTCCGGGCGCTGAGGCCGCGCGCCGCTCATGTTCTCGTTACGGATCCCGGCCCCGGGCGATGTGAACAGCCTGACGCGGGCACTCGCGGCGCGCACGCGCCCGTACCTCGACCTCACCGTGTCGAATCCCACGGCCGTCGGCCTGCGGTCGGGCGAGGCCGACCTCTTCGACGGCGCCGCGTCGGCGCCGGACGCGCGCGTTCTCGCGGCCCTTGCCGATTCGAGGGGACTCTCGTATGCGCCGGATCCACGGGGCCTTCTCGTTGCGCGGACGGCCGTGAGCAACTACTACGCCGCCCTGCACGGCGTTCTTGCACCGCCCGACCAGATCGTCCTCACGGCCTCGTCGAGCGAGGCTTACGGCTGGCTCTTCAAGCTCCTGGGCGACCCCGGCGACGTCGTCCTCGTCCCGGCGCCGTCCTACCCTCTCCTCGACGCCCTCACGGAGCTCGAGTGCCTGTCCCTGCGCCGCTATGCGCTCGCGAGCGACGACGGCTTCGCGTTCCGCGCGGCGGCCGTCGAGGCCGAAGTGCGGCGTGTCGAGGTGGATGGACACCGTGTCGCGGCCGTCGTCGTCGTGAATCCGAACAACCCGACGGGCACGTCGCTCTCCGCGGCGGAGCTCTCGGATCTCATGGCGCTCGCGAAGGAGCGCGGGTTCGCCGTCATCTCCGACGAGGTCTTCGTCGACTACCGCTATTCGGACCGGCCGGGCGACGTGCGAGTGGCAGCCGTCGCGGCCTCGACGTCCCCGCCCGAAGCGCTCGTGTTCTCGCTCGGCGGGCTCTCCAAGTCCGCCGGCCTCCCGCAGATGAAGCTCGGGTGGATCTTCGCGAACGGTCCCGCTGGCCTTCTTCCGCAGGCCATCGAACGCCTGGAGTGGATCGCGGATTCGTATCTCTCCGTCTCGACGCCCGTGCAGCTCGCGCTCTCGAGGCTCCTCGAGCACGGGCGCGGGACCGCGGACGCGATCTGGGCGCGCGTCCTGCGCAACGAGCGCGCTCTTCAGGCCGCCTTCCCCCCTGGTGGCGGCATCACCGTCCTCCCCGTAAGGGCCGGCTGGGGCGCGTGCCTCCGCGTGCCGGCCGTCCGCCCCGAGGAAGAGCTCGTCCTCGATCTCCTCGAATCTCACGACCTGCTCGTCCAGCCGGGCTATTTCTACGAGTTCCCGTTCGAGGCGTTCGTCGTCGTCAGCCTGCTACCGCCGCCCGACGTCTTCCAGGAAGCACTCAAGCGCCTCCTGCGCGCGCTCACCCCTTCCTGATTCGCTATCATTCCGTTCCAGACACCCTGAGGAGGAAAAATCACGCGTAACTCGATCCCGCTCGTCCGCCGGGCATTCATTGCCGCCTCGTTCCTGGCCTTCGCGCGGGCGCGCGCAGCCGGGCCCGCGCCCGCCTCTCCCGCGCCATTGACCGTCGCCTCGAACCTGATGGTCGAACAGGAGGTGACCGTGACGACGCGAGTGACCGGCGTGATCGACTCGATCCAGGTCGAGCGCGGCCAGGCCGTGCAGAAGGGGCAGCCGCTCGCGACGCTGGACCAGCGTGAGTTCCGGCTGGATCTGCGCGCCGCGGAGGAAACTCTTGCCGTGAGCGTCGCGGATCTGAAACGGTACGCGGAACTGCGCCGCCAGAACCTGACGAGCGAGGCTGAGTTCGAGCAGCGACGCTCACGGCACGAGCTGGCCCTCGTCGAGCTCGAGCGGGCGAAGCTCGTGATCGACCGGTCGGTCGTGCGGGCTCCGTTCGACGGGATCGTGGCGGACCGGTACGCGCGCGTGGGAGAGAAGTTCACGCTCGAGGAGAGCAAGCCGCTCTTCAAGGTGATGGCGCTGGAGCCGCTCCTGGCGCGCGCTTATCTTCCGGCCGCGAGCATTCAGGCGGTGAAGACGGGAGACGACGTGAGCGTGGAGGTTCCGGATTTCGCGGAGGCGCACGCGAGCGGACAGGTTTCGTTCATCAGCCCCGTCATCGACCCGGGAAGCGGAACGGTGCAGGTCATCGTGCGTGTGAAGCGTGATCCGAAGAAAGTGCTGCGGCCCGGGATGGCGGTTCGGCTCACCTTCCGCGCTCCTCCCCGGCCCTGAGGCCATGGCGACACGCACGCCCGCGCGGCGACCCCGCGTCCGCTCCACGCAGGATTCGGTCCTTGTCCACGACATTCGCAACCTCGGGCTTCGCCTCAGTCTTCTCCTCTCGAACATGGAGGAGCACTACGGCGATCCGGACTTCAAGCGCAGCGCAGAGGACCTTCTGCAGTCGACGATCCAGAAGCTCGACGGGATCGCGAGAAGCTGGTCGTCCCGCGGCAACGCGGTCCTCATCAAGGTGCCGCTCGATCTGAACGACCTGGTCCGTGAGGTCCTGCGGACGTGCGAACCCCGGGGACGGGCCTCCGCGCCCGGGATGACCCTGAGCTTCGCCGAGGTTCCCGGAATCTGGGGCGATTCCTACTATCTGCGCGAAGCGATCCAAAGCGTCGTCCAGAACGCGCAGGAGGCGGCGGCGAGCTCCGTGTCCGTGCGCACGATTCTCGAGAGGCGCGGGGCTCGCAACATCGCCGTCGTCGAGGTCGAGGACAACGGGCCCGGCATGCCCGAAGCGTTCATGCGACGAGATCTTTTTCGGCCGTTCCGGACGACGAAGCCCGAAGGGGTCGGGCTCGGTCTCTACGCGGCGCGCCGCATCCTGCGACACCACCACGGGGACGTCGAGGTGACGAGCACGGAGGGCGAAGGCACACGCGTCCGTCTCCTCCTGCCGCTTCCGGCCGCGCGCGGCCGAAAGGGATAGGTCGTGGACGCGGCACGGAGGGGGACGGAAGGACGCCTCGCGGTCGTGGAAGACGATCCGATTCTGCGCGACCAGCTCGTCTGGGCGTTGAAGGAGAGGTTCGAGGTCCTGAGCGCGGGAGACGCCGCCGGGGGGCTCAAGCTTGCCGACCTCGAGCCCGACGTCTACCTGCTCGACCTGCGTTTGCCGCCTTCTCACGAGGCGGAGGAGGGGCTCCGGCTCCTGCAGGCCATCCGGCGGCGCCAGCCGGACGCGACCGTCGTCGTCATGACGGCCGAGGCGGAGCGCCTGTGGGCCCTCAAGGCCGTCGAGCTCGGAGCGTTCGACTTCTTTCGAAAGCCGTTCGAGAAAGGGGACCTTCTTCATGTCCTCGGGCGCGCGCTGGAGCGGCACCGCATCCTCGCCGAGAACCGCGCGCTGAAGCAGAAGGTGTGGAAGCGCGATTCCTACGGAGGGCTCCTGGGCGAGAGTCCCGGTATGCGCGCGCTCTTCGCCCTCATCGAAAAGGTGGCGCCCACCGACACGACCGTCCTCGTGACCGGGGAGAGCGGAACGGGAAAGGAGCTCGTGGCCGAGGCGATCCACCGGGGAAGCCCGCGGAGGGCCGGGCCGTTCGTGGCCGTGAACAGCTCCGCGCTCACCGACACGCTCGCCGAGTCGGAGCTCTTCGGCCACGAGCGAGGCGCGTTCACCGGGGCGGTGGCGTCGCGCCCCGGGCGATTCGAGCTGGCCCACGGAGGGACCCTCTTTCTGGACGAGGTCGCGACGCTCTCCTCCGCCGTGCAGGCGAAGCTGCTGCGCGCCCTCGAGCGTCACAACTTCGAGAGGGTCGGCGGGACGAAGACGATCCACGTCGACATCCGTCTCGTCGCGGCATCGAACGAAGACCTCGAGCAGCGCGTGGCGGCGGGGACCTTCCGCAACGACCTCTTCTATCGTCTGAACACGGTCATCCTGAGGATTCCGCCGCTCCGAGAAAGACGCGAGGACATCCCGCTTCTCGTGGATTTCTTCACCGCGCGGGCCGCCGAGCGCCACGGCCGGCGCCCGAAGACGTTTTCCGGGGGCGCCTTCGAGGCCCTCGCGACATACCCCTTTCGGGGCAACGTGCGCGAGCTGGAGCACCTCGTCGAGATGGTGACCGTGCTCGTCGAGGATGACGTGATCGGCCCCGAGCATTTCCCGGGCTCAATGGCCGCCGTTTCGCCGAAGCCCTCTCCCGAGAGACTTCCGCTGGTGGAGGCGGTGGCGAGGTTCGAGCGTGACCTCCTCGTCCGTGCGATCGAAGCCGCCGGAGGCGTGAAGGCCCGCGCAGCCGAAGTGCTGGGGCTCGATTCGAACCAGATGAAATACCTGAGCCGCAAGCACGGCCTCTGACGCCGGCTCGAGGTGAAAAAGTCAACCGAAGGGTGAGAAATTCATCTCCGGCGCCTGGCCGGACACCGCCTCGCGCCTTCGGTCTCGTGCGAATGCGGGCCGATTACGGCGAGGGACGACGATGAGTGCGGTTTGACGAGTGTGGCTTCCGTCTTGCAAACCTCTCCGCGACACCCATCAATCCGGTGCTCAACGCCGGACATAGAAAGCAGGAGGACACCATGGCGAACGACGTGCGGATCACCCTGACCGACGAGCAGAAGGCGAAGATCAAGGAAGCCACGGGCAAGGATCTCGGCGAGATCCGCGTCAGCAACCTCGGCAACAACCCCGCGATGACGCCGACGACGTCGGCCAAAGTCGCGAGCGCCCGTGTCGCGAGCGCCCGCGAAGCGATGGCCCGCAACGCCGCGGCCCGGACGGCTGCTCCGCGCAACGCGGCGGCGAAGTCCGCGGCCCCGCGGTTCGCCGCGGCCAAGGCGGCGGCCCCGCGGTTCGCGTCCGCCAAGGCGGCGGCGCCGCGCAACGCCGCGGCCAAGGCAGCGGCCCCGCGGTTCGCGTCCGCCAAGGCGGCGGCGCCGCGCAACGCGGCGGCGAAGGCGGCGGCCCCGCGCAACGCAGCTGCCAAGTCCGCGGCTCCGCGCAACGCCTCGACGCGCGCGTCGAGCGACGTCGACCGCTGAATCCTCCCGCGCCCGAAAGTGCCCGAGCGCCCCGGTCCCGCCGGGGCGCTCCCCTTTCAGGTCACCACGCGACCGCGCTGAACCAGCGCGACAGGATCCTGAATCCCTCTCCGAGGAGCGAGGCCCGCGGCCCCCTGATTTTCGCCACCCCCCCGAGCCCCGGCTTCAGGTCGCCGTCCGGGTTTTCGAAGCGCGCGACCGCCACGATGCGCCCGGGGGTCTCGGACGGACGGAGCGCGGAGGCGTCGTCGGACGCAGCCGGCCGGGACGCGGGAGCGATCGAGACGATCTCGCCGCGGAGGATGCGGAACGGGCGGCCGTGGAGCTGCATGGAGACCGGCGCTCCGACCGCGAGATCGGTCAGAAGGCGCTCCGAGACCGGAAACGCCGCCGAGAGCCGGCCCGTGTCGCCGACGGTCCCGAGAACGGTTCCGGCCGTGACCCATTTTCCGACGAGATCCTCCGCGCGCGCCGTCAGGAGGCGCCCCGCGATCGGACTCGGGACGGCGAGGCGCCCCGCGCGCGCGGCGTCGAGAGCGAGGCCGGCCGCGGCCGCCCCTTCCCTCCGCTCGGCCCGGTAAACCTGTCCCGCGTCCCCGGCCCGGAGGCTTCTTCCCTTCTCGTCGGCGGCCCCCGCGTGGCGGGCCGAGAGAGTCGCGAGGTCGGCCGCGACGCCCGGGCTTTCGATCCGGAAGAGCGGTTGGCCCTTCCGGAGGATGTCCCCTTCCCGCGCGAGGACCTCGCGGACGGTACCGTCCTCCGGCGCTTCCACTTTCACCTGCCCGGCAGGCTCGAGGATGGCGTCCATCCGGATCGTCCTGCGGCCCCAGGGAACCGCGAGGATAAGGACGAGGCCGGCGGCGGCGGCGAGGAGCGGGAGGCGGGCGCGCGGCGACATGACGAGCTCCTTCTTGTCGAGGTAGAAGAGGCGGGAGATCCGCAGGACGAGGCGGACCCTCTTCCGGAAGAAGAAGTAGAGCGTGACGAGGAGGAGGACGACGGCCAGATCCGGAACGACCTTCGCGTAGAGGTTGTCGAGGAGCTTCGCGATGAAGGCCATGATGAAGCCGATGTAGACGAGGGCGAGCGGCCCGTAGACGAGGAAGATCCTCTTCTTCCGCCGCGACACGACCGGCACCTCGACGTTCAGGCGGAGGACGTGGCGCTGGAAAAGGGCGCCGAGCCAGCGGAACGACTCCTCGCGCAGCTCCGGAATCTCGGTGAGGCTGCAGAGGGCGTAGTACCCGTCGATCTTCACGAGGGGGTTGATGTTGAAGAAGACCGTCGACACCCCCGTGAACAGCATCGTCTTGTACGCCAGCTCGTGGAGCAGCGTGTCCGGGTAGCTCGCCACCCAGAGCACCGTCGCGATCGTGCAGAGAATCGCCTCGATGTAGATCCCCGCGACGGTCACGGTCAGCTTCTGCCACTTGTTCGGGAAGAGAAGCGAGTCCGTCGTGTCGCAGTAGAAGGCCGGCGTGAAGTAGAGGAGGGCGATGCCCATGTCGTGGACCTCGCCCCCGTACATCTTCGTGGCGTAGCCGTGACCGAACTCGTGGATGCAGCCGATGCCGGTCAGGATGACCCAGAACTGGACGAAGTCCCAGAACGGCTTCTTGAGGAACGAGTAGAGCTCGATCGTCTGGGCCCAGATCACGTCGAAGCGGGTCGCGAATACCGCGATCGTGAAGACGAACGTGAGGCAGGCCACCGCGACGACCGGCGGACGCCAGAGCCAGCGGACGTACCGGAGCGTGCGGGTGAGGATGCGATCGGGGTCGAAGACCTTGAACAACATGAAAAGGACGTTGAATCCCTCGGCTCTCTCCTCGGCGGCCCGCTGCCTCAGGTTCTTGAACTTCGACAGGAGCTGAAGGTTCTTCTCCACGGCCGACTGCTCAAGGAGATCGATCTTCCGGAGCATTTCCTCGTAGTCGAGGACGAACGGCAACGCGATCGCGGCGCCCGGGATCCGGCGCCGGTACTCCTCGAGGATCTCCGTTCGCGTCCGCGTCCCGTCGAAGAGCTCGATGAGACCCCACTCGCCGTCGTCGAACGTGTAGAACTTGTTCGCCTCCGGCTGCTTGACCACCCACGTCACCTCGCCGACCTGCACCTGGCGCCGGATGACGAGATCCCCGCGGAGCCCCGGTCGGTCGAGCCGGACGCCGTGGCGGGCCTCGAGCGCTTCGGCGGCCCGCCCGCGGCGGGCGGCCGCGACATACCGCGAGGCCGGAGCCGGCGAAGCCGCGCTCACGGCAGGAGAGGCCAGAGCCGCGTCCAGAACCAGCGCGCCGGCCTTCGGAGGAGGACGCGCAGGAGCCGCTGGGTTCCGGTCGACACCTTCCCTTTCCCAAGCATGCCGGGTCGCAGGAGCCCCTCCGCGTTTTCGACCCGCGCCTCGGCGATGACGAAGCGCTCCTCGCCCTCCTCGCGGACCGCCGCGCCCAGGTGCTCGACGGTCCCGGGAAACGTCCGGTACGGATAGGAGTTCACCTTGACGTCGACTCGCTGGCCCGCCGCGAGAAGAGAAGCCTCGCGTTCGGGAACCGCCACTTCCACGAGGACGGCGGACGTTCCGGCGAGAACAGCGAACTCGGCGCCGGCCGGGAGGAGCTGTCCGATGCGCTCCTCGAGCCGGGGCGTCAGGATGAATCCCGCCTCGGGCGCGCGGAGCCGCGTCCTCTCGAGCTTCTCCTCGGCAAGAGCCGCCCGCGCGCGCATCTCGTCCTTCTGCGCGGCCGCCCGAAAAAGGGCGGGGGCGTTCCCCTCGGCGCGGTGGCGGGACACCTCGGCCTCGGCGATCTGTTCGGCCGCGTGCGCCTCCGCTGCCGCGGCGCGGTAGGCGTCGTCGCGCAGAGTCGCGACGACGGCCCCGGCGGCGACGGCATCCCCTTCGCGATGCCCTACGCTCTCGACGACGCCTTCGACGGATGCCGTCACGGCGATCCGCCGGCCCGGCACGATGCGCGCGGGCCCGGCGACCCGGACGTTCCACGGCAGCACGGCGAAAAGAACCAGGGCCGCCGCGCTCCCGAGCACCCACCGGCGCCCGCGAGTTCCGGACTGATCCCGCAGCTTCCGGGTCCTCGCCGCGAGAGGCCGGAGGAAACCCGGGAGGGGAACCTGCTGGTAGAGCTGGGCGTTGCGGACGGCCACGGTGGCCTGGTTGACGAGGATCTGGAGAAGATCCCGGGTATCCGATTCGAACTCGAGGGGCTCCGTCGATTCGAATCCGAGGACCCCGAGCCTTCCCTCGTCGTCCTCGAGCAGGACTCCGTAAAACGCGTTGCGGCCGCTCTCGTCGAAGAACGCGCGGAACTTCTCCTCGGTCTCCGGCCGGTCGGTCGCGATCGAGCCGTCCTCGCGGCGGGTCACGGCGACGTCGGCGCCTCCGAAGAAGACCCACTCGAGAAGCGCCTCGCTCCGTTTGACTGAGGCGTCCTGGCGGTCCACCTCCGCGGCCCCGGACACCGCCCCGATCCGGAGTGATCCCCGCTGAAGGATCGCGAGCGCGCAACGGTCGTAGCGAATCAGAGCCGACGTCGCGTTGACGATCGTCCGCATGACCTTGTCGAGATCGAGCGTCGACGTGATCTCGCGGCTCACCGCGAGAAGAGCGTCGAGCTCCTGAACCTTCTTCTCGGCCTCGTATTGGCGGGCATTCCGCAGCGCCGCGACGGCCTGCCGCGCGACGTCGACGAGGAGTTCCTCGTCACCCTCCGTGAACTCCTGGCGGCGTCCGCGCTTGTTGACCACGACGAGAACGCCGACCGGAACGTCGTCCTCGACGAGCGGCACGGCCAGCACGGAGCGCGCCTCGTACGACGGGTCGGCAGCCCGGACGGGGTCGTCGTCCCGGAGATCGTTTCTCCTCAGGATCGCGCGGTCCGCGAGAACGTCGCCGACGATGGGCCCGCCGACGGATTCGGGCGGGTTCACGACGTCGTAGTTTCCGTTGACGGCCGTAGCGGCGAGAGACACCTCGCCGGCCACGCTGTCGAGAAGCCACAACGACGCCGTCTCGGCGACCGCGAAGTCCGCGGCTTTCCGGGCAACGAGAGCCGACAGGTCCCCGAGGTCGATCGTCGAGCCGAACGCCTTCGCGACGTCGAACAGGCTCGTCAGACGCTCGATCGCGAGGAGGTGTCCGGCCGTCTTGCGCTCCGCGAGCTGCGCGCGGTCGAGGGCCGCGGCCGCGTCGGGCAGGAACGCTTCGAGACGCGCGAGGCGGTCGCCCGAAGGCTCTTGCCGGAAGGAGAGAGCGGCCACGCCCGCCACGCCCTTGTCGACGAGAAGCGGAGAGACGAGGACGGATCCGGGCCCCCCGGGGAGCAGGAATACGAGGGGATCCGCGAGCGCGGCCGCGTCGTCGCGGCGCATCATCCGCGGGGCGCGGCTGCGGGCGGCTTCCCGGGCGGCACCCGCGTCCCGCGGGACGACGCGGCGGAGACTCTTCGTCGCGCCTTCTCCGGCGGCGCCGAGGGCGATCCACCCGCCCGAGGGTGCGTCGACGCAGAAGACCAGCGCCGCGTCCGCTCCGGAGAGCCGCGCGCACCAGCGCGCGGCCCACGCGGCCTTCTGGGCGACGGTCTCGCAACGCGCGAGCTCCGCGAGAGCGCCGGATTCGGCCTCGGCGGCCCGCCCCGTTCTTTCGACGTCACCCATGTGCCCCGCTGCCGGCGCCGGAGCGCCGTGACTAGAAGCTCGAGACGGCCTGGTCGCGCTCTTCGAACAGCTCGAAAACGGAGTCCAGCTTCGTCAGCTCGAGGAGCTTCCGCAGAGACGAGGGGACACCCAGGAGCTTCGTCCCCCCTCCTTCGTGCTGCGACGTCGTGAGCGCTCGCACGAGAGCGCCGAGACCGGACGAATCGACGTATCGCAGCGCGCCGCAGTCCACGACGAGCTGCACCTTGCCCTCCTCGAGAAGGCGGCTCACGGTCTTCTTGAAGGCCGCTTCCGCGTCGCCGATGACCAGATCGCCCGAAAGCGTGACGACAGTGACGCTTCCGTCTTCGTAGACCGCGAGTTCCATTGGTTTTGTGGGTGGAAGGATGTCAGAAGGGCGCAGCGAAAGCCAGCACCCGCCGCCCGCCGCCTCGTTTTCGAGCGCACGAGGAGCTCGGTGAGGTACGTCTCCCAGAGATCCGGCCAGGCGTGGGTCTCGGCCTCGATTCGCGCGACGTGCTCGGGAACCTGAAATCTGGCAAGCCGCTTGCACGAAGCGGGTCATGAGAAAAAATACACTCACCCTCTCGGCCGCTCTTCTCGTCCTTTCGGCAGCACTCGGGGGCGCCGCAGTGGCGCAGCCCATTCCGCCGCCGCCGCCCGGGATGCCGGACCTTCACGTCCGCATCGTTCCGAGCGGCCCCCCTAGCGAACGTCATCGCGACGTGGTGATCGCCCGCCCCGGCCCGCACCACGTGTGGGTCAAGGGAGGCTGGCAGCACAACGGTGAGAGCTGGGCCTGGAACGAAGGTCGCTGGCTCGAGCCCCCGCGCTCGCATGCCCGCTGGGTCGCGCCCCGCTACAAGAGCGTTCGGGGCGGCTACCAGTACATCCCCGGCCACTGGTCCCACGAGCGCGTCATCTATAACTGACCCTCCGGGGACGAAAGGCACGCCTTACCTCTTCGAGCGAACGAGAAGCTCGGAGAGGTAAGTTTTCCAGAGGTCCGGCCACGTGTGCGTCTGGTGGCCGCGCGTCTTCTCGGACAGCGGGAAGACGACCGTCTGCCCGCCCTTCACGCGGGCGACGCCCTTCTCGAGGATCCCGAGCTCCGGCGGGTTGATCGCGTCGTCCGCGAAGTTGATCGCGAGAAGGGGCGCTTTGATCTTCTCGAGGCCGAGCCACGGATCGTAGTCGCGCGACGCATCGAGCGCCCAGAGGAGGTCGTTCGCGTCCATCTTCGCGAGCCGCTCCGCCATGTACTTCTCGACCGCGGCGTCGGCGGCGGCACGGTCGGGCGCCAGCTGCATCCAGCCGAGCGGGCTGCCCGAGACCGTCAGGAGGAGCGAGAGCGCGCCGCGGAGGCCCGGCAGCTGCGCCGTGTAGTCGCCGCCCTTCCATTCGGGATCCCCGCGGATGAGGTCCATCGCCATCTTCCGCCACATGCGGTTCCGGCCCGCGATGGGCGCCGGAAGGCTCGCGAGAGGCAGAAGGGCATCCATGAAGGCGGGGTGCGTTTCACCCCACACCCAGGCGTGCATCCCGCCCATCGAGGTTCCGATCACGAGCCGCAGATGGTCGACGCCGAGGAACTCCGTCAGGAGCCGGTACTGGGCCTTCACCATGTCGTCGTACGTGTAGCGCGGAAACTTCGCCTTCAGGCCGTCGCTCGGCTTCGACGACGCGCCGTGGCCGATCCCGTCCGGAATCACGATGTAATACCGCGACGCGTCGAGCGGCTGGCCCGGTCCGAAGAGAACGCCCGCGAAATGCGGGCCGAGGAACTGCTCGGACGAGCCGCCCGTCCCGTGCAGGACGAGGACGGCGTTCGTGGTGCGCCCGCGACCGTCGTCGAGCTTCCGCCCGATCGTGACGTAGTGCATCTTCAGCTCGGCAAGCGACTCGCCGCTCGCGAACCGGAAGTCCCGGATGACGGCGTCGCCCGGCACCCGGGGTTGGGGCACGATCTGGGCGGCGGCCGAGGGCGCCGAAAGAAGGCCGAAGGCCGCGGCGAGCGCGAGTGTCTTCATGCGCCCATTAGATCGTGACTCGCGCCCTCTGACACAATCAGGGCGTTCCTCGAACCATGCATGCGACGGTCTCTCTTCCCGTCTGGGCGTTTGCCATCCTCGCGTTACTCGCGGGTTGGGCGGTCGTCGACCGGCTTCTCCGGCCCGCGATGCGCGCCGTGCTCCGCCGCCGCGCGAACCGCGTCATCGACGAGCTGAATGCGCGACTGCCCGTCCGCCTCCCGCCCTTCAAGATGACGAAGCGCGAGGTTCTCGTGGACCAGCTCCGCTTCGACCTGAAGGTCCTCGAGGCCGCCGACGCGTTCGCGAAGGAGTCGGGGCTCTCCCGCGACGAAGTGCAGAAACGCGTCGACCGGGATGCGCGGGAAATCGTCCCCGCCTTCAATGCGTGGGTCTACTTTCGCGCCGGCTACGCGATCGCGCGCGCCGTAGCGCGGTCGCTCTACCGCGTGCGCCTCGGCACGGCGGACGACGCCGGCCTCCGCGCGATCCCCGAGGGCTCGACGGTCGTCTTCGTCATGAACCACCGGAGCAACATGGACTACTTCCTTCTCTCGTACCTCGCGGCCGAAAAGACCGCTCTCAGCTACGCGGTCGGCGAGTGGGCGCGGATCTGGCCCGTCCAGGGATTCCTGCGGGCGACCGGCGCGTACTTCGTGCGGCGTGACTCGAAGGACCCTCTCTACCGGCGCGTCCTCGAGCGGTGGGTCGCGATGGCCACCGCGAACGGCGTGCCTCAGGCCGTGTACCCCGAGGGCGGCCTCTCGAAGGACGGCGCGCTCCGCCCCCCGAAGCTCGGCCTCCTCGATTACATGCTCCGCGGCTTCGACCCGAAGGGCCCGCGCGACCTCGTCTTCATCCCCGTCGGCGTCAACTACGACCGCGTCCTCGAGGACCGCACGCTCCTCCTCGACCGCTCCCCGGCCCAGGGGAAAGCCTCCGCGGCGGACACCCTCGCCGAGACCCTGCGCTTTCTCC
Source organism: Acidobacteriota bacterium (assembly GCA_030278895.1). Classification (GTDB taxonomy): domain Bacteria; phylum Acidobacteriota; class Thermoanaerobaculia; order UBA5066; family UBA5066; genus Fen-183. The sequence continues at coordinate 14,781 of JARXKK010000016.1, forward strand.
TGCGCAACGCGCGCCTCCTGTTCGCGAACGAATGGCACCGATTCGGATATGCATGCGTGAGTTTCGGGTCGCCGGTCTCGACGCGGGACTGGCTCGCGAGAAAGACCCTCGATCTGGGGACCGCGTCCCGCGAGGCCCGTTTCGCGGCTGTCGAGGACCTCGCGAACGACCTCATGGCGCGGATCGCGCGCGTGATTCCCGTCCTCCCCGTCTCGCTCGTCGCAAGCGTCCTCGTCGACGCCCCCGAGCGGGCGTGGAGCGAGCTCGAGCTGAAGTCCGAGGTCCTGACGCGTTGGCGCGCGCTCGAGGCGGACGGCGCCTACGTTTACGTCCCGCGCGGCGACCAGGACTACGCCGTGTCCGTCGGCCTCAGGATGCTGTCGCTCCGGCACCTCGTCGTGTCCGAGAACGGCGTCCACCGCCCCGTCCCGAAGGAACTCCCGCTTCTGCGCTACTACGCGAACGCGATCGCTCCGATGACACGAGTGACGAAATCTAGATCTCTTACGTGACTGTCGAATATTCGCGGGACCGTTGACCGGGACCTGCGACGTGTCGCAAAGTAGTCATCGACCGTCCAACCTACGTTTTTCGTTCTCTCGAGAGGAGATCCCATGCGAAAGCTTTTCGGAGCGCTGTTCGGAGTCTTCCTTCTGGCCGCCCCCGCCGCGCGGGCACAGGACGCGACGATCGTCACGGGCACCGTCACGACGAAGGAGGACGGGCTCCCTTATCCCGGCGCGACGATCGCCATCGCCGACCTCGAGCTCTCCGTGAAAGCGGGCAGGGACGGAAGGTACGAGATCAGGATTCCGAGCCGGATCGCGAGCGGACGCACCGTGGAGCTTCGCGTCGTCGCCCCGGGCCTCTCCGTGAAGACCGCCCGCGTCACGCTGACACCGGGCGTCGTGACACAGGACTTCTCGATGACCCTCGGCGTGAGCGCGCAGGTCACCGTGGGGTCGCGCGCGGCGGGCGCCGATGTCGAGAAGGCCGTCCCGGTCGACATCATCACGCAGAAACAGATCGAGCAGGCGAGTCCCTCGGGCGAGATGGCGCAGGTCATCCAGAAGCTGATGCCCTCGTTCAACTTCCCCCGCACGACGATCTCGGACGGTACGGATACGACGCGGCCCGCCACGATCCGAAGCCTCGGACCCGACCAGCTCCTGGTTCTCCTCAACGGCAAGCGCCGGCACACGAGCTCTCTCGTGAACGTGAACGGCACGGTTGGACGGGGATCCGCGGGCGTGGACCTCAATGCGATCCCCGCGCAGGCGCTGGACCACATCGAGGTCCTCCGGGACGGCGCTGCCGCCCAATACGGCTCCGACGCGATCGCGGGCGTCCTGAACCTCAACCTTCGCTCGGGCCCCTCGCCTTTCGATCTCACGATCACCGGCGGAGAGACGACCCACCAGGACGGGTCGCTCCTCGACGTCAGCGGCAACGTCGGCGTGGCGCTCGGATCCGGCTCGATCAACTTCACGGGCGAGTTCCGGCGGCGCAACGCGACCAACCGTGCCGGCGACGACCCTCGCGCGCAGGGCTCGCGGGACGTCATCAAGCAGCCGGACACCCGCTTTGGCGACCCCGCGACGTCCGACGTGCTCGGCTTCATGAACGGGGTGTTCCCCCTTTCCGCCGACGGCACGACGAGCGCCTATCTTTTCGGCGGCGCGAGCTACCGGTACGCGGACTCCGCCGGCAACTTCCGGCGGGCGCTCCAGGCCACGAACTGGCCCACGATCTACCCGAACGGATTCCTTCCGAAGATCACGCCGACGACGATTGACTACTCCGCCACCGCGGGCGTCCGCGGCGTTCTCTTCGGGAAGTGGTTCTGGGACCTCTCGGCGCAGTACGGCCGCAACCAGTTCGACTTCCGCGTCGTGGACAGCCTCAACGTCTCCCTCGGCCCGACGCCGGCGCTGAACCAGACGTCGTTCGACGCCGGATCTCTCGTCTTCGGACAATTCGTCTCGAACCTCGACATCACACGCGAATTCGCGGTCGGGCTCGCGGGCCCGCTCAACGTCGCGTTCGGCGCGGAGTTCCGCAACGAGCGCTACCGGCAGATCGCCGGCGAGAAAAACTCCTACGTCGACGGCGGCTTCAAGGCCCAGGACGGAGGCCCGGGAGCCCCGGGCTCGCAGGTCTTCCCGGGCTTCCGGCCCGCGAACGAGATCGACACGAACCGCAGCGACGTCGCCGCCTACGCGGACTTCGAGGCGAACCTCACGAAGCAGCTTCGCGCGGGCGCCGCCCTCCGCTTCGAGCACTTCACCGATTTCGGCAACTCCACGAATTTCAAGGGCACCCTTCGGTACGAATTCCTGCCGTCGCTCATCGCCCGCGGGTCCGCCTCCACCGGTTTCCGGGCGCCCTCGCTCGGGCAATCGTACTTTTCGACCGTGTCGACGAATTTCCTCAACGTCGGCGGCGTGAATCAGCCTTTCGACATCCTCACGGCCCGCGTGGACAGCCCCGTGGCGCAGGCGCTTGGCGCCACGTCGCTCCGGCCCGAGGACTCCGTCAACTTCGGGGGCGGTCTCGTTCTGTCGCCGGACCGCCGGTTCGAGCTCACGGCCGACTATTTCAACATCGCGATCAAGAACCGCATCGTGTTCTCCGGGAATTTCACGGGGGCCGCGCTCAACCCGATCCTGCAGCCCTTCGGCGCGACCGGTGTGCGCTTCTTCACGAATGCCATCGACACCCGCACGGATGGAGTCGAGATGACGGCCAACTACCACGAGGATCTCGGCGCAAACGGCATCCTGCGGCTCCAGGCGTCGTGGGCGCATGCGGAGACGAGCGTCACGAACATCGCGGCGACGCCGCCCCAGCTCGGCGCGTTCCAGACGGTTCTCTTCGACCGGCTCGAGGTCAAGCGCCTCGAGTGTGCCCAGCCCAAGGATACGGTTCGCGGGACGGTCGACTGGTCCAGCGGCCCGCTCGGGGTAAACGTCACGGCGACGCGCTACGGCTCGTTCTGCGGCATCGCGAACGGCTCCGGGGAAGCACCGTTCGGCCCCGGGACGGCCGTCGACCAGACGTTCTCCTCGAACTGGCTCCTCGACCTCGAACTCACGTGGACGCTTTCTCACCTCCGGGTGGCCGTCGGCGCGCAGAACCTCGGCGACGCGACTCCGGAGGAGGTTCTCTTCGCCAACAGCAACAGCGGCATCAACCACTATCCGAACAACTCTCCCTATGGCTACAACGGGCGCTTCGTCTACTCGCGGGTCAGCTACCGCTTCTGACGCGGCCCGGGCCGCCCTTGCTCAGGGGACGGTCCCGACGAGACCGGCGTCGAAGAGGCGCCGGTCCATCGGGGCGAGCCTCCGCGCCTGTCCCCGCGCGAGAAGCGGCGTGAAGCGCCGCGTCGCGACGTGGAGACTCACGTCCCACAGGCTCTCGCCCGCCGTCTCCCACCCCCGCGCGTCGAAGCGCGAAAGGTCGATGGGCCGCCCGAACGCCCGCAGGCTCTTCTCGCCCTCGAGGTTGTAATAGACGTCGAAGTAGCTCATCACGAGCTCGCGGAGCGAGCGATATACCGCCGAGCGGAAGCGCAGCCCCGAGTAGTTCGACTTCGCGACGGCGCCCCAGCAGCCGGCGCCCGGGCGCTCGCGATACAGAGCGAGAACGTGGTCGTCGTCGCGCACGGCGCGCAGCTGGACGACGAGAGGCGCGTGCCCGAGACGCCGCAGGGCCGCCGCCGCGAGGAGCGCGCCTTCGAAGCAGTGCGCGCGGCGTTCCCGCAAGACCCGCCGGGGCGAGAACGCCGTCTCACCGTCCGCCTCCTTGTTGTAGAGGATCTCTTCGTCGAGAAAACACTGGATGCGGTCGGGCCTCCCGAGACCACGCGGCAAGACGAGGCGGGGGAGGGTCACCTTCGGAGTTTCCTAGAATGAGGCGTGGGAGTCACGCGTCTCAGAGGACTGCCGCCGGGATTCGCCGCCGGGTTCACCCGCGGTCCGTTGACGGCCCGATCGCTGGACCCCGACGCTGCCGGCCGCGCGCTGGCGGAGGCCCTCGGCGCGCCGGATGCGGAAGTCGTCAGGCTGAAGCAGGTGCACGGCGCCCGCGTTCTCACCTTCGAAGAACCGCCGCGTGAGCGGCGGAACACGCTTTTCGGAGACGGTGACGCCGTCCTCACTCGCGTGCAGAACGTTCTTCTCGCCGTCGCCTCGGCCGACTGCGTTCCGATCGTCCTCGTCGATCCCGACTCGGACTGGATCGCGGCCGTCCACGCCGGCTGGCGCGGGACCGCCGCGCGCGTCCTCGACGCGGCCCTCGACGCGCTCGAGCGCCGGGGCGTGCGTGTCGCCGGTCTCTCTGCCGCGTTCGGCCCTTCGATCTCGGGCGAGAGGTACGAGGTCGGGCCGGAGGTCGTGACGGCGCTCCGCGCGGCCTATCGCGGCGTCGCCGTCCCGGCGGATTCCGTGCGCGTGGGAGACGCGGACCGGGCCTTCGTCGACGTGGCCGCCTTCAACGCCGCGGCGCTTCGGGCACGGGGGATCCGCGCGGAGCGCATGGCCACTTCGGCTCTCTGCACGCGCGCCACGATCGACCTCCCCTCCTGGCGCCGGGACGAGGCCGCCACCGGCCGGATCCTCACGGGAATCGTCCGGCTGCCTGGCTGAGTCAGCTCGCGGGCGGGACGGACGCGTTCAACGCGCCTGCGGCGCTGGGCGCCGCGGCTCTTCGCGCCCCTTGAGCTGGCCGCAGGCCGCGTCGGCCTGCAGTCCCTTCGACCAGCGCACCGTCACCGGCACGCCGCCGTCCGCGACCACCTTCGCGAAGGCGTTCACGACCGCGTCCGCCGGCCGAAGGAGGCCGGGCAGCCATTCCTTCGATTCGTTGAGGGGAATCAGGTTGACCTTCGACGGCAGCGGGCGCAGGAGCGCCGCGAGTTTCACGGCGTCCGCCGTCCGGTCGTTCACGCCCGCGATGAGGACGTACTCGAAGGTGATGCGCCGTCCGCGCTCGAGCGGCCACCGCTTGAGCGCAGAGATGAGCGGGGCGATGGGATACGTCCGGTTGATCGGCATGAGCTTCGTTCGCGTCTCGTCGTCCGCGGCCGAAAGCGACACGGCGAGGTTCGGTCGCCGCGGCCGGCCCGCGAGCGTCTCGATGCCGGGCACGATACCCGCCGTCGAGACGGTCGTGCGCTTCGGCGAGACCTCTTCCTCGAGGAGGTCGAGAGCCCGCACCACGTTCGCGACGTTCAGGAGCGGCTCTCCCATCCCCATGAAGACGACGTTCGCCTCGTGCGGGCCGAAGCTCTTCGCACGGGCGATCGCGAGGTACTGGCCGACGATCTCTCCGGCCGTGAGGTTCCTCCCGGCGCCCATGCGGCCCGTCACGCAGAACGCGCAGTCCACCGCACAGCCCGCCTGCGAGGACAGGCAGATCGTCACGCGTGATGCGCCCGGTGTCTCGGGGTCGGTCCACGAAGGCGTCTTCTTCGACTCCACGATGTACACGGCCTCGATGCGCGCCCCGTCCGAAAGCTCGAACAGGAATTTCTCGGTGCCGTCGGGAGCGGGCGTTCGAAGGGCGATCTTCGGGAGGCCGATGACGAAGTCCTTCGCGAGGGCCTCACGCATCGCCTTCGGGAGATTCGTCATCTCGCTGAAGTCCGCGGCGCGCCGCTCGTGGATCCACTTGAAGATCTGGGCCGCCCGAAATGGCTCGGCGGCGATCTCGCGCACGGCACGCGCGACGTCGAGAGGCGAAAGGCCCAGAAGATCCTGCACGGCGGCAGGGTACTTCAGCCGCGTTTCGCGATCGTGGACCGGATCGTCACGGCGGCCTGCGGACGGCGGCGGGACCGGATGGGCCGCGTGGGGTCGATGCCGACGGAGCGCAGGAAGCTCAGGTCCTTGACGTTGATTTGAAAGACCGCTCGCTCGACCGTCGTCGAGCCGTCGCCGTCCTCGGCGGCGTTCGCCGCCTGCAGCGCGCCGCGCCGGATGGACGGGAGCGCGGCCGACGAGCGCCGTCCGCGCTTCTCGAGCGCGACCGTCGCGTCGAGCACGAGATACACGCCGTAGCCCTCGGCCTTCATCTTCCCAAGAATCTCGTGCACCTTCTCGGAGGACGACACCGCTTCGTTGAGCGCGGCGCCGAGCTCGCGAAGGTATGCGCGGACTTTCTCGTCGAGTGCCATCCGAACGGCAATCTAGGCCGCTGTCTCCGGCGAGTCAATCAGCCGGGACGAGCGTTCGGTTTCCAGCCACGAACCGCTTTTCTTCTGAGCGCACGAGGAGCAGAATCCGCCGCCATGCCTGTCCCACCGAAGCACTTCGTCAACGGCCATCCCCTCGAGCCGCCCTTTCCCGAGGGGATGCGGCGCGCGCTCTTCGGGATGGGCTGCTTCTGGGGCGCCGAAAAGAAGTTCTGGCAGACAGCCGGCGTCTTCTCGACGGCGGTCGGCTATTCCGCCGGCACGACTCCGAACCCCACCTACCGCGAAGTCTGCTCGGGACGCACGGGGCACAGCGAGACCGTGCTCGTCGTGTTCGATCCGGCCGAGGTCTCGTTCGAAGATCTCCTGAAGGTCTTCTGGGAAGGCCACGACCCGACGCAGGGGATGCGGCAAGGGAACGACAGGGGCACGCAATACCGTTCGGGGATCTACTTCTTCGACGACGCGCAGCGCGCGGCGGCCGAGGCATCGAAGAGCGCGTTCCAGAAGGAGCTCACGGTCGCCGGTTTCGGCGCGATCACGACGGAGATCCTGCCCGCCACGGAGTTCACCTACGCCGAGGACTACCACCAGCAGTACCTCGCGAAGAACCCCGACGGCTACTGCGGCCTCGGCGGCACCGGCGTCTCCTGCCCCGTGGGCGTCGTGAAGCCCGCCTGACGCGACGACGTCTCAGCGATCCGCTAGACTCGACCGTTCGGAGAAATTCCCTGCGATACACGTCCGTCCGCCCCCGCTTCGAGCCCTTCCTCCTCGCCGTCGAACGCCCCGGGCGCTACCTCGGCCTCGAGAGGAACGTGACGCGCAAGGATCTCTTCGCCACGTCTGTCAGCGTGTGCCTCGCGTTTCCCGACGCCTACGAGATCGGGATGAGCCACACGGGCACGAAGATCCTCTACGAGATCGTGAACCGGCGGCCGGACTGGGCCTGCGAACGGACCTACGCGCCCTGGGTCGACTTCGAAGCCGTGCTCCGCCGCGAGAACGTCCCTCTCTTTTCGGTGGAGTCGTTCGCGCCCGTTTCGGATTTCGACGTCGTCGGTTTCTCGCTCCAGAGCGAGCTGAATTACACGAATGTCCCGAACATGCTCGACCTCTCGGGCATCCCCGTGCTCGCGTCGGACCGCGGCGACGCGGATCCGATCGTCATCGGCGGCGGCCCGTGCACCGCGAACCCTGAGCCGCTCGCGGACTTCTTCGACGTCTTCCTCATCGGCGACGCGGAAGAGGCCCTCCCCGTCTTCCTCGAGAAGGTCGCGGCCACGAAGGGACTCGCGAGACGAGAGCGACTTCTCGCCTTCGCCTCCTGCCCGGGAATCTACGTCCCGTCGCTGTACGACGTGACTTACGACGCCACGACCGGCGAAGGCGACCGCGTCGTGTCGACGACGCCGAACGCGCCGGGAGTCCCCGAGAAGGCGAACCGCGTCTGGGTCGAGAGGCTGTCGGCGGACGTCTACCCCGACAAGCCGATGGTCCCGTCCGTCGACATCGTCCAGGACCGCCTCGGCCTCGAGATCATGCGCGGCTGCACGCAAGGCTGCCGGTTCTGCCAGGCCGGGTACTGGTACCGGCCCGTCCGCGAGCTGGACCCGGCCGACGTCGCGAAGGCGACGAAGGCCTTCATCGACGAGGCGGGCTGGAGCGAGGTCGGCCTCCTCTCGCTGTCCTCGGCCGACTATTCCCAGATCGAGCCCCTCGTCGCGTGCCTCGCGCCGGAGCTCGCGAAGACGAAGGTCTCGATCTCGCTGCCCTCCCTCCGCGCGGAGGCGTTCTCCGTCGGCCTCGCGGACGCGGTTTCGGAAGTGCGCAAGTCGGGCTTCACGTTCGCGCCCGAGACGGGGTCGGACCGCCTGCGCCGCGTCATCAACAAGACGTTCACGAACGCCGACATGGTGCAGGCCGCCGACGTGGCGTTTGCGCGCGGCTGGGACATGATCAAGGTCTACACGATGATCGGCCTCCCGACGGAGACCGATCCCGACCTCGACGAGCTCGTGACGCTCGTCAAGGACATCCTCGCCCAGGGCAGGAAGCACGGCGTCAAGCCCACCGTGAACGTGTCGGTCGGATCCTTCGTGCCCAAGAGCTTCACACCCTTCCAGTGGTTCGCGTTCGACGGCGTCGACAATCTCACGCGGAAGCTCGCCTACCTCAAAGGCAGATTTCGGTCCGTGAAAGGCGCGAAGATGACGTGGCACGAGCCGAGGGAGGCCGAGATCGAGGCGATGCTCTCGCTCGGCGACCGGCGCATGGGCCGGGCCATCCTCGAAGTCTGGAAACGCGGAGGGCGCTTCGACGCCTGGAGCGAGCATTTCTCGTGGGAGCGCTGGAACGACGCGCTCGAAGCCGCCGGCGTCCCAAAGACCCGTCACCTGCGTGAGAAGGACCTCAAGGAGACGCTTCCCTGGGACGTCGTCGACGCCTTCATCCGCAAGCCGTTCCTCGTCGTCGAATGGAAAAAAGCGCTGAAGGAAATGCACACGGACGACTGCAAGTGGGGACACTGCTACGCGTGCGGCGTCCCGGGCGACGGCGAGGACACCGTGCTTGCCAACCCGCTGCCCGCGGGCTTCGGATTCGGAGAGAATATTTTTGCTTCGGATGGGAGCGGCGCGCCGAGCGCGCCCTCTTCCTCTTTCGCAGAAAAATCCTCTTTCCCCCTCCCCTCTTCCTATACCGAAAAAGCCAAGGGCGCCGCCTATCGCATGAAAGCGACGCCCGACCTCCAGTCGCTCCACGAGCGGCGGAAGCCCGGCGGGGCGCTCGCGGTGCCTCTCGCCGAGACGGCGCGGTCGTACCGTCTCACCTTCGAGAAGCTCGGGGACGCGCGCTACCTGTCTCACCGCAACACGATGGACATCTTCGAGCGCGCGCTACGCGCCTCGGGCGCGCCCGTGCGCTACACCGAGGGCTACAACCCGCATCTCCGCATGTCCATGGGGCCGGCGCTGCCCCTCGGCCACGAGTCGAAGCACGAGCTCTTCGACGTGGACGTCCTCGACGCGCTGTCGGAGGCGCACGTCGCCGCCGTGAACGCGCGGCTCCCCGGCGGCCTCCGCATCACGGCCTGCGCCGAGCTCCCGAAGGGGGCGAAGTCCCTCGGACGCGCCGCGACGGAAGCGGTCTATTCGTTCACGCTTCCGAACGGGGAGACCCGCATTGAACGTCTCTCGCTCATGGGCGCGGCGGCCACGACGCCAAAGAAGTTCCTCGAGAAAGAATACGGCGTCCCGCCCGAGGGCCAGCACGGAATCCGGGTCCGGCGCGAAGAGACCGTCCTCACGTCGTAGACTGCCCGCATGGGTTGGACCGTCCGCTGCCACGCGACGTTCGAGGCCGCGCACCACCTCGTGGACTACGTCGGAGGCCCGGAGAGAGTGCACGGCCACTCGTGGAAGATCGAGGTCGCGCTGTCGGTCGAGCGCCTCGGTGACCACGACCTTTCCGTAGACTTCGTGCCGACGGAGGCCTTCGTGCAAGACCTCGCGGCGCGGCTCCACAACCGGGATCTCAACACCGTGCCGCCTTTCGACCGAAAGAACGCGAGCGCCGAGAACGTGGCGCTCTGGGTCGCGGACGAAATCGTGCGGGCGGGCCTTCTGAAGGCCGGCACGCGCCTCGAGGAGGTCACCGTCTGGGAGGGGACGAGGAATTCGGTCACCTACAGGCCGTAGTCCCTTCGCGAACGAGCGGGTCGCGCTGGGCGTCGCCGCGGCTGCGTTGGCGTTCTCGTCGGCCTTCCTCCTCGAGGTCGTCGCTTGGCCGGAGATGGTCGCTTCGGCCTGGCACTTGTCCCGAGGCGCCGCTCTCTACGAAAGCGTGATCGAGCCCTACACCCCCGTGCTGATCCTCCTAACAGCGGGGATTGGCCGGATTGCGGGGTTCGGAGCGGGCCTTTTCCGCGCGCTGGCGGGCCTGCCCCTCGCGGCCTGCGCGCTGCTCGTCGTCTTGTCGGCTCGGGGACGACGGGCGCAGTGGACGGGGGCGCTCCTCGGCCCGCCCCTCCTCGTCCTGTGGAGCGTCTATTTCGAGGGCCCTGCCCTGTGGCCGGACCCCTTCCTGGCGCCCCTGCTTCTCGCCGCGGCCCTGCAGCTCCGGCGGTTCGAGAGGACGGGGAACGCGTGGGCCGCCGACGTCGCGGGACTCCTCCTCGGCATCGCGATCCTCATCAAGCAGACGTCTGCCTGGGCGCTCCTCGCGGGCGCGCTCTGGTGCCTCGTCGCGTCCCGGCGCCGGTCCTGGCGGCGGGCGGCGAGCCTCTTCATGGCGGGCTGCGCGCCCTACGCGGCCTTCGCCGCCGTTTGGGCCGTCGTGGGAAGGACTTCCGCCCACGTGCGGTGGACCCTGCTCGTCCCGCTTCGCTCTCACGCGGCCGAGATGGGCCAGCGGCCCGACCTTTCCGATCTCGTCGAGGCGGTTGGACCTGCGCTCGCAATTCCCGCGGCCTGGCTCATCGTCCGCGGCCTCGCCCGGCGCCGCCCGGAGACGAGCCCGCTCGCGTGGATCGCCGCAGGAGCGGCGCTCATGGTCGTCCCGAGGTGGGGCCTTCTCCACCTCTCGGGAGCCACGGGGCTTCTCGTCGTCCTTTCGCTGGACGGGCTTCGGGCCGCCCGGGCCGTCCTCACCCCGAGGTTCCGGCGCGCGACGCGGGAGGCGCTCCTTTATGCGGCGATTGGAGTGGCCCTCCTCGTCATGCATCTCGGCGTGGCCGCGTTCGGCGCCGGGCCCCTCGCGCGCGATGCGTGGGGCAAGGGCGTCCGCTACTGGGACGACGCCCGGCTCCGCGTGATGTCCCGCGAAGTCGCCCGGAGGATTCCCGAGGGCGGCGCATTCCTCAACTTTTTCGCGGCATCCGACAACATCTACCCGCTCACGCATTCCGTCGCGCCGGGCGGACTTTACGTGAACACCGTCTTCTGGTTCTTTCTGAACAAGGACGATCTCGACGGCCGTCTCGTGGAGGTCCTCTCCCGCCACCCGGAGACGCCCGTCCTGTTCGCCGAACCCCAGGGAGAGTGGGCTGCTCCTGCCCGGAACACGAGCCTCTACCGGTTCCTGAGCGAACGGACAGTCCCCGTTGCGCGCGTAGACGACCGGACGAGCTGGCGCGCCGTTCGTCCCGCCCCCCGCTAAAATCCCCCCATGCAAGTCGTCGCCTTTCACGGTTATCCCCTCGACCGCCGCATCTGGGAGCCGCTCGCCGGACGCGCCCAGGCCGGCACGCTCGGCCCGATCACCGCCGTTTTCGCCCCGGACTTCCGTGGGCGCGGCACGTCGCTTCGCCCGGCGGCGCCCGTCCACGGGATGTCGCTCCTCGCCGACGACATGGCGGACGAAATTTCCCGCGCCGTGCCCCCCGGCGAGACTTTTCTTCTCGCCGGCCTCTCCATGGGCGGCTACGTGGCGTTCGAATTCGTCAAGCGGCACGCCGCGCGGTTCCGGGGCCGGCTCCTCGGCCTCGCGCTCTTCGACACGAAGGCCTCTTCGGACGACGACGCGGGACGCGCGGGGCGGAAGGCCGCGATCGAGGCGATCCGCAAGGACGGAATCGAGGCGGCCCTTTCCGCGATGCTGCCGAAGCTTCTTGCGCGACGCTCGAAGGGAGGTCCCGTCGAGGAGATCGCGCGCGCCATGATCCTCGCGACACCGCCCCGGACCGCGATGGCCGACCTCGCCGGTCTCGCGCTCCGTGACGAAGGCTTCGAGGTGCTCTCCGGCTGGGAGAGGCCGCTCCTCGTGATCGTGGGCGACGAAGACGCGATCGCGCCACCTTCGGACGCCGAGGCGATGACGGCCGTCGCGGGACGCGCCTCGTGGGTCAGTCTCGTGACGGTGCCGCGCGCGGGGCACCTCGTGCCGCTCGAGCAGCCCGACGAGACCGCCGCGGGCCTCGTGAGTCTGGCGGAGGCGGCGCTCCGGCCATGAGCCGGCTTCCGCAGCCGTGAGCTTCATGATCGCGGACATGGCCAAGGACATCGAGGCGGGGCGACTGCTCGCCTGGCACGGGTGATCGCGCTACCATCGTCGACGTGAAGGCGGTCGACCCTCGTTGGCGGCGGCTCCTCATGCTGGGTCTGTGCCTCGTGGCAGCGCTCCCGCTCCGCGCCCAGCCGTCACCGAGCCCGGAGACCATCGTGGCGCGGGCGCGCGAGGCGGCACGGACGGACCGGAACGCGGAGTCGGCCCACCTCTTCCGGGAGGCGATCGCCGCGGATCCTTCACGGCGCGAGGAGCTTCTCCTCGAGCTGACCGACCAGATGACATACTCGGGCGAGTCGAGGGCGGCAATCCCCCTCTATCGCGAGGTCCTCGTCCGCAAGAGCCTGTCGGCGGGAGACAAGCGGCGGGCCGTGTCCGGGCTCGCCCTCGCGCTCTCCTGGAACGACCAGCTCGACGAAGCGTTGCGAATCTACGCGGGCCTGGTCTCGGAAGACCCGGGCAGCTTCGAAGCGAGACGCGACGCTGCGCGGATCCTCTCCTGGCGCGGACGGCACCGGGCGGCACGCGCGAAGCTCGCGGCTCTCGTCGCCGAACGACCAGACGATTCGGAGACTGCGGTGCTCCTCGCGCAGGCCGAGCGCTGGTCGGGTCGACCCGATCTCGCGTCTGCGATGCTTCGCGGCCTCCTGTCGCGCCATCCCGACCACCTTGTGGCCGGCCGCCTTCTTCGTGAGCTGGAGATCCTGCAGCGCCCTCGGAGCAAGGCGGGCGGAAACGTCTCGAACCAGTCCGACGGGCTCGGGATCGCGACCGCCTGGATCGGGCACGACGCCACGTACGACGGCGGGCTGAGCGAAGCGGGCGCGATGGTCGAGCAGGTCCGCTACCTGCCTGATCCGGGGAAGGGCGAGGACATCCGCGTTTGGAGGCCGGGCCTCCGCGGGCGACACCGGTTCGGAGACTCCTGGGAGGCGAACGCTTCGGCCTCCGTCGATCTGATCCGCCCGACAGGGGCAGGCCCTTCGAGGGACGTGCTCACGTTCGACGCCTGGGGAACGTATTGGCCGGGCGACACCGTCCGATTGGATGCGGGCCTCAAGCGCGCGACGTTCGACAACACGAAGTCCCAGCTTCTCGGGGTCGCCGCGCTGACGGGCTCTCTCTCGTGTGACGTGACCCCGAGCGAGCGGGTCGTCCTTAAAGCCAGAGGCGACTACGGAGACCTCACGGACGGCAACCGTCGAACTGGCTGGTCCGCCGAGGGGTCGTATCGGATCCTGCATCGCCCGCGGCTCGCGATCGGGGTCCGGTACTCAGGATTCGCCTTCGCCGATCAGCTCGACGGCGGCTACTTCAACCCGAAGCGTTATCAATCCCTCGTGGCGACGGCCCACGCCTGGGGCACGATCGCATCGCGGGTCGAGTGGGACGTCGAGGGGAACTGGGGCCGCGAGTTCGTCGTTCCCGACGGCGACAAGCCGACCTGGGGCGTCGGCGGAAAGCTGACCTGGCGGCCCGGCGAGGCCCTCGAGATCAAGGGCTGGGGAGGGCACTTCGACTCACGCCAGGCCTCGAGCGCCGGCTTTGCGCGGAGCTGGATCGGCGCCTCGATGGGTGCGAGATGGTGAACGCCGAAAGCCCGACCGGATTCCTCACCGGACCGAAGCAGAGGATCCTCGTCGTCGATGACGACGAGCAACTCCGATCGTTCTATATGCTCACGCTCAAGGCATCGGGCTGGGATGTTCTCTCGGCTAAGGACGGAGCCGACGCGCTCAGCGTTCTCGAGCGGGAGCACGCGGACCTCGTCGTATCCGACGTCATGATGCCCAACCTCGACGGCCTCGGCTTCTTGTTGCGGATCCGCGAGGACCCCGTCCTGAGGGCAATCCCCGTCCTTCTCCTGACCACGCGGGGAGCCCTGCAGAACGTCGTGGAGGGGCTTCATCTCGGAGCGGACGACTACCTCGTCAAGCCGATTCAGGGCGAAGAGCTCGTGGCCCGGGTGAGGGCGAGGCTCCTCCGGCCGCCCGTCCCGGCCGACATGATCCCCAAGGACGTCCGGACGGGGCTCCTCAAGGAGAGGGCCTTCCTCGAGGAGACCGGAAGGGAGATGGCGCGCGCTCGCCGGGGGAGCCCCCCCGGCTGCGTGGCCGTTCTCGACATCTTCGAGCTCGCCCGCCTGCGCGAGAGCTTCGGAACCGGGGGAGAGCTGGCCCTGGCTCGGCAGCTCGGAGGAATCATCGCGGCCGCCGCTTCGCCCCTCGACATGCTTGGGCGCGACGCCCACGGGCGGTTTCTCTTCCTGCTGCCGGAGACCGGCGTCGACGCCGCACGCAGACGCCTCCACGGACTGGCGCGCCTCATCTGCTCGCGCACGTTCGACATGGGGGGAAACCAGGTCCGGCCCACGCCCGTCGTCGGCATCGCGGGTTTCGGCGACGAGGTCGACGCGCAGAAGGTCCTGCGCCGGGCCCACGTGGCGCGCGAGCGCGCTCTGCTCGACCTGAACCTCCAGCCGGTCGCCTGGCAGCCGGAGATGGGGGAAACGGCGCAGTCCGCCGCTACCGATCGCGACGGAAAGGGCCCGGCGGCGGGGGCGAACGCCTTCCCTGCAGGGCTTCGGCTCGGGATCCAGGTGGCTGCGACGTACGTTCTCGCGATCGCGGTTCCTTTCCTCCTTTACCTGGCTCTCGGGCCGGCCGGGCGCGCGGTGTCGCGAATCGTCTACCTCCTCGTCGTCGCGGCTCTCGTCTTCACGTGTCTGCTGATCTGGGCGGAGGGCTTCCGCGCTCTCGCGCGAAGGGACCCGCCCGACGAGCCGGCCCGCCCCTATCCGACGGCATCCGCCATCATCGCCGCCTACCTGCCGAACGAGGCGGCCACGGTGGAGTCGACGATCGCGGCGTTCCTGCGCCTCGACTATCCGGCTGAGCTGGAGATCATCCTCGCGTACAACACGCCGCGGGATCACCCTATCGAGGAAGTCCTCCGCGAGATCGCCCGCAAGGACCCGCGTTTCCGGCCGTTTCGCGTGAACGGAAGCGAGTCGAAGGCGCAGAACGTAAACGCTGCGCTCTCCGAGATCCGTGGCGAGTTCGTCGGGATCTTCGACGCCGACCATCACCCGGATCCCGACAGCTTCACGCGCGCATGGCGCTGGCTCTCGCACGGCAACGACATCGTCCAGGGGCATTGCCTCGCGCGGAACGGCGACGCGACCTGGGTGTCGCGGATCGTCGCCGTGGAGTTCGAGCAGATCTACGCGGTGAGCCATCCGGGGAGGGCGCGGCTCCACGGATTCGGAATATTCGGCGGAAGCAACGGCTACTGGCGGACCTCCCTCCTCCGGGAGACGCGGATGCACGGGTTCATGCTGACGGAGGACATCGACTCCTCCCTGAGGGTGATCGCGGCCGGCGGGAAGATCGTGTCCGATCCCCGTCTCGTCTCGAGGGAGCTGGCCCCGACGACGCTAGGCGCACTCTGGAACCAGAGGCTCCGCTGGGCGCAGGGCTGGTTCCAGGTTTCGCTCGAGCACTTCCGGACTGCGATCCGATCCCCGCGACTGACCCTCCGCAACAAGGTGGGGCTCTTCTACCTTCTCGTATGGCGGGAAATTTTCCCCTGGATCGCCGTGCAGATCGCCCCGATCGTCCTCTACTGGGCCGTCGCTCTCGGGGGGGTCAGGCGACTCGAGTGGTGGATCCCGCTCTTTGTCGTGACGACGCTGTTCACGCTGGGGACAGGGCCGGGCCAGGCCCTATTCACGTACCGTCTCGCGGACCCTCAGGTGAAGCGGCACACAAGCTGGTTCTGGTCGTACGTGCTGTCCAGCGTTGTCTTCTACACGGGCTTCAAGAACCTGGTCGCGCGCGTCGCCCAAGTCAAAGAGGTCATGAAAGAGAGGGATTGGAGGGTCACGCCCCGGGCATGAGTGAACTCGGCCGGGCGCACCTTGGCGCCGTCCTTGCGTAGTCGTGGTGACGGCGTTCGCAAGGATCCACCGGACCTGATCGAAACGGTCACGGGATCCGTGGCGGTTCGCTGCCGACAGGAAAGGCAAGGTCACCATGAAACGGAATCCCATCTCGACCGCATTGCTGCGCCTCGGACTGGGCACGCTCTCTCTGGGACTCATCGCCTGCGCCTCGAGCGGCCCGTCCCGCTCGGCCAAGGCGGTGGAGACGATGGAGGAGGCCCACGCGGGGCTCACCAAGGTGCGCACGCAGATCGACCAGACGTTGGCGTCCCTGGGCGACGTGATGAACGCGAGCCCTGAGCGGCTCCGGCCTACTTACAACAGGTACAGCAAGGACGTCGACAGGCTGCGAGCCGATGCCGTGGAGACGAAGAAGCGGTTTCAGAGCATGAAGACGAAGAAGAACGACTACATCGCGGTGTGGGGCAAGGAACAGGGCCATGTGAGCGACCCGGAGCTCCGGCAGGTCGGCGACTCCCGCCGCTCGGAGGTCAGGGCGAACCTGGACAGGGTCATCGAGTCGCTGACGGTCGCGACCGAGACATTCGACCCGTTCCTGAGCAATCTCGGCGACGTCCAGAAGGTCCTCGGTAACGACCTCACCCCCGCGGGTCAGTCGCTCGTCGCAAGCACCGCGGTCGCGCAGGGCGCCAACGACAAGGGAGCCCGTGTGGCGCAGAGCATCGACGTCGCGCTGCTGGCGCTCTCGAACATGGCAGGTCAGATGTCCTCGAAGTCGATGAAGTAGCGCTCCGTCCTTCCGGGCGACCGGCGGCCCACGCTCTTCCGGGTCGGCACGCTTTGCCAATCTCGCCGGAAAAACCTGCCGCTCCGCCGGCCGCCGCGAGTGTCCACTCGTCCGCGAAGAGCTTTCTGGTCGCCGTCGCGACCCAATTGCTCACCGGGTCGCCATAGGGCCGGAGCCACGGGCCCGAAGATGGACCCGAGCCCCGACGTGCCTGACCACCAGGCGCCGGCATGGACGGATACCATCGCAGCCCGCGGCTCGAATGCGCTCCTCGTCGCCCTTCATGGCCAGCGCGGTGAGGGCGATCACCGGGATGGCGCGCGTCGCGTCGTCCTTCTTGAGCAGTGCGGTGGCCGCGAGGCCGTCCCTGCCGGGAAGCTGGATGTCCATCAGGATCAGATCGGGTTGCTTCTCGCGCGCCAGCGTCAGCCCGGCCTCCGCATCCGTGGCATTGAGCACCTCATGGACGCGGCCGGCGTGCAGGGTCACGTGGCCGCTCTCGCCGGTGAACTTGACCGCGTTGGAGAGGAGGTTGTACACGATCTGCTTGACCTTGCGTGTGTCCGCCTGAATCGTGCCCAGGTCTTCGGCGGCATCCACGGCGAGGCGGATCTGGCGGACCGCGGCTTTCTCCCTGATGATGGACAGGCTGTTCTCGAACAGCGAGGACACGGGCACCGGCTCGAGGTCGAGCGTCATTTTTCCGGCTTCCACCTTGGACAGATCGAGGATGTCGTTGATCAGGGAAAGCAGATGCTTGCCGCTGCTGAAGATGTCGCCGATGAACCCTCGCTGCTGATCGGTCAGCTCGTCCATGAGGCCGTCCTTCAGCACCTCGGAGAAGCCGATGATGGCGTTCAGGGGCGTCCGGAGCTCGTGCGACATGTTGGCGAGGAATTCCGACTTCAACCGGCTCGCGCCTTCCAGCTCGAGGTTCTTCTGCTGCAGCGCCTGCTCGAAGCGTTTCAGCTCCGTGACGTCGCGCGCGGCGGCGAAGACGCCTTGAAGACGCCTCTCGCGGTCGTAGAAAGTGTCGCGTTGTACGACACCACGGTGAGCGTGCCATCCCAGGCACGGGCGGTGAGCTCGTTGTTCGTGACTTTGCCTTCATTGAGCACACGGTTGATGCCGGCTTCGGCCCGGTCCGAATCGGTGAAGTAGTTCTTGAACGGGGCGCCGATCAGCTCGTCACGCGTGCATCCGGTCAGCGCCTCCGTCTGCTTGTTGACGTCGGTGATGATGCCGCGGGGGTCGCAGGTCATCAGGGCGTCGATGTTGGATTCGATGAGCGAGCGCGTGTAGAAGTGCTGGTCGCGCAGGCGCTGATCGAGCTTCATCCGCTCCTCTTCGACCTGCTTGCGCGCGGTGTTGTCGGTGCCGATCAGGAGGTAGCCGATGATGGCGTTCTGTTCGTCCCGAAGCGCCATGACGGACACGACCGCGGGGAACCGGCTCCCGTCCTTGCGGATATAGGTCAGCTCTTGAATGTCCTCGATCCCGCGCGACGCTTTGAAGACGAGCGCTTCGAAGCCAGGCGCGATCGGGGTTTCGAGCTCGACGCTGAGCGCTTTGGCGCGCGCGATCACTTCCTGGGGGTCGGAGATGTCGGCCGGCGTGATCTTGTTCATCACCTCGGCGGCGGTGTAACCCAGCATCCGCTCGGCGCCGACGTTGAAGTCGAGGGGCGATCGGCGGAGCTCGGAACCTTGCCTGCGAGCGCGCTAAAGGCTCCAGCTCACGAAGGCGCGCCACTCGGACTGGGTCTGTGGCGCTTCCTGGAAGCCGCCCGGGTACGTCGTCCTGCGGCTGTACCACGAGTACCCGGCGCCCACGCCCAGAGACCGCGTGATCGGGAGACGCCCGGAGGCCCGGAAGAACTGCAGCGTGTTGCTGGAAGAGCTCCCGTTCGCGGTGCGCGCGTAGGCGACGCCGTATCCGAGCCTCACGATCTCCCATTCCCTCCTATAGAGGCGGGCTGCCACGCGAAACCCTCCGCCGGGCGCGTAGTCGTAGGTCCGTCCCGTCTCGGGGTTCAGGAAGTCGGTCGTCCGGATACCCGCGAGCGGGAACACGATCGCGGTGACGTCGGTGCTGATCTTGAGGTCGGGCTTGAGGCTGTACCGCGACAGCAGGCCGACGCTGAAGATCTGCGCCGCGAAGACCTGCGACTCGTTGTTGAAGTACTCGTATTCCTGGAAGACCCCGAGGATGTGCCGCACGCGCTCCTTCGGGTCGCCGAGCTCCCAGCCCTTCAGGACTCCGCGACCCTCGACCCGAGAGACTCCGCCCGTCGTGCCGACGTCGGCTTCGAGCCAGAACGTGTCGAAGGGCTTGCGGATCTCGCCGGCGAACGCGTCGCCGTAGAGGACGGAGAGGGAGACGATCCCTCCGTTCGGGTCGGGGGCCCCGCCGCCGACGTGCCGGTACCCGAGGTCGGCCACCACGCTGAAGCGGCTCGGGAAGCGTTCGTCCGGGTTCGGGAACGGATGAAACATCTCGCCGCTCACGAGCCGGGTGAGTCCGCCCATCGGATCCACGATCGCGCCGGACAGCTCGCGCCAGAAGCGCGTGAAGCCGCTCGCCCTGTTGTCGCGGACCATCACGCCGAGGCGGTGCGCCATCTCGCCGCGGGCCATTCCGCCGAACGTCGTGTTCACGATGTCGTTGATCGAGGGCTGGGTGTTCTCCATGCAGCATTCCCACAGGAAACTCCCGGCCAGCGTGAACGCCCCGGACTCCCAGTAGCCGTAACCGTTCGATCTCGCGGCGTTGAAGTAGAGACTGCCGTGGAAGGGATGAGCGGCCTGGTTGGTGTTGAAGTCGTCCCGGTCGTAGCCGAAGCCGTTGCGGAAGTTCTCCTTCACGGTCTGGACGGAGATGTACGCGAAGTCGTACTTGCCGACGTACCGGTCGTAAGCCCACGGCAGGAACTCCACGAGGGCGACCTCGCCCGCGGCCGCGAAGAAATTCTCCAGCGGCTCCGGGCGCTTCGTCGGGGCCGCCAGGACCGCGGTGGAGCCCGGCGTCCTGGGAGCGGCGGGGAGGTCCCAGATGCGCGCCCCTCCGAACCGGTAGGAGAGGCCGCCCGTGACCTCGGCGCTCGAGTAGAGGTCGGTGGTGAAGCCGTAGCAGCCCTGGCTTCCGCAGACGACCGTGGCGGTTCCCGGACTGGCGCTTCTGAAGCGATAGCGGCCGTCGACTCGGAGAGCGACTCGCTCGCTCAAATAGAGCTTCCCGCCGAGCGCGACGTTCAGGACGAACCGCGTGTCCGGACGCGTCTCGACGCCCGGGACGAACGGATGAAGCGTCATCGCGCCCACGCCGAGCCCCATGTATCCGCGCGCCCTTCCGCGGCCGAGGCCGTAGAGGCCGTTGACCTCGTAGGTGTTGACGTCGACCGGCGCCGACGGCGCGCGCGAGGCCCCGGTTGCGGGGTCCACCCCGACGAGCCGGGCGCCGGCTCTCGACAGCGTGAGCTCGAGGCTGAACGTGCGGTCGACGCTGAAGGCGCCGCGCAGGCCGAACGCGGGGGCGCTTCCGATCCGGATGTCGGCGCGGGGGTCCAGGAAGATCCGGCTCCCGAAGTATCCGCCGCCGAACACGCCGACTTCCCACCGGCCTGCGTCCTGCGCCATGGCAGGAAGGGCGAGAGAAGCTCCCGCGAGAACAAACGCGGCGAGGCGCCCGGCGAAGCCGGATGGATGAGAGAACCCTCGAACGTTCAAAATATGTTTCCTTCCTCGGAACGGGTAGCGGTCAGAAGTCGAGACTCGCGGAGACACCGTACGTACCGCCGCTCAGTATGGGGAGGAGCGTGAGGCGGGCTCCCGAACTCTCTTGTGCGAGCTCTCCCGACCGGAGCTTGCGATTGAAGTGCACGACGGAGCGGCCGACCGCGGTGCCGATCGCCGCCGCCACGACGACGTCGGTCGCGAAGTGCTTGCCCCGCTGCACGCGAACGTAGGCCGTCGCTGCGGCCGCCCCGTATGCCGCAACCTTCACCCAGAGCTGGTCGTAAGACGTCGCGATCACCGATGCGACGGCAAACGCCTGGGTGGTGTGACCCGAGGGGAAAGAGCGTCCCTCGAAGGGATGAAACGAGTACGCGCCCTGCTCGACGGTCGGCCGCTCCCGTCCGACGAGCGTGGAGAGGGCCGGCGTGATCATCCCGCTCGCGATCAGGCTGGCCGAGAGCCCGTCGAAGAAGACGTTCTTCGCCTTCGAGTCGCGTCCGATCGCTCCTGCGAGATAGAACCCGCCGAGGAGCACGAACGAGCGGGCGTCGCCGAGTCCTTCGAGCGTGTCCCCGACGCCGCCGAGTGTCGACCCGCGCTCGCGCGCCGCATCGCTCAGCGACTGGTCCGCCCGCGACAACGCGACGACCGCCGCGGTGGACGCCGAGAACAGGAACCACTCCCGCCCCCGCCAGTGGAACGGAGACATCAAGACGTGCCCCGTGTCGAGGAGCACCATTTTCGGAAAAGACGGGGGGCGGTACGGTCTCGGCTCCTCGGCGGAAGGAGGTGCCTCCACGTCCGACCCCACAGGCGCCGGCGCGATTTCTTCGCCGTCGAGCCTTTGCGTCGTCTGGTCCATCGTCAGGCGAGGTAGTTCGGCCGGCTGCGCCAGCGCCGGTCGCGCGGCGAACGCGCCAGCCAGAAGCATCACAAGGAGCGGGATTGATCGGGCAGTTCTCAAGCCCTTCGTAAGAGCAACCGGCGTGCCGCCCATTCCAGCGGGGAAGTGAGCAACGTGTTCATGCAGGCGGGTATTCTTTTCCGAATCCGTCCGGTAAAGCGTGCCGCGCCTTACTTTCCCGCGGCGCCGTAGCTCGGGAGCATCGGCGAGAGCGGAATATCGCTGGTTTGCGGGGCGACGGGCTCGAATACGGGGAGCGTCGAGGGGACGGGCGCGGGGGCGAATGCGGGAAGAGGCACGCGTCTGCCATGGGCATACACCGGGTGCCGACCCTTGTCCTTGTACCACTCGGAGAGCGTCGCGCTCTGGTGCATTTCTTCGACGATCTTCCGCCAGCCCGCGCCCGTGTTGTAGGCGCAGAAGGAGATCTCTCCGAGCTGCGTGCCATACGGGATGATGCACATCTCCGTGCGCCGGAAGTCGTAGTTGAAAAGGTCCTGGAACCACATTCCCGCGACGAGGAGGACGCGCCACGGGTAGCGGCCCTTCTCGGCGATCCCCATCCCCCGGCCCGTGTGGCCGTCCATGACCTTGAGCGTCTCCCAGACACCGAGGTTCTTCGGGACACCGGACGGGCGGATGTTGCGGGCGAGCGCGAGGGCCGTCTGGACGATCGTGAGAAAGCGGCCGCGCGCGGCGTCCGTCACGACCGTCAGGTCGCGGAGGAGCCGGTCCGCGTCGAGGATCTGCGTGAGAGCCACGGCGTCGCCCGACTCGGGGTGGACGAGCATCATCGTGCCGATGCCGCAGTTCGGGTGGCAACCGCACTTGAGCGAGCCCCACTGCCCTTCGAGCCCGCCGAGCAGGTCCTTGAGATCCGAGAACGGGCCCGAGGCCGAGAGGGGAAACCAGTCGCGCATCGGCTCACCGATTCCGGCCTGGCTCTTCACGTCGTGCGCGAGGTGGGAAAGCGTGTACCGCTGCTTCTTGCGCGTCTCGTCGTCGATCTCCTCGTCCCGCCCGGTGAAAGAGACGGGCTGGAAGGAGACCGCGTTGATCTTGTCGATGTTCTTGATCGCGAACCGGATGATGTCGCCGACCTGATCGTTGTTGACGGTGTTCACGATCGTCGTCACGAGCGTGACGTCGATGCCCGCGGCATGGAGGTTGTCGAGCGCCCGCAGCTTGACGTCGTAGAGGTTGCCGACGCCGCGATGCGCGTTCGGCTCGTTCCCGACCCCGTCGAACTGAAGATAAGCGAGCCGCAGCCCCGCTTCGTATGCCGCCTTCGCGAATTCCGGCTCCTGCGCGAAACGGATGCCGTTCGTGGCGCACTGGACCGAGAAGTAACCGATCTGCCGGGCATAGCGCGTGGCCTCGAGGAAGTGCGGCGAGATCGTGGGCTCGCCGCCCGAGAACTGGACGGACATCTGGCGCCGCGGCTTGATCGACGCGGCGTTGTCGAGAATTTCCCGGACGTCCTCGAAGGAAAGCTCGTGGACGTAGCCGACCTGATTCGCGTCCATGAAACACGGGTTGCACATCATGTTGCAACGATTCGTGAGGTCGACGGTCAGGACGGCACCGCGACCAAAGCGCATGGAGGAGGAGCCGTGATCGTGGAGCTTGTCCTTCGCGATCTTGACGTCGCGCCCGAAGAAGTTCTGCTCGAGCCGGCCGAAGAACTCCGCGTCACCGGACATCAGGTCTTCGAACGTGCCGTGCTTCGGGCACGTCTTGACCATCCAGATCTCGTTGCCCCTGAGGAGGATGTCGGCCGGAATCTCTCCGGGACGTCCGTCCACGAGCTCGCGGAGCTCGCGCGTGCCCCCGACAATCGCGTCGCGGACCTCGCGTGTGCATGTGGGGCACAGCGAATCGGTGCGGCGCGGGTAGCCGAGAGGGGGTTTCGTGCGTTCGTGACTCTTCGGGAGCGGTTCAGGCGACCAGGCCGGATGAAACTCCCGCGCGGGCACGCGGCGATTCACGGCCTGGAAGGCATTCCAGGCGACGTTCGCCGTCGCCCGTATGGCCTCGTAGAACTGCTCGCGCATCGATTTCCTCCGGAATACGTTTGTCGTCTCGCGGCGCGGGCACGGTATACGTCCCCACCCTGAGTGCAAACCGAACTTTATCACGCGGCCCCTACGACACCTCCCCTTCCGCATCGAGAATGAGTCCGGTTCCAGGTAACTCGGGGGGGCCGTAGAGCCGTTCGACGCGCCGGAGAGCGGCCCGGCCGACCGCGCGCACGGCCCCGTAGTTCAGGGCGGCGCCGGCCGCGGCGCCGAGCACCGGCACGAGATGGGAGATCTCGCGGCCGACGAACCGCGCGAGGAGGCGCGCGGCAATCTCCTCGGCGGCCCGGGTCGTGAGGCGGCGTCCGACGCTGATGCCCGCACCCGAGGCCAGGCCCGCAAGGACCTCGAGCGCCCGTTCCTTCGGCTCCATCGGGGCACCGTAGAGAAGATGAATGGAGACGATGAGCCGGCTCTGAAGGACGAGGAGGGCCGTCAGCTCGGGTCCGGCCGTCGCGAGTGCAGCCCAGCCCGGAGGGAGTCCCGCGACGCCTCCGAGGATGGCGGCGCGACGGGCAGCCTTCGTGACGAGACGCTCGCCTTTCTCACGCGTCGTGGCCTCCGGGTGCCTTTCGGCGAGCGCCCGGACCTCGATCCGGAGGCGCTCGACGTCCAGGTCGGAGGTCGCCTTCTCGACCATCTTCAGGAAGGTTTCGGCCAGCATCGCGGGGTCTATCATCGGCGCGGCCGGTCGCGCTGACAAGGGCGGCCCGGACGCTCCAGGAGGAGGACATTCGGTATGTCGATGAGGAAGGCAGCCCCCCGGGCGGTCCGCGCGGCCCTCGCGGCTCTTCTCGCTCTCGCGTCGGCCGGAGAACTCGCTGCCGCCACCAGGCCGAAGGCGAAGAAGAAGGCCCCGGCGAAGACGGCGACCCGTGACTACTCCCGCGCGATCGCCGTCCTTCATACCGAGCGCGGCGACGTGACGATCCGTTTCTTCGCCGATCGCGCGCCGAATCATGTCAGGAACTTCGTCGATCTCGCGAGCAGCGGCTTCTACGACGGAACGCTTTTTCATCGCGTCATCGCGGGCTTCGTGCTCCAGGGCGGCGATCCGCTGACGAAAGACCCGAAGAACGCCTTCGTCTGGGGAAACGCGGGCCGCACCGACGCGAAGGGTCAACCCGTCACGCTCAAGCCGGAGTTCAACTCGACGCCGCACAAGCGCGGCGTCGTCTCGATGGCCCGGTCGGCCGCGCCGGACTCGGCGTCGT
>JARXKK010000017.1:0-1827 GCA_030278895.1 Acidobacteriota bacterium
TTCGACGAAGGTCTCTGCAGTTAGAGACCTTTCGGTCTCTACAGGTAGAGACCTCGGAGTGGGGCAGAAGAGAGCCGTACGCGCCGCGCCCGTGCGCGCTCGTCCGGCTCACTTGATGTAGTAGCCGGACACTTTCCACGATCCGTCCTTTTCCAGCATCGGGGTGACCGTTTCCACCGCTCCCGGCCGGTTTTCGAATTCGGTGTCGTATTCGACGACGACGTAGTCGCCCTTCGGGGCACGGGGAAGCTCGTGGGTGAAGGTGGCCGACTTGAGCTTTCGCGAGCGGACGGCGCCGAGAGGCGTGCGGACGCTGACCAGGGCCTTCTCCCAACTCTCCTTCGTGACGGCTCCCTGGAACACCGTCGCGGCCGCGCCCCAGCTCGCGCCGTACTTTCCGCTGTCCGTGAGCGCGAGCCATGCCCGCGCGGCCGCAGTGGCCTTCGGTACGCCGTCGGCGTCATCCGCGCGGGAAGCGAAGGCCGTGAGGAGGAGGGCTCCGGCGAACAGGACGATTGCGCTGGACTGGAGTGCTTGCCGCCTCGGTTGGTTCAAGGGTTCCTCCTCTTGAGTTCCTTTGTGGTTCGTATGGGGGACGATATCGCTTTCGTGGCAGGGATGTCCGGCGACCGGACCTCCTCCGGCCGAATCCGGTGAGCGATCCCCAGCTTGATCGCGGCGCTACGCCGCATGCGCCAAAGCTGCCGGGCGCGGTCCCAAGTGGCCCCGCCCTTTTTCGCGAGCTCCCGCAGGCGTGCCTCGGCATAGCGGATCTCGACGTGCACGGTGGCGGAAGCCTTCGGAGTCCAGGGCTGTTCGTCGACCCTGAGCTCGACGGTGGTGATGCGCCGGCGAGCGTGTTCGTCGTACCTGTATCTCACGCAGAGAAGCTGCGCCCCGTAAACGCGCTGGAGCCGCCGCGTGCCCTTCGCTCCCGGCCGCATGCACGAGCGGACGGGCCATTCGCGCTCGGGGCGGATGCGGCCCGCTGTTGGGGAGGGGACGGGACTCACATCCGGTCCAGCGGGCTCGTGACGCCGAGGCCGCCGCGGTTGAGGACGTGCGTGTAGATCATGGTAGTGGCGACGTCGCGGTGGCCGAGGAGCTCCTGGATGGTGCGGATGTCGGAGCCGCTCTCGAGGAGATGCGTGGCGAAGGAGTGGCGCAGGGTGTGGCAGGTGGCGTGCTTCCCGATGCGGGCTTCGGCCACGGCGCGCTGGACGGCGCGCTGAATGAGTGTCTCGCCGAGATGGTGGCGGCGTTTCTCTTTCTCGTTTTGGGGCGCTCGGGGGTCGAGGCTGCGCTCCCGGGCAGGGAAGACCCATTGCCAGCCCCACCACTTCGCCGCCGACGGGTATTTCCGGGCGAGGGCATCGGGCAAGTAGACGCTCCCGAAGCCTTCGCGGAGGTCCGCCTCGTGCATCGTTCGGACGGCCGCGAGGTGGCGACGGAGCGGCTCGCGCAGGGCGGCGGGGAGCATTGTGAGACGGTCTTTCATGCCCTTGCCGTCGCGCACGAGAATCTGGTTGAGGCCGAAGTCGACGTCCTTCACGCGGAGACGCAGGCACTCGAGCAGGCGCATGCCCGTGCCGTAGAGAAGCGTGGCGACGAGGCGCGGGCTGCCGTCGAGGCGCGCGAGAACGGCCTTGACCTCGTCCCGAGTGAGGACGACGGGCAGGCGTTCGGGGCGCTTGGCGCGCACGACGTCGCCGAGGGATTCGACGGGCCTGCCGAGGACCTCGCGGTAGAGGAACAGGAGCGCGCTGAGCGCCTGCGTCTGGGTTGAAGAGGCGACCCGCCCGCGCGTCGCCAGGTCCGAGACGAATG
>JARXKK010000017.1:1927-39597 GCA_030278895.1 Acidobacteriota bacterium
GCGCAAGTCAAGCGTAAGTTAAGCGGTTGAATGAGCCGTCATTCATTTTTCCGATGACGCGCCGCGGAAGGCGTGCTAGTTTTCAAAGTTGCCATGAATCACATCGTCTGTTTCGCCTACGTTCCCGACACCGAAACGAAAATCAAGGTCGCGGCCGACGGGGTCTCGATCGACGAGGCCGACGTCAAGTGGATCGTCTCGCCGTACGACGAGTACGCGCTCGAGGAAGCCCTCAAGACGAAGGAAGCCACGGGCGGCACCGTCACCGCGCTCACGTTCGGCCCCGCGCGCGCCGACACGGGCCTGCGCGAATGCCTGGCCCGCGGCGCCGACGAGGCGGTCCGCATCGCGTCCGACGGCCTCGGCCAGGTGGACTCGCTCGGGGTGGCGCGGCTCCTGGCCGGCGTCATCAAGACGCTGCCGCACGACGTCGTGTGGATGGGGAACAAGGGCGTCGGCACCGACGCGCAGGTGCTCGTGCCGATGCTGGCCGAGCTCCTCGACCTGCCGCACGTGAACCTCGTGACGAAGCTCGAATGGAAGGACGGCGCGATCGTGGCCCATCGCGAGATCGAGGGCGCCGAGGAGATCGTCGAGATGTCCCTGCCGGGTGTCATAGGCGCCACGAAGGGCCTGAACGAGCCGCGCTACGCGTCGCTGAAGGGGATCATGGCGGCCAAGAAGAAGGTGATCGCCGTGAAGACGCCCGCCGACGCCGGCGTCGAACCCGCCACCATCGCGGGCCCGGCCGCGCACGTCCGCTGGACGAAACTCGAGCTGCCGCCCGCACGGCAGGCCGTGAAGCTCATCCCGGGCGACGACCCGGCGAAGGCCGCGACGGAGCTGCTGAACCTGCTGAAGAACGAGGCCAAGGTTCTTTAGGTAAGAGAAGAAAGAAGATTTTCTTAGAAGGTTAAGAGGGAAAGAACCATGTCGAACGTTCTGGTTTTCATCGAGCAGCGGGACGGCAAGATCCGCAAGTCCTCGCTCGAAGCATTGACTCTCGGAAATTCACTTTCCAAGAAAACCAGCGGTGCTCTCGGCGCGGTCATCGCAGGATCTGGAATCTCCGGTCTTGCCCCCGAGCTTGCGGCCTACGGAGCTTCTCGGGTATTCGTGGCCGACAAGCCCGATCTCGCGCTCTTCTCGTCGGAGGGCTACACGGCCGCTCTCGACGCCGCGGCCACCGCGTTCAATCCCTCGATCGTCCTGGCCTCGGCAACGGCGATGGGCCGGGATGTGGCGCCGCGTTTCGCGGCGCGCCGCGGGGTCTCGGTGCTGTCGGATGTCATGTCTCTCGACGTCGCCAACGGGCGCATCACGGGCGAGCGCCCGGTGTACTCGGGCAAGGCGCGCGTCGCCGTGACGGCCGCGGAAAGCGCCGCGATTCAGGTTGCGACGCCGCGCCCGAACGTGTTTCCGGCCTCGAAGGCCGACGCCCCCGGCGCCGGCGAGGTCGTGAACCTCGACCTCGGGACGCTTACGATCCGCGCGAAGGTCGTGAAGATACAGGCGGCCGAGGCGGGCGAGATCGACGTGGCCGAGGCCGACAAGATCGTGACCGGCGGGCGCGGCATCAAGGGGCCCGAGAGCTGGCCCGTGCTGCGCGCGCTGTGCACCGAGCTGGGCGCCGCGCTGGGCGCGTCGCGCGCCGCGGTGGACGCGGGCTGGATCGGCCACGAGCACCAGGTGGGGCAGACGGGCAAGGTCGTGTCGCCGTCTCTCTACATCGCGTGCGGCGTGTCCGGCGCGATCCAGCACCTCGCGGGCATGGGCTCGTCGAAGGTCATCGTCGCGATCAACAAGGACCCCGAGGCGCCGATCTTCAAGGTGGCGACCTACGGCATCGTGGGCGATCTCTTCCAGATCCTCCCGGCGATGACGGAAGCCGCGAAAAAACTCAAGGCGTAAAGGCGCCCTCCGGGTCACCGCACGGTGGCGGTGAACTCCGTGAAGCGGGGGCCGCAGCCGTTCGTGTAGAAGACGCGGATGACGTCGACGAAGTTGCCGAAGCTGTCGCCGAACGGTCCCGGCAGGTAGGCCAGTACGCCCGGCGTGTCCGTCGTCGAGAAGTGGCTCCCGCTCTTGTTCTGGACGACGACGTAGCGAATGAGCGAGGGGTCCGCGACGCCCGTCACGTTGATGAATACGTATCCCGAGCCCGCGGGCACGCTCACCGAGCTGGGCGTCAGGATCGGCGTGTACGCCTGCGAGTCCACGGGGACCGTGAGCGTGGCCGTGGCCGTCGGCCCGCCGGTGAGAAGCGGGAACGCGGTGAGGGTGAACGTGGTCGAGCCGGCGATCGTCGTGCCGACCGAGCCGTTCGGCGCCAGGCCGAAGGGCGCCGCCACCGGATCGATGCTCACGCTGCGCGTATTCGCGGTCTGCCACTGGAGGACGACGTTCGTGGACGTGCCGCAGCCGCGCGCCGGGTCCGCCGTGAAGAAGACGACCGACGGGGCGCCGGGCGCGATGACGGTGGCCGTGAACGTGGCCGTCGCGGTTCCGCAGGCGCCGCCCGAAACGGTGAGGCGCACCACGTCGGTTCCGGTGGTCGTGCCCGCCGTGTACGTGTACTGGTTGCCGTTCAGGGTGAACGTCGAGCCCGTGGAGCCGTGCGTGTCGAACGTGATCGTGACGAGCGTCCCCGTGTAGGCGACCGGGATCGAACCCATCGCGACCTGCCCCGTTCCCAGGGTGGCCGTCGCGGGCGTCGGCGCGGGAGGGGTCGTGGGCGGCTGGAGCGTGATCTTCCGCGTGGACGTGGACGTCGCCCCGGAGAGCGCAACCGCCGTGAGCGTGATGTCGCCGGCCGAGACGACGTTGAGGGTCGTCGTGCCGGAGGCCGCGAGGTCGCCCGCGGCGCCGGTGATGTTGACGTGATCGGCTCCCGTCGCGGACCACGTTGCCGTGACGGTCAGGGGCGAGCAGCCCGACGAAGGAGAGATCGTGAAGTTCGTGATGACGGGCGCCGTCGAGAAGGCGCCGCGCGACACGGAGAGCGCGATGTTGCTGCCGTCGCTCGACAGGTTGTCGTTCTTGATGGCGTAGGGGAGGCCAGCACCCGTGAGCATGCGGAAGCGCAGTGCGAGCTTCGATTTCTCGGCCGTGGCGGGGAGCAGCGCCGCGAGGGACTGCTGCCCCACGGAGCCCGGAATCGTGAAGACCTGGCCGACGCCGGACGGAGCGCCGCCGTCGAAGGCCGCAACCTCGACGGTGCACCCCTGCGTCGAATTCGGGCTGCACAGGACGCCGACGTTCGTGCGCGCCCTGCCCGGCGCGTTGGAGGACGACGCGTCGGCGCCGCCGCCCCAGGACTCGTCGCCCGCGGCGAGAAAGTCGGAGACGGAGAAGGCCGTGGACGTCGTGCCGTAGCGGCCCTGCGGCGTTTCGTTGAACGTCTCGGACCACGCGTTGACGAGGCCGTCGCTGCGCACGTGGTAGAGGAACGCGCCGAGGCCGTCGACGGCCGCGGGCGCCGGGATGACGGCGACCCCTCGCGAGGGGAGGGTGAACGGGATGCTGGCCAACGTGGCGCCGCCCAGGATGAAGTCGACCGAGCCGGAAGCCGGGCCGATGCTCGAAACGTAAATGTTCGTGTCGAAGCGCGCGTTCGTACCGGTGCCTCTCGAGGCGGGTCCGCCCCACAGGTCCGTACCGGCAGGAGCGGCGGCCTGGAGCGCGCCGGCGGCGAAAAGAGCGAACACGATCGAAGCGGTCCCGAGGGACCTTTGCCGGTGAGTCATCGGGCTTCTCCCGTCGAGGAGGGCGCGTTGAAAAGACAGATTTACCACGGCTTATCTTACAACATGCTACGTTATCCTCCGCTTTGATGACAATCACGCCGGCTCAGGCCACCTACTTCGGCTTCCCCGGAACCCTCCTCTTCGCGATCCTCCTGCTCTCCGCACTTGCCCTCTTCGCGTACACCGCCTCGCGCAGGATCCAGCTCCTGCTCCTTGGCGCGGGCGACAGGGAGAACCGCCTCGACCGGCCGCTCGCGCGCCTCTGGCACATGGTCGAGTACGGATTTTTGCAGCGGAAGATGTTCCGCGACGCTTACGCGGGCCTCTATCACGCGCTGATCTTCGGCGGCTTCCTCGTGCTCACGCTGCGGACGCTGATGCTCGTCTTCGAGGGCATCTTCCCGGGAGCCGGTCTGCCGTTCCTTCCCGCTGGATTCTGGGAGGGTTACCTCCTCGTCAAGGACGTCGTCCTCGTGACGACGTTCGCGGGCGTCGTCCTCGCCCTCCTGCGTAGACACGTCGCGCGAAAAGAGCGCCTCGACCCGAGCTTCGACGCCGACCTCATCCTCCTCTTGATCGGGTTCCTCATGGTGACCGACATGGCGGCGGGCGCCGCGAAGATGGCACTGGACGCGAAGGCGGTGACGGCAAGCGCGGCCCTCGCTCGAAGCGCGCTCTGGGAGCCCCTGACCTATTCCCTTTCTAAGCAAATATTTTCTCTTTCCCCCTCCTCCCTCCGAGCAACATATTTCGCCTCCTGGTGGGCCCACCTCGTCGCGATATTCGTGTTCGCGAACTACCTGCCGTTCGCGAAGCATTTCCACGTGATCACCGCGCTCCCGAACCTCTTCTTCGCGAAGATCGATTCCCCGGGCAGGATGAAGAGCTTCGACATCGAGAAAGCGGCCGAAAAGGAAAAGTTCGGGGTGTCGAGCGTCGAGGACTTCACCTGGAAGCAGAAGCTGGACATGTTCACGTGCACCGAGTGCGGGCGCTGCCGCGAAGTGTGCCCGACGCATCTCACGGGAAAGCCGCTTTCGCCGAAGGGCTTCATGGTGGACCTCCGCAACGCGCTCTACGCCGACGCGGACGCGCTCATCGATGCGGATGCGGGCCGCGGGGACGGCTCGGCCGCGAAGAAGCTCGCCGCGCGCACGCCGCTCATCGGCGGCTGGATCGACGAAGAAACGATCTGGGCGTGCACGACGTGCCGCTACTGCGAGCACGCGTGCCCCGTCGGCATCACGTACGTCGACAAGATCACCGACCTCCGCCGCCACCTCGTCCTCGAGAAGAGCGACTTCCCCAAGGAAGCGCAGACCGCGTTCAATGGCATGGAGCGCCAGGGCAACCCGTGGAACCTCGCCGCGTCCGACCGCGACGCGTGGACGAAGGACCTGCCGTTCCCTGTTTTGACAATGGCTGAAGCGGCCGAGGCGAAGGGAGCGGGCGTCGAGGTTCTCTTCTGGGTGGGCTGCGCGGGCTCCTACGAGGAGCGTGGCAAGCGCGTGTCGCGGTCGCTCGCGAAGCTCCTCCACGAGGCGGGCGTCACGTACGCGATTCTCGGCAAGGAGGAGACGTGCACGGGCGACGCGGCGCGCCGCCTCGGGAACGAATACCTTTTCCAGACGCTCGCCCAGCAGAACGTCGAGACGATGAAGGGCTACGGCGTGACGAAGATCGTCACGAACTGCCCGCACTGTTTCAACACGCTCGCGAACGAGTACCCCGACTTCGGCGGAAAATTCGAGGTCATGCACGGGACCGAGCTCGTGGCCCGTCTCGTGGCCGAGGGAAGGATTCGGCTCGTCCACGCCACGCCGATGTCGCTGTCGTTCCACGACCCCTGCTACCTCGGGCGCCACAACGGCGTCTACGAGGCGCCGCGCGAGCTCCTGAATGCGATTCCGGGAATCACGGTCAAGGAGCTGCCGCGGACCCGCGAGAACGGCATGTGCTGCGGCGCGGGAGGCGGCCGGATGTGGCTGGACGAGACGATCGGCGCGCGCGTGAACCAGGCGCGGTTCGCCGAGATCGAGGCGAACGGGACCGACGCCGTCGGGGTTTCGTGCCCGTTCTGCATGGTGATGCTCGGCAACGCGAAGACCGAGCTGGCGGGGAAAACCGAAGCGTTCGACGTGCTCGAGCTGGCCGCCCAGGCGCTGCCCGTTCATCCCGGTTGAGCCGGAATTCGCGCGACGGGTGTAATCTTTCTCCAGATGGCGGACGAGCCCAAGACCCCGACGGACGGGTTGACCCCTGCCGGTGGCGTGCGTCCGGTGCAACGCATCGTGGGGCCGGTGGCTCCAGCCGTCTACACCGCGGGCGCCAAGCCGGGCGCGGCCCAGATCGTCTCGGAAACGGCCGAGCCCCTCGTCACCGAGGGTATGAAGGCCCGCCAGCGCGCCATCGAGAAGAAGCGCCGCGTCGTGGCGACGCTCCGCGCCGTCGAGGAGGAAGAGGCGGCCGAGCGCTGGGGGCGCGGCCGCGCGTGGATCTTCCGGTTCGTGGGCATCATCATCGCGCTGGGCGTTTACGCGAAGATGCAGTCGTCGTACGGCGACAAGTGGCCGCTCCTCGCCGTGTGGATCTTCCTCGGGGTCCTGCTGGGCGTCCTCGTGTCGTGGCTGCTCTGGTACATCGACTACAGCGACTGACCGGAATCGCCGCTAGTCGTCGTCGAAGATCCCCTTCGGTTTCGAGGAGTCCTTCTGCGCTTTCTCGAGCGCTTCCCGGAACGTCTTGTCGAGGATCGCGCTCTTGTTTTTTTCGCGCTCGACGGTCGCGGCGAAGAGATCCTCGGCGCGCTCCTTGCGCCGCGTGTTCTCCCGCGCCGCCTCCTCGAACGAGCCGAGCTTCGCCTTCGTGGCCGCGGATTCGTGGGAGAGCACGGCGCCCGTTTCGGGTTCGACCTTCAGCACGGACCCGCAGTCGGGGCAGTGGACGAAAACGTGATCGCTCATGGCGGGAGGAATTATCCTCCTGGGGTGAAATCCGCAGAAGGGGAGGACTGGAAGAAGCGGCTGAAGGCTCTGGGAATCGTCCGGAAGAGGAAGCCGAAGAAACATCTTTTTGGGAAGAAAGAGAAAGACAAAGATCTTAGAAAGGTGAAGAGCGGACGGCTCGGCGAGGACGCCGCTTGCGCTCTATTCGAAGAAAACTCTCTCGTCGTTCTCGCCCGAAATGTCCGGTATCCCGACGGCGAGATCGACATCGTCGCTCTCGACGGCTCCGTTGTCGTCTTCGCTGAAGTGAAGTGGCGGCGGAATGATGCGCTGGGGACGCCTGCCGAATCTGTGACTCTCCGGAAACGTTCGCGCGTAATTCGCGCCGCGCGCCGCTGGCTCGCGGCGCACCCGTCGCGCTCGCGGTCCGTCCGTTTCGACGTCGTCGCGATCCGGCACGAGCCCCACGAGGTCCTCTGGATTCGCGGCGCCTTCGACGCGGGGCGCTAGACTCACTTCCACATGCCCGACGATCTCCAGGGGGTTCCGTGAAGCCCGCGGCGGGCCGGACGCTGGGCCGTTACCGGCTTGACGCGCTCCTCGGGCGGGGCGGCATGGCCGAGGTCTACCGCGCCACCGACACGAAGCTCGCGCGGACGGTGGCCGTGAAGGTGATCCTCGCGACGCACGCCGCCGAGGAGCACTTTCTCGAACGCTTCCTCCGCGAAGCCCGCGTCGTGGCGTCGCTCGAGCACCCGAACATCCTGCCCGTCTACGACTTCGGCGAAGAGAACGGCGTGCCGTTCCTCGTGATGCCTTATCTCCCGGGCGGCTCGCTGCACGACCGCCTGAAGGCGGGCCCGGTGCCGCTCGCGGTCGCGTCCTCGTGGATCGCGGAGCTCGCAGGCGCGCTCGACGCGGCGCACGCCGCGGGTGTCCTGCACCGCGACGTGAAGCCCGCGAACGTGCTCCTCGGCAAGGACGACCGCCTGTTCCTCGCGGACTTCGGCATCGCGAAGCTGCTCGAGAGTCAGACGGGCCTCACGGCGACGGGCGTCGTCGTGGGCACGCCCGTGTATATGGCGCCCGAGCAGGCGCAGGGGCAGCCCGCGAGCCCCGCCACGGATCGCTATGCGCTCGCCGTCGTCGCGTTCGAGATCCTCGCGGGCCGCCCGCCGTTCGAAGGCGAAAGCGCGCTGTCCCTCATGCACCAGCATGTGGCGACCCCGCCGCCGATGCTCTCGGCGCGCGTCGCGGGGCTGCCCGCGGGCCTCGACGCGGTCCTGTCGCAGGCTCTCGCGAAGGATCCCGCGAAGAGGCCGCCCACGTGCCGGGCGTTCGCGACGGGCGTTGCCGCGTTCGCGCCCGCGGGGATCACGGCGGCGCAGGGCTCGGGCGCGAGCGCGATCCCGGTGCCCACGCCGGCGACCGCGGCGACGGTGCGGGCCCCGTACGGGCGCCCGTCTCTCACGAGCGACGCGACGGTGCTCATGGGGCAGCGGCGCGGGGCTCGGCGAGCGGTGTTCGCCGGGGCGGGCGCGATCGCCGTTCTCGCGGGCGCCTGGTGGTTCGTCTCGCGCCCCGTGGGGCAAGACCAAGTCCTGGCCCCGGCGCCGCCACCTCCCGCATCCGCTACAGCGGCTGTCGCCCCGAAGCCGACACTCGCCCCGGCGGCTGCCACGCTGGTTCCGACGCCGATTCCGACGAGAGGTGCGCCCCTCGTGAAGCCGCCTCCGGCGCCGCCTGCCGCGCGCGAGGTCGCGGTCGAGGCCGCGGCCGAGGCCGACGATCGGGCGCACCCGCTCGCCGCCGCGCGACAGCGGCTCGAGGCCGCGAGAGCTTCGGCGCACCGGCTGACGAAGGAGGATTTCCTCTTCGTCCTCGCGGAATCCGAGCGCGCGCTCCGGAAGCACCCGCTGAACCCGGAAGCGAAACACCTCGAGCTCTATGCCCGTGGAGGGCTCGCCTACGTCGCGGGCAACGACCAGGTCGCCTCGAAGGTCCTCGTCGAGGCTTTCACCGGCGCGGACCGCGGCCCGAAACGCAACGCACACTTCATCGAGAACCTGTTGCGGCGGTCCGACGGATCCATCGGTCCGCCGAACGGCTGGGAGCTCGCCCTCGCGTACGGCGACGCGCGCGGCGAGGCGGCCGGCCTCCTCGAGCAGGCGCTGGCGGCGAACCCGCGCGACCCGCGCGCCCTGAAGGCGCGTGCGCAGCTCCGGAAGATGCAGGGAACGGACGCGGGGTCCGCCGACGACGCGCCCCGGCCCTGGCTCAAGCGCCGGCAGCGGCCGAACTGAGCAGGAGTTGCTTCTCGCCCGTCACCGTTCCGGCGTCAGCGTGATGATCTCGTCCGCCGCCTCGAGAATCTTCGAACGACTGTAGAGCATCGGGACGTACCGGCCTTCGGTGGCGAGCGGGAAGAGGTCCCGGTAGTGGGCGCTCCGGGGATCGCCGGACTGCCCGGGCGAGTTCAGCACCACGGATCGGTCCCAGCGCGCGAGGTCCACGATCTGCCGGTACGACGCGCCGGCCATCTGGCGCCAGTCGCTTTCCCGGACGGACGTCGCGTGCGGCGTCAGTCCGTCGCCTCCGACCGGGAGCGGGCCGACGTCGAGCTCCGCCCGGCGTCCGGCGTCGAGCGCGCTCGAGAGCGGATGGTCGATGGCGATGTGGTGAAGTTTGCCCCACGCCCACGCGGCGGGGCCGGGCCCGAGCTTCGCCGTCAGCGTCGCGACCGACTTCGTGAGGCTCGCGAGAAGCTGCTCGTACCGCCCCTTCAGCGGGTCCGGGCCGAACGAGGGGCCGGGAGCGGCGAGGATCCGCCGGAGGACCGTGCGGCTGCCGGCGCCGAACGAGGCACGGACGGCGGCCGGGACCTCGCGATCGAAGACGTCTTTCTGGAGCTGCAGGACGAAGGCCTCGTAGAGCGCGGCCGGGGCCGAATCCTTCGAGAGAACGAAGTCCCAGTCGAGGAGGAGCGCCCGGGCCCGCGCGACGCCCGGGTCCTGCGGATCGAGCGCGCGCAGGTACGGGACGATCTCCCGCGCGGCGAGGGACGTGTCGTCGTACTGGAGGCGCTCCATGTCCTCGACGCCGAGCTTCCGCGGGCCGGAGAGCACCTCGGCGATCCGCCGGTGGCGGTCGTGGTCGGACCACTCGCGGTTCGAGACAGCTGCCTCCGGGTAGTGACTCGGGAGATTGAATTCGTTCGCGGTCGCGAACCAGCCCTCCTTCGGGTTGAAAACGCGCGGGAGCTTCGAGGCGGGAAGATACCCGCGCCACTCGTAGGTGCCGTCGCCCGGGACGGGAAGCATCCCCGTCCAGCCGCCGCGCACCGGGGCGAGGCCGGCCCCGATCCAGCCGATGTTCCCGTCCACGTCCGCGTACGTCATGTTCAGGCTCGGCATGAAGTGCTTCGCGACGGCGCGCTGGAACCCCGCCCAGTCGCGGGCCTGGTCGATGCGGAGGCTCGCGAGATAGGGCGCCGTCCCTTCGTGCTCGAGCCACGAGGCGCGCAGCGCCCAGACCTTGTGGCGCGCGGTGTCCTCGAAGAGCACGGGCCCGTGGCGCGTGAACTTCAGGAGCGCCTTCGCGGGGGCGCCGCCACGCACCGGGATCGTCTCCTCGACGATCCGCATGTCCTCCCAGCGGCCTTCGTAACGGTACTGGAGCGGCGCGGCCGGGTTCGTGTCGTAGACGTAGAGATCCTCCTCGTCCGGAAGCGAGAAGATCGTCAGGGACCACGCGATCCGAGCGTTGTGCCCGAGGGAGATCCCGGGAAGCCCGGGCTCGCCCGCGCCGATCACGTTCCAGCCCGGCGCGACGAGATGGGCGGCGTAGCGGAGGGACGGAACGAGCTGCGCGCGATGCGGGTCGCCCGCGAGGATCGGCCGGCCGGTTGCCGTGCGGGCACCCGAGACCGTCCAGCTGTTGCTCTCGAGACGAATCTCGTGCGCGGCGGAGGAATCGGCTGGAGCCGTGACGGGCAGGTCCTCCGGCCGGAAGGAGACCTCCTTGTGCGCGAGGGCGTAGTCCTTGAGGACGTCGTTCGTCACGAGGGAGAGGTCGAGCCCTGCCGGGGTCTCGATCTTCGACTCCGGCTCGAAGAACGAGACCCGGGAGGCGCCCTCGGCCCCCATCGCGTGGACGAGCTGCGCGAGACGGACCTCGCGCCCGGCGTTCCGCGTGAGGCCGAAGAGGCGGATGAGAGGCGTCGTGAGCGTCCAGTGCCCGGGCCGCGCGCCCGTGACGCGGAACTCGAACGGCAGGAGCTCGGGGCGCGCGCGCGTGAGGTCGACGTAGGCGTTGACGCCGCGTGTGAACGACGTGAGGATCGCGCGCGCGCGGGCGTGATAGCTCGCGAGCTCCTTGTCGAGGCCGCCGCGGTACAGGAAGAGCCGCGCCGCGCGGTCCTGCTCGACGAAGCGCGGCCCGAAGGCCTCGGCGAGCTTGCCCTCACCCTGCCGCCGCCACAGGTCGAGCTGCCAGAGCCGGTCCCGCGCCGCGCTCCAGCCCTGTGCGAAGAAGAGGTCGCTCTCGCCGGCCGCGTAAATGTGGGGGATGCCCCAGCGGTCGACGACGATTTCGGCTTTCTTCGCGAGGCCCTTCACGGGGAACGCGGTCCGCCGGACCGCGGCGCCCGATCCATCCGCCGCGCGCACGGCGCACGGCACGCAAACGAGCGCGAGGAGAAGGAGCGCCGGAGATTTCCCGCGGATGCGTCGAATGACGCGCGAATCCTATCCCGCGCGCGGGCGCGGCGCGATCCCGCACGCCTTCGAGACACGGTACCGGTTCTCCGCGAACGTCCGGTAGCCGCGGTCGAAGAGCCGCCGGAAGCCCGGCGTCACCGAAAGCACGTAGAGCGGCCAGGCCCACCAGATGCGGCGAAAGGCGAAGCGGTAGGCGTCGGCGCCCGGGATCACGTCACCCGTTTCGGCGACGAGGATCCGGAGGTCGTCGAGCAGGTTTTCGAGAGGAATTCCGCGGGCACGGAGTCGCTCGACGACCCACGGCTCCTCGAGGGCGGCAATGCCGAGGCCGTGTTTGGCGAGCGTGTCCTTCCAGAACGGAACCCAGCGGCTGCAGAAGCCGCACGCGCCGTCGTAGAGCACCCACGCGACGGGCGCGGGCTCGATCATGGGAAGACCCGGATTCTGTGCCCTGGCAAACTTCAGCTCTTGCCGCCTGCCCTGGTCCTGGTCTTCGGAGCGGGCTTCTGTTCTTCCTTCTGGTCCCCGATCACGGACTTGAGGGGGCAGAACGAGAAGATGGGGCACTTCTTGCAGCCGACGGCGAGAGCGACGGGGCAAAGGGTCATGGCGGGGCTCCTTGGGCGCGGGACGCGCCCGAGGGTCAGCCTACACCCGGGCTCGGCGCCGCGATCGCCGAAAAAAACGAGGCCCGGCGATTGCCGGGCCCCGGAATTCGACATTGGAGCGGGACACGAGGGTCGAACTCGCGACATCTACCTTGGCAAGGTAGCGCTCTACCACTGAGCTAGTCCCGCTCAGGAGCACGGGAATATAAGGGACGGGCCGCGGCCCGTCAAGCCGCGGCGCGGACGACGACGACGGGGCAGGCCGCCTCGCAGACGACGCGGAGCGCGACGCTGTCGAACATCAGGCGTGAGGCGCCCACGCGGCCGCGCGTGCCGAGGACGACGATCTCCGCCCCGGCGCGCGCCGCTGCCTCGACGATCGAGACGCAGGGCGTGCCGTCGAGGAGCTCGATCCGCGCTTTGACCCCGGAGGCCTCGGCGCGGCGGCGCAGCGCCTCGAGCTTCTTCATGCAGATCGCGCGGAGCGGAGCGACCTCCGAGATGGCGCAGTCGAGAAGGACCTCGGTGGGGATCACGTGCGCGACGACGAGCACTTTCGAGCGCAGCCGGGCCTCTTCGAGCGCGAGGAGGAACGCGTTCTCGGACGCAGGGGAGAAGTCCGTTCCGAAGAACACGGTTTCCGGCGTCACGTGGCCCTCCCTCCGAACCGAACGTCAGGCCCGCTTGGGGCGCGACTTTTTTGCCGCCCCGGTCTTCGCGGCTTTCCCGATGTTCACGAATTTCTTTCCGGCCGCCTTCCGGGCGGCCGGCTTGGCCTGTTTGGACGGAGACGGAACCTGCTCGGCGAGGAGACGCAGGAGATCCGACACGGTGACGATGCCCGCGAGGGTGCCGTCGGGCTCGATCACGGGCAGGCAGCCGATGTTCCAGCCGCGCATGACGTTCGCGGCCTGACGCACCGGCATGTCCGGCGTCGCCTTCACGGCGTAGGCGGTCATCATGGCGCCGATCGGACGCATGCGGCGGATCTCGTCGCGATCCCTTCCGCCGAGGTCCCGCGCGGAGACGACGCCGACGACCTCGCCGCCGTCCCCCGTGACGACGAGGTGGTGGATGCGTTTCCAACGCATCAGGTTCCAGGCGGCTTCCGCGTTTTCGGTGTGAGCGACCGTCTGGACCCGCTTGGTCATGATTTCGTGGACGCGCATCGGAGCCTCCCTCCATACGATCGGGACCGGGCGCCTCACGCGCCATGAGCCACCTGAATCAGGCGGCGGCGAAGCGGGGCGTGGACCCGCGAGGTCTTATCATGGGCGCGGCGCGAGGAGGTGCCCGGTGGAGAAGGCAATTCGTCGAGGGGAGATCGCCGGTCAGCCGGAGATCGACCGGGAACATCAGCTCCAGATCGCCCTCGTGGACGCCTTCGAGAAAGCCGCGGGCTCCCACGAGCGCGTCGAGGCGGGAGTCATCCTCGAGCAAATGGCCGACCTCTCCGAGATGCATTTCCTCGCCGAGGAGCTCGTCATGCAGCTCCATCAGTACCCGGCCTATCAGGAGCACGCAAGGGAACACGCGACGCTTCTCGAGGAGATTCACCTGCTGCTCAAGCAGAACGCCGCCGGCACGTTGGACATCACGCTGGACCTCGCTGGGCGCCTCCGGCAGGCCCTCGCGGACCACATGCGCGGGACCGACTACGCGCTCTCCGCCTACATGCGGGAGGAAGGCATCGTCGAGTCGGAGCCGGGGGCGCCGCCTTCCTGACGCGGCACCCCCGGGAGAGCCCGGCTTCGGCGATTTTCTAGAAGACGACCCGCACTCCGAACTGCGCCTGGAGAGGCTCGCCGAGGCCGCTCTGCACGGTGCCGTCGAAGTTGAAGAGCAGCGACGTCGAGCCCGGGTTCTTGAGATTCTTGCTGTTGAAGAGGTTGAAGACTTCGGCGATGGGCTCGACCATGACGCTGCCGAACTGGAACGCGCGCGAGATCCGGAGGTCGAGCGACGAGTACTGGTTGTCCTTCCGGCCGAGGTTCCGCTCCGTGACGGACCCGTCGGGGTTGATGCGGTCGGATGGCGTGTTCGCGACCGCTCCCGTCGCCGTGAGGGACAGGGGCTGGGCCGAGCGGTAGGAGTAGCGCGTGTTCACGTTGATGTCGAAGGGCGCCTTCCAGAGCACGATCGCGTTGAAACGATGGCGCTGGTCGCGGTCCGAGTAACCGTACTCCGCGTCGAGGTTCGTGATCTTCGCGTAGCGGATCGAGAACGGGTCGCGCTCGTTGTCGTCGTCGGACTTGTCCCAG
This sequence comes from Acidobacteriota bacterium, assembly GCA_030278895.1. GTDB lineage: Bacteria > Acidobacteriota > Thermoanaerobaculia > UBA5066 > UBA5066 > Fen-183. The sequence goes on from JARXKK010000017.1 coordinate 16,206, forward strand.
GAGAGCGTGTAATAGGCCTGAAACGCGAAATTGTTCGAGTAGCGTTTTTCGAGCCCGAGCGTGATGCCGTTGTAGAGGCTCTTCGCCGTCGACTCGACCGTCGTCAGCGAGCCGACTCCGTTCTTGCCGTCGGCACCGAGACCTGACGACCAGGGTGATCCGAGGAGCGCGTCGTTCCGGTCCACGAAACGCGAGATGTGAATCGTATGCGCGTAGTTGTACTTGAGAGACACGGCGATGTCCGGCGCCACCTCGCGCTCGACGCCCACGCTGGCGGAATAGGTGCGCGGGTTCCGGAAGTTCTTGTCGAAGACGTAGATCCCCGGGTGGTCCGGGACGACGGGAAGCGAGGCGAGCGGGATGAGGTTCGGATAGGCAGGGACTGCGAGCCCGAACGGCGTCAGGAAGCTCGCGCGGAAGACGTCGTAGCCGAGACTGCCGTTCGTCGAGCGGGTCGAGGCGAGGTTCAGGCCGGGGATGAGCCCGTAAAAAATGCCGCCGTTCGCGCGGACGACCGTCTTGCCGTCGTTCGAGGGATCCCACGTGATCCCGAGGCGGGGCTGCCACATGTTCTTATCGGAAGGGATGTTGCCGTCCGACGGAAACGCCTGGCCCTGCGATGTCTTCCCGATGAATTTCGAGAAGAAAACCTGGTCGGCGGGTGTGATCGTGTCGGGCTGGATCTGGGCGTCCCAGCGCAGTCCGAACTGCACGGTCAGGTTCGGGGTCGGCTGCCACTTGTCCTGCAGGAAGACCGACGGCATGTACTGGACGATGTCCTGCGTGCCGGCCTGGTCGATCGTGAGACCCGCGCCGGGGACGTGCTGCAGGTAGAGTGCCACGGGGCCCGTGATCGAGGTCCCGGCGGGGCAGTTGCCTGTCTGCGAGGACGTGCCGTTCGAGCACTCGACGTAAAGATTGTTCTTCGTGAAGTTGAGGAAGCCGTCCACGGATCCGAAAATGATGCGGCCGTTGCCGAAGCCGCGGAACGTCTGGGCGGCGTTCGTCCGGTTGAACTCCACGCCTCCCTTGATCGTGTGCGCGCCAGACAGAATCGTGACGTTCTCGACGAGCTGAAGCCGCGTGTCGTGGTAGTCGACCGGGATGAAGAAGGGCTCGCCGAAACGATAGCCGTTGGCGAAGCTGACGCCCGTGTCGGGGAAGGGGCGCCCGCCCGCGGGCACGGTCGGTCCGCTGTACGGACGCGGCCGGTCCTCGCGCGCCCACTGGAACCGGAATTCGTTCAGGAGGGCGCTCGTGAGCGTGGAGTTCAAGGAACCGCTGCCCGCGTTCGAGCTGTCCTGCTCGATCGCGTTCGAGCTGACGGCCCACGGGTCGACGTCGAACGTCCCGTTCACCTGCTCGGACCACGTGTTGTTGAACTTGAGGGACAAGAGGTGCTTCTCGTTCGCCTGGTAGTCGAACTTCGCGAGGAACACGCGGGCGTCGTTCGTGCGCGAGATCGGCCCGTTCTCCCCGGGGGCGCCGACGGACGCGAAGTACTGCACGAGCCGAGGGTCGATTCGGGCCGGGTCGTTCTGCTTCGTCGAGCGGCCTCGCTGGTAGTCGAACGCCGTGAAGAAGAAGAGCTTGTCCTTCACGAAGGGCCCGCCGAGCGTGAAGCCCGCCTGCTGCTGGTTGGAGTCGGTTTTGAGCCCCGAGGAGCCGTCCTGGTTCGTGGGAGCCGAGGAGAAGCTCGAATCCTTGAAATATCCATGCGCGCTGCCGTGAATCCCGTTCGTGCCGGATTTCGTCACGACGTTCACGAATCCGGCGTTCGAGCGCCCGAACTCGGCGTTCGCGCCGTCCGCCACGACCACGATCTCCTTGACCGCGTCGAGGTTGAACGTGAAGGCCGGCCGCTGCCCGCCCCTCTGCTCGCCGAAGAACGGGTTGTTGTAGTCCGCTCCGTCGACCGAGACGTTGTTGTTGATTCCCTTCTGGCCGTTGATCGAAAGCTCGTCTCCGTCCGGGCCCTGCACGATCGCGACGCCCGGCGTGAGCTTCACGAAGTCGAGGAAGTTGCGGCCGTTATTCGGGAGGCCCTGGATGGCGGCGGAATTGATTGCCGTCGAGCCTTCCGCCCGCGTCGTCTCGACGAGGGGCGCGGCTCCGGTGACGACGACCTGCTCCGAGCGCTGCGAGAGCCCCAGCGAGAGGGGGAGATTGATCGACTGACCGACCGTGAGAGTCAGGCCCTCCCGTACGAGGGTGGCGAAACCCGCAAGCGTCACGGTGACCTTGTAGGGTCCGAGGGGCATCAGCACGCCTCGGAAGCGCCCGTCCGTTCCTGTCGTCGAATTCTTCTCGAAGTTCGTGTCCGTATTCCGCATCGCGACGGAGGCGCCCGGCAGGGGGACGCCGCCTGCGTCCGATACGGTCCCCTCGATGACGCCCGTCGTCGCCTGCGATTGGCCGAGGACGGTCCCCGGCGCGACCAACGCGATCAACGCGAGACAAACGAGAACAGAACGAATACGCAGCAGCATTCAAGCCTCCTCGAACGATTTGGAATGAAAAGAAAAGCCGAGCGTCGCGGGATGGCCGGACGCTAGTTTGAGATGCGGTTCAGGTCAAGTTAAGTTTCCGCGAGGTTTTCCATCGAGCGATTTCGCGCCGAGGCCGGCCAGCGCCTGCTGCCGAAGGCCGAGGGAAAGCGCGTTCGCGATCCAGACGGCCGCCACCGGCAGGAAGAGCCACGCGAAGCCGAGCGGCGAGAGCCCGAGGAAGGCCACGAGACGGTCGGCGAGCGCCCCCAGGGCGTCTCCGCTTCGGTAGATGAAGGTGTCGATGAAACTCTTCGCTGTGTATTTCTCCTCGCGAGGCACGACCGTGAAGAGGGCCTCGCGCGCGGGCTTCACGAGCGCGAATTCCGTCGCGCGCCGGAAGACCTGCACGGCGAAGAGCGTGCCGGATGTCCCGGAAGCCGCGAGCGCGAAGAAGCCGGCGGCCGTCACCGCCGGCAGCAGCGCGAGCGCAGGGCCGAGGCCCACCGCCGGCAGGATGCGTCCCGTCAAAAAGAGCTGGGTGAGAGCGGTCAGGATGTTCACGAGGAGGTCCGCCTTCGCGAAGAACGCCGTGCGGGCGCCCGCGTCCGCAAAGGACGCCCGCACGATGCGCGCCTGCGCGAGGTAGAGAAACGTCGAGCCGACGGTGAAGAGAAGGAGAAATGCGGCGATTCCGAGGAGGTAGGGGGATTTCGCGAAGAGCGTGAAGCCCGAGAAAGCGCCCGAGCCGGGCGGCGCGCCGTCGCCCGCCCGGGACGCTCGCTCCTCCGCCCCGGCGTCGACGCGGTAGACCCGGGCGAGCCGGTGGAGACAGAGGACCCCGGCCTCGAAGAGCGCCGCCGCCACGAGGAGGAGCGGCACCGGGCCGATCCGGCGCGCCAGCGCGACGGTGACGAGCCCGCCCGCGATGCCGCCCACGGTCCCGCCGAGGCCGATGAACCCGAAGAGGCGTTTGGCCTGCTCGGAGCGGAATAGATCGGCCAGGAACCCCCAGAAGACCGACACGACGAGAAGGTTGAAGACGCTCGCGTAGACGAAGAAGAAACGTCCGGCGTAGAGCCGCGGTTCGCCGTGGAGAAAGGTCAGCAGCCCGAAGAACACGACGAAGCTCGCGGCGAAGGCGTGCATCACCGCCGGCACGAAGACGCGCCTCGGCGTGCGCGCGACGAGGGCTCCGAACAGGGGATTGACGATGAGCGTCCCGGCCAGAGTCCCGAAGAAGAGCCAGTTCAGCGCGAAGCCACCTCCGGTCGAGGCGCCCATCTCGTCGCGCAGAGGCCGGATGACGTAGTAGCCGCCGAGGATGAAGAAGAACGAGAGCGCGGACCACGAAAGGCCCGCACCCTCGCCCGGCTCGAACCGCACGAGGCGGGGAAGGACGCTCCGGACCTCCACGCCGTCAGCCGGCCTTCGGAGCCTTCTGGGCTTTCGCCTTCTCCGCCGCGCGCCAGGCCGCGAGGACGGCCGCTTCGCGCTCGTCGGTCAGGCCGCTCTTCAGCTTCGCCGTGCGTTCCTTCGGAAGCGTCTTCCACCAGTCGAGGGTGTCCTTCGCGGTCGTCTTGATGGGCCGGAACGTGAGGCCTTTCGCGACAGCACGCGCGTTCCTGACGAGGCCGCCGCCCGCGTCAGAACCCTCGGGCGAAGTCCACACGGGCAGGTCGCTCCACTCCTCGACCTTCTGCTCCTTCAGGAAGGCCGCGCTCGCCCACGTGAACTTCGCATCGCTGCCGCTGGCGGCCTTGCACGCGTCGAGCATGTCGCCCACCTTGATCGGGGACGAGGTCGCGTTGTAGACGCCGAACGTCTTCTGGTCGATCGTCCGGACGATCCAGACCGCCAGGTCGCGCACGTCGATGAACTCGACGGGATCTTCGGGCCGGTTGGGCGCGAGGACCTCTCCGCCCCTGGCGATCCGGACGGGCCAGTACGTGAAGCGGTCGGTGCCGTCGTTCGGGCCGACGATGAGGCCGGGGCGCACGTTCGTCACGCGGCCGGGCATGGCGGCTTCGGCGGCGGCTTCACATAGAGCCTTGAGGCCGCCGTAGGTCTCTTCCGTCACCTTCTCGACCGTCGGGTCTTTCAGGATGGCGACGGGAGCCATCTCGTCCACGCCCGGCTTGCCGAGGTCGGCGTAAACGGAGATGGACGAAACGAAGACGTACTGCTTCGCCCCCTGTTTGCCGAGGAGGCCGGCCGAGTCGCGCACCTCGCGTGGAAAGTAGCCGGAAGTGTCGATGACGGCGTCGAAGGAGCGCCCCACGAGGGACTTCAGGTCGCTCGTGCGGTCGCCCTGCAGCTTCTCGAGATCGGGAAAGAGGCCCGGGTTCGTCTTGCCGCGGTTGAAGAGCGTGATCGTCCAGCCGCTGGCCTTCGCGGCATCGACGATCTCGGGCCCGAGAAAGCGGGTCCCCCCGAGGATGAGAAGCGTCTTTTTGGGATCCGTCCCGGCGGACATGGCTCTCGTCCCGAAGGCGGCTGCGGCCGCCGCAGCCGCGGCGGCCACGCCCGCATCTCTCACGAACTCGCGTCTCGTCGTCATGTGTGCTCCTCTGGCCCCTGCAAGTACGAATCCGGACGGACGAGGTTGCGCCTCAGGCGGCCCCGTCCTCGAGCATGCGGAGGAGATAGCGCCCGTACTCGCTCTTCATCTTCTTTGCCAGGTTCGTGACGTCGGCCGAGGAGATCCAGCCGGCCTTGTGGGCGATCTCCTCGGGGCACGCGATCTTCAGGCCCTGCCGCGCCTCGATGGCCTGGATGAAGTTCGAGGCCTGGAGGAGCGCCTCGTGCGTGCCTGTGTCGAGCCACGCCATGCCGCGGCCGAGGATCTCGACGTGCAGGTCGCCGGTTTCCAGGTAGGCCCGGTTGACGTCGGTGATCTCGAACTCGCCGCGCGGCGAGGGCTTGAGGTCGGCGGCGACGTCGAGGACCCGGTTGTCGTAGAAATAGAGGCCCGTGACCGCGTAATTCGACCGCGGCGCCTTCGGCTTTTCCTCGAGGCCGATCGCCCGCCCGCTCGCGTCGAACTCGACGACGCCGTAGCGCTCCGGGTCGAGGACGCGGTAGGCGAACACCGTGGCTCCGGCCGCCCGTGAGGCCGCTCGCTGGAGCATCTCCGGAAGGCCATGGCCGTAAAAGAGGTTGTCCCCGAGGGCCAGCGCGACGGAGTCCTCGCCCACGAAGGGCCGCCCGATCACGAAGGCCTGCGCGAGGCCCTCGGGCCGAGGCTGCGCCGCGTAGGAAATCCTGACGCCGAACTGCGAGCCGTCGCCAAGGAGGCGCCGGAAGGCCGCCTCGTCCTCGGGGGTCGTGATGATGAGGATGTCGCGCAGGCCCGCGAGCATGAGCGTCGAAAGCGGGTAATAGACCATCGGCTTGTCGTAGACGGGGCAGAGCTGCTTCGAGACGGCGAGGGTGACCGGGTGGAGGCGCGAGCCCGAGCCGCCGGCGAGAATGATTCCCTTCATCCGGCGAGACCGAGGCGCGCAAGGGCATTCGTGCCCGCCTGGACGCTGGCGCACCATTCCTGGTTCGCCAGGTACCACTTCACGGTCCGAAGAAGCCCTTCTTCGAATGAGTAAGTAGGCTCCCACCCCAGCTCGCGGCGGATCTTGCTGGCGTCGATCGCGTAGCGGCGGTCGTGCCCCGGCCGGTCGGGCACGAACGTCTTGAGATCGGCGTATCCCCTCTTACCTTTCAAAGAAATCTTCTCCGAAATCTTCGTGTTTTTCTTGAACGGAACGGTCTTCTCCAGGGCCGCACAGAGCGTGTCGACGATCTCCAGATTGGTCCTCTCGTTCCCGCCGCCGATGTTGTACTTGCTCCCGGATGCGCCCTTCCGGAGCACCATCAGGATGCCGCGGCAGTGATCGTCCACGTGGAGCCAGTCGCGGACGTTGCCGCCGTCGCCGTAGATCGGAAGGGGCTTGCCCTCGAGCGCGGTCAGGAGCATCAGCGGAATGAGCTTTTCGGGGAACTGGTAGGGCCCGTAGTTGTTCGAGCAGTTCGTGAGGAGCGTGGGCACGCGAAACGTCTCGTGCCACGCGCGCACGAGGTGGTCGGCGGCGGCCTTCGACGCGGCGTAGGGGGAGTTCGGCGCGTAGGGCGTCTCCTCCGAAAAGAGCCCGGACTCTCCGAGAGTGCCGTAGACCTCGTCCGTGGAGACGTGGAGAAAGCGGAAGTGGTCCGCCTCGCCGGCGGGAAGCGTCGCGAGGTGGGCGCGGGACGCCTCGAGCAGCTCGTACGTGCCGTTGACGTTCGTGCGGATGAAGGCGTCGGGACCGTCGATCGAGCGGTCGACGTGCGTCTCGGCAGCGAAATTCAGGACTGCGCGCGGGCGGTGGCTCGCCATGACCGCGCGCATGGCGTTGCGGTCGGCGATGTCCGCCTCCACGAAGGTGAAGCGAGGGTTCGTCTCGACGTCTCGGAGGCTCGCGCGGTGCCCCGAGTACGTGAGCTTGTCGACGACGACGACGCGGTCGGGGGTGTCTTCCAGTGCGAGCCGCACGAAGTTCGAACCGATGAACCCGGCCCCGCCGGTGACGACGATGGAATCCATCGAAAGAGCATATCGGAAGGGGGATGGAATGGGCGGCCGTTCAGGCGGCGGCCTCGCGATCCTTGAGCTGCAGAGCGTAGAGGCGGGCGTAGAGCCCGTCTTCCGCGAGGAGCTCGGCGTGGGTGCCGGACTCCTTCACCTCGCCGTGCGACAGGACGAGAATCCGGTCCGCACGCACGATCGTCGAGAGCCGGTGCGCGACCACGATCGACGTGCGGCCGGCGAGAACGCGCTCCACGGCGCGCTCGATCGTCCGCTCGGTCTCGGGGTCGACGGACGAGGTGGCCTCGTCGAGGATGAGGACGCGCGGGTCGCGCGCGAGGGCGCGGGCGAACGCGACGAGCTGCTTTTCGCCCACGGACAAGCCGCCTCCGCGCTCGGACAGCTTCGCATCGAGGCCGCCCGGAATGCGCGCGAGGAGCGGTCCGAGGCCGACCTCGAGGCACGCCTCTTCGATGCGCGCGCGCGCCATTTCGGGGTCGAAGAACGAGACGTTGTCGGCGATCGTGCCCGTGAAGAGGAACGTGTCCTGCAGGACGATCCCGAAGTGTTTGCGCAGATCGACGGGGTCGTAGCGGCGAACGTCGGTGCCGTCCACGAGGACTCGCCCTCCCGTGACGTCGTAGAAGCGCAGGAGGAGATTCAGGATCGTGGACTTTCCGGCCCCCGTCGCGCCCACGAGCGCGACCGTGCGCCCCGGCTCCACGTGGAACGAGACGCCCTTCAGGATCTCCTCGCCCGCCGTGTACGAGAAGCGCACGTCCTCGAAGGCGACGTCCCCGCGCAGGGGTTCCTCGGGGACAACCGGGTGCTCGGGTGCCGTGATCGACGGCCGTTCGTCGAGGAGCTGGAAGATGCGCTCCGACGAGGCCATGGCGGCCTGGAGGATGTTGTATTTCTCCGAGAGGTCCATGAGCGGGCGGTAGAAGCGCTTGCTGTACTGGAGGAACGCCACGACGGCCCCGAGCGTCATGCGGCCCCGGATCACCTCGCCGCCGCCGTACCAGACGATCGACCCCATGCCGACCGCCGACAGGAAGTCGAGTGCGGGGTAGAAGACGGAGTAATAGAAAATCGAGTCGATGTTCGCCTTGCGGTGCGCGTCGTTCACCTCGGCGAAACGCTGGCGGGCGACGGCCTCGCGGCGGAACAGCTGGACGATGCCGATTCCGGAAATGTGCTCCTGGAGGAACGCATTCACGCGCGCGATCTTCACGCGCACGTCGCGGTACGTGTCGCGCGCGCCCTTCCGGAACCAGTTCGTGACCCAGAGCATCGGGAGCAGGATCGCGAACGTGATCGCGGCGAGCGTCGTGTCGAGCGTGAAGAGGATTGCGACGATCCCGGCCAGAACCGCCACGTCGCCGAGGAGAGCCACGAAGCCCGAGGTGAAGAGCTCGTTCAGCGCGTCCACGTCGGTCGTCAGGCGCGTCATGAGCCGGCCGACGGGCGTCCTGTCGTAGAGCGCGATGTCGGCCTGCTGCAGGTGCGCGAAGATCCGGGTCCGGAGGTCGAACATGACGCCCTGTCCCATCGTCGACGTCCACCAGACCATGACCATCATGAAGACGAAGGCGAAGGTCGCCATGAGGATCGAGAGCGCCGCGATCCACTCGATTCCGTGCCCCGCGTGGAGGTCCACGCCGAAGAAGCGAAAGAACCCGTCGACGCCACGCGCGGCGCCTCCGGCTCCGGTCTTCTCCTTCGAGAAGAGGAGGTCGATCGCCGCCGCCGTCAGGAGCGGGCTCGCGAGCTGCGCGAAGGACTCGAGGAGGAGGACGACGACCGCCCCGGACGCGTAGCGCCGGTACGGGCGGGCCAGAGAGAAGAGTCTCCGAACGAGACGGGGCTCGAAGGCCTTCCCGAGGGTCTCTTCCTCGTGCGGCGTTTCGGCCATCAGGCGGCTTCCATCTCTTCGGCGAGGCGCTGGCGTTCGGCGATCGCCGCGTAGAGGCCGCCCATCGCGAGAAGCTCCGCGTGCGTGCCCGTCTCCACGACGCGGCCGCCATCGAGCACGGCGGCGACGTCGGCGTTCTGGAGCGTGGACAGGCGGTGCGAGACGAGGAACACCGTGCGGCCGCCGGCGGCGCCTTTCAGCCCCTCGAGGATCTTCGCCTCTGTCTCCGTGTCGACGGAGGAGAACGCGTCGTCGAGGACGAGAATCGGCGCATCCGTGAGGAGGGCCCGGGCGAGCGCCGTGCGCTGCTTCTGCCCGCCCGAGAGCGTGATCCCGCGTTCGCCGACGATCGTGTCGAGTCCCTTGGGGAACCGCGCGACGTCCGGGGCGAGGCCGGCGTCCTGGACGGCGCGCTCGATCTCGGCGCGCGTCGCGTCGGGCCTGCCGAACGCGACGTTGTTCGCGAGCGTGTCCGAGAAGAGAAACGTCTCCTGCGGTACGGCGGCGACGTTGCGGCGCAGGACCGGCAGGGGAATCGTCGTCAGGTCGCGGCCGCCGACAAAGATCGTTCCCGCCGGGGGATCGTCGAGCCGGAGGAGAAGGTTGAGGAGCGTGGACTTCCCGGCGCCCGTGCGTCCCACGATGGCGACCGTCGTCCCGGCGGCGACGCGGAGCGAGACGCCGGTCAGGATGGACCGCTCGCCGTGCGCGAACGACAGTTCCCGGAATTCGACGTCGCCGGGGAGGCGCTCGCCCGTGTCTTCCTCGGCGGGGAGGGGCATCGCGTCCCAGAGGTCGACCATGCGGTTCCAGGACGCGGCCCCGCGCTGCCCGAGGTTCACGACCCATCCGAGCGCGATCGCCGGCCAGATGAGCTCGAGCATGTAGAGATTGAACTCCACGTACCGCGCGACGGAGAGTTTGCCCGCGAGGATGAAGCGCCCGCCCGCCCACAGCGTGAGCGCGAACCCCACGCCGACGAGGAACTGGAGGAGCGGGAAGAACAGGGCGTTCAGGCGCGCGAGCCCCAGATTCCGCCTCCTGAACTCGCGGTTGTTCGCGTCGAAGCGGGCTTCCTCGCTCTTCTCGCGCGCGAAGGCGCGGACGAGACGGACGCCCGAAAAGTTCTCCTGGGCCTCGGCGGAGATCTCGCTGAAAAACTCCTGGATCTTCGTGAAGCGCCTGTGCGTGGCCTGGCCCATGACCTTCGTGGCGATCGCGATGACCGGGAACACCGCGAGCGCGACGAGCGTCAACGGGGGCGAGACCGAGAACATGAGCGCGAGCGCCGCGATGCCCACGAACAGCGTGTTCGCGGCCTGCATGATTCCCGGGCCGAGCAGCATGCGGACGGCCGAGAGGTCGTTCACGGCCCGGCTCATGAGGTCTCCCACGCGGTTCTTCCGGTACCAGGGCGGCGGCAGCCGCAGGAGGTGGTCGAAGAGATCCCGGCGCATCTCGTACTCGATGTCGCGCGACGCGCCGATGAGGATTCGGCGCGTCAGGAAGAGTGCGATCGCGTCGCCCACGGCGAGGAGGACGATGACGCCCGCGAGGCGGAACAGCCTTTCGCGGGTCACGCCGGCGCCGAGCTCCTCGATGGCCCGCCGGACGACGCCCGGCATCGCGAGGAAGAGACCGGTCGACGCGAGCATCGCGCAGAAGCCGGCCGTGTACGCGCCGGGACGCCGGCGAAAATAGCGCAGGAAGCGGGGGAGGTCTCGCATGGGGTTGGGGGGCGCGCGCCCGTGGGTACGTGCGCAGCGGCGCCGGATCGAAATATACAGGAGGATCTGATACCGGCGCATCATGGACGCGCCGCGCGCCCCGCCCCAAGAGTGTATCGGGGGTCACCATGAGCGTTCCCCTGGTTCTCCTCGCCCTCGTCGCCCTCGGAGTCATCGGGGCCATCCTCATGATTCCCGTCCTGCGGGTCTATCGCGGGACGCGCCTCGTGGAGTGTCCCGAGACGAAGCTGCCGGCCGCCGTGAAAATCGACGCGGTCCGCGCCGCCCTCACCGTGTTCGGGGACGAGCCGTCGCGTCTGCGTCTCGCGGACTGCTCGCGCTGGCCCGAGAAGGCCGGCTGCGGCCAGGAGTGTCTCGGCGAGGTCGAGCGCGACGGGGCTTCCTGCCTCGTGCGCAACATCGTCGCGGAATGGTACCGGGGCAAGTTCTGCGCCTTCTGCGGAAAACAGGTTCCCGAGGTGAAGTGGAACGAGCATCGCCCGGCGCTCCTCGCGCCGGACGGCGTGACGGTGTCGTGGAAGGACGTGAAACCGGAGGGCCTGCCGGATGTCTTCTCGACGCACAAGCCGGTGTGCTGGGACTGCCACGTCGTGCAGGGCGTCGTGCGCGAGCGCCCGGACGTCGTGACCGTGAGGCCGGATCGAAAGCACCTCTACAGCTGACGAAGATCGGAGAGAAAGCCGGCCAGCCGCTGGAACGGCCTTATCGCCGGACCCGGTCGATCAAAACAATGTCGGAGCTCTGGCGGTAACGGTCGAAGACGATTTCCTTGCCGTCGGGCGACACGTCGAAGCTCCTCATGACAATCTGCTTGCTCAGATTCGTCAGCTGACGCTGCTGGCCGGTCGCCAGATCGAGCAGCGAGAAGTTCTGCAGCCACAACACGCCCTGAGTGACGACCAAACTCTTACCGTCGGGCAGAAACCGGTACCGGTCGCCCGTGTTCCCGACCCAGATCTCCGGAAGCGGGAAAGCCCGCTTGTCCGGTGTGACGCCCTGGAGCCGGACAGTCGCGGAGCCCTGACCTTCCGAGTAGAGGATGAAGCGGCCATCGGGCGACCACACCGGATTGGAAATGACTGAATTCACCCCGTCGACCAGGGGTACGGGTGTACCGCCACCCACAGGTACTTTGAAGAGTGGATTCGCCTTGCCTTCGGTGGCAGCGACGGCCAGCCATTTCCCATCCGGTGACCAAGAGGGCGCGCCACGGACTTCGAGCGACTCGGCGACGCGACGCACATTGGTGCCGTCCACCGCCATCAAGTAAAGGCGCCCGCGCCCCTCGCTGCGGACGACAAAGCAGATCTCGGTGCCATCGGGCGAGACGGCCGGCGCATTCGCCACGACGCCCTCGCTTCCTTTCCACAGCTCTACTTCCGAACCATCCTTGAGCTTCCACAGCCCGTCCGCTGCCCCCTTCGATCCCAGATACAGGAGGTAACCAGCTCCAAACCGAGGCGCGGCCGCGCGCACGGTTGGCAGTTTGAAGTGGCTCACAGCAGACTCATCGACGACGTGATCCGTGATCGGCACCCTCCAGAGGTCACGGACAGGATTGGCCACTGTTGCAACCAATCGCCGGGCGGTGGCGCTGGCGCCGACCGAAACATACTCCTCGAGACCCGCGCTCACCGCGTGCGGAATCCGTCGTTCGACGTCCATCGCGTAGAGGCCGGAACCGGAGCCGTCCTCTCGCATGGCGGTGTAAATCAGCGTGCGTTCGTCGAGCAGAATTGGGTAGGCCACTCGCGAGTTGTGATGGGTCAGCCGCTCGGCGACCCCGCCGGCTGAGGCTATCCGCCAGATGTCCATCTCGTCGGGGGGTATCCCTCGGACGAAATAGACGAAGCGCCCGTCCGGCGACCAGGTTACGTAGTGTTGGTGAACCCCGGGCTTTTCGACGCAGACCTGCCTGGGGTTTCCTCCGTTCCGATCCGCAATGAAGATTGGATCCCCTGGATCCGGTGTGTAGTACAGGATCCGATTGTGGTCGGGCGACCATGCCGCCTCGACGGCGTTCGGCAGGAAAGGGCGCGGTGCCCCGCCCATCGTAGGCACGAGCAAGACGCTGTGGACTCTTCCGTCCTTCGAGTTGGTCCGGAACCATACGTGGGCTCCTTCGCCGGAGAAGCCCACGCCGTGAACGATCGGGTTTGCGAGGGACGGGTAGCGACCTTTGGTGAGGTTCAAAAACTCGCCGCTGCCCACCTGGCTCACCCAGGCATCGAAGGGACCATCGCGGTCCGCGAGAAAAGCCACGAACTTTCCATCGGCGGAGATGCTCGCATCGAGCTCGGAGCCCTCCCAGTCCGTAAAGCGGCTGAAGCGGGCGCCCGCGAGCGGGTCTTTCCAAAAATAGTCACGCTGACGCAACTGCCATCCAACGGACCCGAGCAGAAGAAGCCCGGCGGTGATGGCTCCCGGAATCCACCAGGAGCGCCGTGCGGGCGGGGTCCGCGTAGGGGCAGCCAACGCGATACGCGGCGCCCCGTCCGATGTGCCTGAGTACGCTTCCAGCCCGAAGCCGAGGTCTCGCGCCGATTGGAATCGTTCCTCGGGCCGCTTCTCCAGGCACCGACGCACGATGCGGCTCAGCGAAGTCGGGATGCCCGGATCACCGGCCGAGAGATCCGGAGGGTCCTCCGTCAGAATCGCAGCCAGCGTCTCCGCCCCGGTCTCCTTCTGGAACGCTCTCCGCTTGGAGAGCATCTCGTAGAGAACTGCGCCGAAGGCAAAGATGTCGCCACGGTGGTCCACGGCCAGTCCCTTGACCTGTTCCGGAGACATGTAACCAACCGTCCCGAGAATCTCGTTCTTCGCGGTCCCCGTTCCCGCTTGGGATCCAACGGACTCGGGTTCGAGGAGCTTGGCCAGGCCAAAGTCCAGGATTTTGACCCGGCCCTCTTTGGTAACGAAGAGGTTCTCCGGCTTGAGGTCCCGGTGGACGATGCCTTTTTCGTGGGCCGCGGCCAGTCCGTGGGCGATCTGCACGGCGAAGTCGACCGCCTTACGGGGAGTGAGCGCTCCTTCTGCCAGGCGGTCGCGGAGCGTTTCCCCTTCCAAAAGCTCTGACACGGCGTAAGGGACGCCTTCGTGGCTCCCGATGTCGTAGACGGCCAGGACGTTGGGGTGGTTGAGGGCGCCGGCTGCGCGGGCCTCCTGCTCGAAGCGGCGGAGGCGGCCGGAGTCGCTCGACACCTCGGACGGCAGCACCTTCACCGCGACATCGCGGTTCAGACGCGGGTCACGCGCGCGATATACCTCACCCATGCCACCGGCCCCGAGAAGGCCAATGAGCTCGTAGGGGCCCAGACGGGTTCCGGGAGAGAACCGCACAGGTTGTCTTTGAGACCGCCTTTCAACATTCTAGGCTCATCGACCTTCGAGCGCTCAGGTCGCACGCGGCGCCTTGCGCCTCGTCCGGGGGTTACCGCCCCGGCACCCCGAGCCAGCCGCGCGTGCCGTAGTCCGCGGCCAGGAGCAGGAAGAGGATAAACAGGAAGAACACGCCGGAGAGGATGATGACCGGCACGAGCTTCGTGTTCCCCTTCACGTGCATGAAGTAGAGGATGACGAGCGTCGACTTCAGTACGGCGATCGCGAGCGCCACGAAGTTGTTCGCGGGTCCGAGGTTGATGAACGCCGCCCCGACGGTGAGCGCCGTGAGGATCATGAGCGCCCCGAAGATTCCGAAGTAAGTCTTGAGAGGCTGGACGTGGCTGGACACGGACATCAGTGCCTCCCGATGAGGTAGAGGAGCGGGAAGAGGAAGATCCACACGAGGTCGACGAAGTGCCAATACAGGCCCGTCCCCTCGAGGAAGTTGTAGTTCTGGGGCGTGTACGCGCCCGACCAGGCCCTCTTCGCGACGTAGCCGACGAGAAGGATCCCGATGATCATGTGGAGCGCGTGGAGGCCCGTCATCGCGAAATACAGCACGAAGAACATCTGGACGTGGTTCGACTCGGGCCCTTCGAAGTGGAACGACGGTCCGGGAATGTGGTGGTGCACGAACTTGTCGTGGTACTCGAAGCCCTTCACGACGAGGAAGACGGTGCCGAGCACCATCGTGAGGACGAGCAGCACCGAGGCGAGCTTCCCGCGGCCCGTCTGGCCGCCGCGCACGGCGAGCGCCATCGTGAGCGAGCTCGCGATCAGGACGACCGTGTTGAAGCACCCGAGTGTGATGTCGAGTTCGTGGCTGCCCGCGCGGAAGGCCGCGGGGTAGCTCGTTCGATAGAGACCGTAGGCCGCGAAGAGCCCGCCGAAGAACAGGATCTCCGTGACGAGGAAGGTCCACATTCCCAGCGTCGCGGAGTCCTTCTGCTGCTCGTAGCTGTCGAAGTGGTGGGCGAGACCCGGGCTGTCCTCAGACACTTCTCACCTCGGGGGCATTCGCAGCCACGGGGTACGTGTAGGGCGCCGTGGTGACGACGGGAGGGGTCTCGAAGTTGAGGACGGGGGGCGGCGAGGTCGTCTGCCATTCGAGACCCGTCGCGCCCCAAGGGTTCGCGGGCGCCTTCGGGCCGTACCGCATCGACCAGGTGAAGTAGATGAGGGGCATGAGGTAGCCGAGCCCGAGGACGGTCGCGCCGGCAGACGACATGACGTTCAGGACCTGGAACTCGGGCGGATAGGAGTGGTACCGCCGGGGCATGCCGAGGTAGCCGAGGATGAACTGCGGGAAGAACGTGACGTTGAACCCCACGAAGACGACGAGCGCCGAGAGCTTCGACCAGAACACGGGGTACATGCGGCCCGTGATCTTCGGCCACCAGTAGTGGAGGCCGCCCAGGTAGCCCATGATCGCGCCGCCGACCATGATGTAGTGGAAGTGGGCGATGATGAAGTACGTGTCGTGCACGTGCGCGTCGATTCCGAGCGTCGCGAGCATCACGCCCGTGAGGCCTCCGATCGTGAAGAGGCCGATGAAGCCGAGCGCGTAGAGCATCGGCGTGTCCCATGAGATCGAGCCCTTGTAGAGCGTGGCCGTCCAGTTGAAAACCTTGATCGCGGACGGGACCGCGACGAGCATCGAGAGGACCGAGAAGATGACCCCCGCGTAGATCGACTGGCCCGCCACGAACATGTGGTGTCCCCACACGAGGAAGCCGAGGACCGCGATCCCGATCGACGCGAACGCGACGAACTTGTATCCGAAGATGGGCTTGCGCGAGAACGTGGCCACGAGCTCCGAGATGACGCCCATGGCGGGCAGAATCATGATGTAGACGGCCGGGTGAGAGTAGAACCAGAAGAGATGCTGGAATAGCACCGGGTCGCCGCCGATCTTCGGGTCGAAGACGCCGACGTGGAAGACGCGCTCGGCCGCGATGAGAAGGATCGTGATGGCGACGACCGGCGTTCCGAGGATCTGGATGATGCTCGTCGCGTAGTGTCCCCACACGAAGAGAGGCAGGCGGAACCACGTCATGCCTGGCGCGCGCATCCGGTGGATCGTGACGACGAAGTTGAGCCCCGTCAGGATCGATGAGAAACCTGCGATGAAGATGCCGACCCCGACGGTGAGCACGGACGTCGACACGTAGTTCGTCGAGAGCGGCGTGTAGAACGTCCAGCCGGTGTCCACGCCGCCGTGCAGGAGCGCCCACAGCGTCAGGGCGCCGCCGATCGAGTACAGGTACCACGAGAAGAGGTTGATCCGCGGGAACGCGAGATCCTTCGCGCCGATCATGAGCGGGATCAGGAAGTTCCCGAGGACGGCCGGGATCCCGGGAATCAGGAAGAAGAAGATCATCAGGACGCCGTGCATCGTGAAGAGGCGGTTGTAGATGTCCGGCTGGAAGAAGTCGCCCTCCGGCGTCGCGAGCTCCATCCGGATGAGGACCGCCATGAACCCGCCCAGCGCGAAGAAGACGCTGACCGAGACGAGGTAGAGGAGCGCGATGCGCTTGTGGTCGCGCGTCAGGAGCCACGACTTGAGGCCGTACGCGGCATTGAGGTAGTGGGTGCGCGGGCCGCCGTCCGGCAGCGTGGACGGTGTCGTGGTCATTTTCCGGCCTCCGCGGGCGCGCCCTTGAGAGATTTGATGTGGTTCACGAGCTGGATGAGCTCCTCCTCGGAGATCTGTCCCCGGAACGTCGGCATGACGGGCTGGTAGCCCTGCACGACCTTCGCGCCGGGATTCAGGATCGACTCGCGGATGTAGTCGTCGTTCGCGACGGCCTTCGTGCCGTCGTTGAGGGAGACCTGCGTCCCCCAGAGGCCGTTCAGGACCGGCGCGCGCGCCGAGCTGTCCGGCCGGTGGCACGTGTTGCAGGACTTCGAGACGAAAAGCTCTTCGCCGGAAGCGACGCCCGTCGCAGAGGGACCGGTCTTCTCGCCCGCGAGCCACGCTTCGTAGGCGCGCGGCTCCATCACGATGATGGAGCCGACCATCTTCGAGTGCTCGACGCCGCAGTACTGGCCGCAGAAAAGGTGGAACGTGCCCGTCCGGTTCGCCTTGAACCAGTACGTCGTGTAGCGCGAGGGGAGGACGTCCACGTGGATGCGGAACGCGGGGACGAAGAAGTCGTGGATGACGTCCTCGGAGATCATCTTCAGCTGCACGGCCCGGCCGACGGGGACGTGGAGCTCGTTGATCTCGCGGCGGCCGTCCGGGTGCTGGATCTTCCACATCCACTGGCGCCCCGTGACCCAGTACTGGGCGGCGCCCGCCGGCGGGCGGTTCTGCTCGAAGAAGACCTTCGTGCCCCACCCGAAGAGGACGAGGAGGAGGCCGAGCGGGATCACGGACCAGACGAGCTCGAGGATGTGGGACTTCGGATTCGTCTCGTAGATGTCGATCCCGACCTGGTTGGCGCTCGTGCGGCGGTACTTCACCATGAAGACGAGGACGAGGACCGCGATGAGCGTGGAGAACACGACGAGCCCCGAGAGCGCGAAGAGCATGAGGTGGTCGACGGAGCGTGCGACGTCCGACGCCTGATCCGGAAGGACGGGGGAGCTCGGGATCATCGGAGCGGCCTTTCCGCGTTCGCGCGCCGGCGCTCACGGCGCAGCATGATCGTCACGAAGCCCGCGAGGGCCACGAGTGTCAGCGCCGCGCCGCCCCGCAGGAGGTTGCGCACGGCGGCCGTGTAGCGGCCCGTCTTCGGGTCGTAGTGGTAGCAGAGGAGCAGGAGCTGGTCGACGACGTTGCCGATCTTTTCCTCCGACGCCTCGATGAGCCCGAGGCGGAGATCCTTGGCGGGGTACTCGATCCCGAAGAAATATCGCGAGACGCGGCCCTGCGGCGTCAGCAGCGTCACGCCCGTCGCATGCGCGAACTGCTTCTGCTCGGCATCCCACACGTAACGGAAGCCGACGGCCTTCGTGAGCGCCGCGATCGACGCCGCGTCGCCCGTCAGGAAGTGCCATCCGACGGGGCCGCTCTTGCGGCCGTACTGCGCCATCACGGTGCGCTTCTTCTCGGACGCCATCTCGGGCGTCTCCTTCGGGTCGAAGCTGACGGAGAGGATCTCGTAGTCGGTGCCCGGCTCGAAGCGGAGCGCCCGCACGCTGCGCACGAGGCCGTCGGTCGTCATGCCGCAAAGCATCGGGCAGTTGAAATAGACGAGCGACAGGACGACCGGCCGCTTCCCGAAGTACTGCGAGAGGCGGACGTCCTTGCCGGCCTCGTCGTGGAAGACGAGGTCGAGCGGGATCGATTCGCCGAGGCGCTGGTCGAGACCCACGTCCTTCGGGGGAGGCGGCAGCGGGGCCTCCGGCAGGTGCGGATCGGTGGTCCCCGTCGCGGCGAGCGGGAGCGCGGACGCGAGAAGCAGCGTCAGGAGCGCGGCCGCTCGAAGGGAGACGCGGCTCACTGCGGAGCCTCGACAGGAACGGGTGGCGGCATCGGGGGCGGCGTCGGAAGACCGCGGGACAGGACGATCTCCATCGCGCGCAGGGCCGGCACGCGCGCGACGCCCTTTTCCTTGTCGACCCAGGCCCAATTCGTGAGGTCGAGTTCTTCGGCGGCGCGGAAAGCGGCCATGTCGGCGGAGGGATTTCGCTGGAGGTTGGGTCCGGGCGGCACGTACGTCTCGCGCGCGGCTTCCAGGGCGGGCGGAGGCGGATCTTTCTTCACGAGCGAGGCCTTCTCGTGTTTGGCGAGCCCCCACATGAGCGCGAGCACGACGAGAGTCACGCCGATGAGGCCGAAGACGAAGATCAGGATGCCCCGGATGTCGAGCTCGTGGTCCACGGCGCCGCCGGCGCCTTCGTGCGCGCCGCCTTCGGGCCGATCGACGGGGTGCCGCTCAGTCATGGGCGTGCACCTCGAGCGCGGCCGCGAGGCCGGAGTCGTTGACGGGGAGCAGCTGACGCACGGCGAGCTGCCGCGTGAACGCCCAGAGCCAGATGCCGAAAAGCGCGACCGGGGTCGTGAGGTCGAGCCAGTGGGGGCTCAGCTTCCCGGGATGGAACGCGGGCGCGACGAGCCAGTAGAGATCCAGCCAGCGCATGAAGAGGAGAAGGATGGCGACCCAGACCAGCCGTCCGAGGTCGCGCTTGAAGTTGCGCGAGAGCAGGAAGACGAACGGCAGGGCGAAGTGGAAGAGCGCGAGCGCGAGAGACACGATGCCCCAGCCGCCGGTGAGCCGGTCCTTGAAGAAGCCGATCTCTTCCGGCAGGTTGCCCGACCAGATGATGAGGAACTGCGAGAGGGCGAAGTAGGCCCAGAGCATCGTGAACGCGAGGAGGAGCTTTCCGAGATCGTGCACGTGCCGGGGCTGCAGGACGTCCGCCATCGGTCCTCGCCGCGCGAGGAAGAGGCATGCGAGGAGCGTGAACGCGAGACCCGCGAGCGCCTGCCCACCGACCACGTACACGCCGTAGATCGCGGA
The DNA here is from genome assembly GCA_030278895.1 of Acidobacteriota bacterium. Classification (GTDB taxonomy): domain Bacteria; phylum Acidobacteriota; class Thermoanaerobaculia; order UBA5066; family UBA5066; genus Fen-183. The sequence goes on from JARXKK010000017.1 coordinate 35,762, forward strand.
GAACCAGTGCGGGTCGAGCGACATGAGGAGGTCGATCGCGACGACGGTGACGAGGAGGCAGTAGAGCGCGAGCCCGGGCGCCGCGACGAGCTGCATCTTCCGCTCGAGGCCTGCGTCGGGCGCCTCGTCCTGCTTTTTCGACATGCGGCTCAGCGCCTGCGCGAAGACGGTCCACAGGAGGAGAGCCACGGCGAGTCGAATGGCGACCCCGGTCGGGTTCATGTAGATGGCCCTGTGCCTCAGGATCTCGTCGCCCGCGACGCGGGCGGGATCGGCCCACGGATACAGGTGCTTGAGACCGAAGAAGAGCGGCACGGCAAAGAGAGCGACGAACGAAATCGTGCGCGACGACGCCTCGAGGATGCGCCGGATGACGAGGCCCCACGCGCCGCCCGACAAGTGGTGCAGCATCAGGATCGCGAGGCTTCCGAGGGCGACGCCGAGGACGTCCGCGAACGCCACGAGGTAGGAGCGGTAGAACTGCGCGGGGTTGGTCGCGAGACCGACGAGCGAGATCAGGGTGAAGAGTGCGCCGACGACGAGGCTGCGCCGCCCGAGGGCGGCGAGATCGGCGGTGGGCGGGGGGACGTGGGATTCGGTCATTTTGTTTCGGAGGAAGAGGGAGGAAGAGAAGATTTCTTAGATGGGGAAGAGGGGGAGGACTCGCTCGCCGCGGAGTTCAGCTGTTCTTCATCTTCCTTTCTAAGAAATTCTCTTGGCATGTTGTGGGAGGCCTGGAGGGTGCGGATCCAGGCGACGATCGCCCAGCGGTCGTCGGGCGGCACCTGCGCGGCGTAGCTCGACATCTGGCCGAAGCCGTTCGTCATGACGTCGAAGAAGTAACCCGCGCGCTCGGCCCGGAGGCGTTCGATGTGGTACGACATCGGCCGCTTGAAGCCGCGCTGCACGATCATGCCCTGGCCCTCGCCCGTGCGGCCGTGGCAGGGCGAGCAGTAGATGTCGAAGCGCTCCTGACCGCGAAGAAGCAGCTCGCGCGTGAGCGGAACCGGGATCTTCTCGACGAACTTTCCGTCCGGCCCCTGACCGCGGTAAAGGGCCGCGTCGGCGTTGAGGAAGCCGCGCGCGACGGTGCCGTCGGGCAGCGGGCGGGCCGAGGCGCCGTCCGCGAAGAACGTACTCTCGCGGTAGGGCGTGATCTTGGCCTGTTGGTGCATGTCGTTCCGGCAGCCGGCGAGGACGAGGGCGCCCGTGAGGAAGAGGACGCGGCGCATCAGTCCTCCACGTCCGAGACGTGGCTCGCGCCGAGCGTCTCCATGAAGCGGAAGGTGTCGCCGGCGCGGAAGCGCGGGTCGCGGGCGAGGATCATGAGGAAGAAGCGGTCGCGCGATGCGAGCTGGAACCGCGGCACGGAGAATACGGGGTGGTACGGCATCGGCAGCCCGTTCAGGACGAGCATCCCGAGGACGGCGGCTATTCCCGCGAAGAGGATCGTGCACTCGAACGTGATCGGGATGAACGACACCCAGCTGTTGTACGGGCGCCCGCCGATGTTGAGCGGGTATTCGATCACCGAGGCCCAGTACTGGAGGCCGAAGCCGAAGATCGCGCCGCAGATCCCGCCCAGGAGAACGAGCAGGGGGACGCGTGAAGGGCCGTGCCCGATCGCGTCGTTCAGCTCCTCGATCGGGTAGGGCGTGTAGGCCTCCATGACCTGATAGCCGTCCTTGCGGACCTCGTGGACCCCGTGGAGCAGCTCCTCCGCGTTCGCGAACTCGGCGATCACCCCGTAGAGGTGCGCCGGCAGCTCGCCGCCCGCGATGCGCGGCCCCGGCGTTCCGAACTCGGGCATGACCCCGCGCGCGAAGAGCCTTCCGAGGATTCCCTTCATGGCCGCCCTGCCATTTCCTTGGTGTCGGCCGAGGCCGGATCCTCGCCCTTCGCGATCGTGCGCATCTCGAAGATGGAGATCACGGGCAGAAATCGGATGAAAAGGAACATGAGCGAGAAGAAGAGGCCGAGCGATCCCACGAAGAAGGACCAGTCCCACTTCGTCGGCGTGTACATGTCCCACGAGGACGGCAGGAAGTCGCGGTGGAGGCTCGTCACGATGATGACGAAGCGCTCGAACCACATGCCGATGTTCACGATGATCGAGATGACGAAGAGGCCGACGACCGAGTTGCGGACCTTCTTCAGCCACAGGAACTGCGGCGTGATCACGTTGCAGAGGATGAGCAGGAACCAGATCCAGCCGTACGGCCCGAGGATGCGGTTGTGGACCATGTACTGTTCGAACGTGTTGCCGCTGTACCACGCCATGAACAGCTCGATGCCGTAGCCGTAGGCCACGATCAAACCCGTCGCGAGCATGATCTTGGCCATGTTCTGCAGGTGGCGCATCGTGATGAAGTCCTCGAGCCCGAACACCTTGCGGAGCGGGATCGAGAGCGTCATGACCATGGCGAAGCCGGAGTAGATGGCGCCCGCGACGAAGTAGGGCGGGAAGATCGTGGCGTGCCAGCCGGGGATGATGCCGACCGAGAAGTCGAAGCTCACGACGGTGTGCACGGAGACGACGAGCGGCGTCGCGAGGCCCGCGAGGAGGAGGCTCGCCGTCTCGTAGTTGTGCCAGTGCCGCGCCGAGCCGCGCCAGCCCATCGCGAGCATTCCGTACGTGATCTTCCCGAACCAGTGCTTGCTGCGGTCGCGCAGCGTGGCGAGGTCGGGGATGAGCCCCACGAACCAGAAGAGAGCCGAGATCGTGGCGTACGTCGAGACGGCGAAGACGTCCCACATGAGGGGGCTCCGGAACTGCGGCCAGAGACCCATCGTGTTCGGGTACGGGAACAGCCAGTAAACGGCCAGCCACTGGCGGCCCGTGTGGAACAGGACGAACTGCCCGGCGGCGGCGACCGCGAAGAGCGTCATCGCCTCGGCGAACCGGTTGATGGACGTGCGCCACTGCTGGCGAAGGAGGAGAAGGATCGCGGAGATGAGCGTTCCGGCGTGGCCGATGCCGATCCACCAGACGAAGTTGACGATGTCGATGCCCCAGGCGACGGGAATGTTGATGCCCCAGATCCCGACCGTCTCGACGAGCAGCTTCGCCATCGTGACGAAGAGGAGCTGGGCCGCGAGGAACGAGATCGCGAAGCCGGCGTACCACCACTTCGGCGTCTTCCGGAGGACGACCGCGGCGATCTTGTCGGTGACCGTCGCCGGCGTGTAGCCGGGAGCGATGACGGGCGGGCGGTCGGCTTCGGCGGACATCAGAAATCTGTATTCGGGTTCGTGAGTTTCGCGAGATAGGTGGTTCTGGGGCGCGTGTTCAGCTCCGCGAGCATCCCGTAGTTGAGCTGTTCCGCTTTCAGCTTCGTGACCTTCGAGGCCGGGTCGTTGACGTCGCCGAAGACGAGCGCCTCCGTCGGGCAGACTTGCTGGCAGGCCGTCAGGACCTCGCCGTCCCGGACCCTCCGGTTTTCCTTCTCGGCGTCCATGCGCGCGCGGTTCACGCGCTGGATGCAGTAGTTGCACTTCTCCATGACGCCCTTCTGGCGAACCGTGACGTTCGGGTTCGCGAGCATCGTGAGGACGGGGAGGTGCTTGTCCTTGTTGTAGTCGTAGAAATTGAACCGCCGCACCTTGTAGGGGCAGTTGTTCGAGCAGTACTTCGTCCCGATGCAGCGGTTGTAGGTCATCTCGTTGATGCCTTCCTCGCTGTGGGTCGTGGCGGCGACGGGGCAGACGACCTCGCAGGGGGCCTGCTCGCAGTGCATGCACATGACGGGCTGGTTGTGCACGGCCGGGTTCCCGGGCGCACCCTCGTAGTAGCGGTCGATGCGGATCCAGTGCATCTCGCGGCCGCGCCGCACCTG